>CAYRPC010000092.1:0-12759 GCA_964425995.1 uncultured Phycisphaeraceae bacterium
CTGGACCGATCACAAGCGGGACGCCTGTGCCACGGCTGATCCGCACGCTCGGCATCGGCGGCTCTTCTTCCTTGATGATGCGTTGCATCTCGCCGTAGGCCGCGCTGCGAAGGCGTTTGCCGTCGAAGGGGGTGAGGCCGGTGAGCAGTTCGTAGAGCAGCACGCCCAACGCGTAGACATCGGTGCGGGTGTCGATGTCCGCGCTGCCCTCGGCTTGCTCGGGGCTCATGTATTCAGGCGTGCCGATGAGTTGGCGGTGCTCGGTGAAGAGAGTCTTCTCGGTCAGCGGCTGGGCGGTGGCTTTAGCGATGCCGAAGTCGATGACCTTGGCGAAGGGCTTGCCATCGGTCATGCTGACGAGGACGTTGCCGGGCTTGATGTCGCGGTGGATGACGCCCTTCATGTGCGCGTGTTGCACGGCAGCGCAGACCTGCGCAAACAGATCAAGCCGCTCGCGGATGGTGAGCTTGTGCGCACTCGCGAAAAGGGTGATAGGGTCGCCGGTTACGTACTCCATCACGAAGTAGGGCCGGCCACCGCCCGTAGTTGTTTCGCCACCCGGGCCACCTTCGGACGTCTGCGGCGTCGCACCACCATCGAGCACCTTTGCGATGTGCGGATGGTCCATGATCGCAAGGGCCTGCCGTTCGGCCTCGAAGCGGGCGACGACTTGGCGCGTGTCCATGCCCAGCTTGATGATCTTGAGCGCGACCTTGCGGCGCACGGGCACGCTCTGCTCGGCCATGAACACCGTGCCAAAGCCGCCCTCGCCGATGATCTGAAGGAGCTTGTATGGCCCGATAATGGTGCCAGCCTTCTCGGTCAGCGGCGTAAAAACAAGGCTGGACGTCGTTACATCCGCCATCGCCGCCGCGGCCCCCGCCGTGCGAACCGCGCCGGGAGACTGCGTGGGGCGCGCGGATTGAATCAATGACTCGACCTCGCGGCGAAGCTCAGCATCACCCTGGCATTCGGCATCGAGGAAGGCCGCGCGTTGGGCCTGCGGGCGTTCCATCGCGGCGTTGAAAACTCGTTTGATCTGTTCCCAGCGTGCGTCGTTCATGGCTTGCTCCGCGTCTTCCTGCCTTGATCGTCAGCGTCGTCGCCAACGTCATTGTCCCGTAAGGCCCGCTCCAACCAGGCCTTGGCGAACGCCCAGTCATTCTTGACCGTGCGCTCTGAGACACCCAGCACCAAGGCTACCTGGGCGATCTCAAGACCCGCGTAATACTTCAGGTGTACCACCTGAGCCACGCGCGGGTCTCTGGCCTCCAAGCGACGGATGGCATCGTCGAGGGCAAGAAAATCGGGATGGTCGGTGGCCTGTTCCAGACTTGGGGCGTTGGTCGCCCCTGCTTGGCCGTCTGTGACGATTGAAGCGACATCATCAATCGAAACGTGCCCCCGCTCGCCACCACGCTTGCGTCGCCCACGAGCCTTGGCATGATCGAGAAGAATCTGTCGCATCGCCTCGGCGGCGGCGGCGTAGAAGTGGGCCCGATTCTGCCAGGGAACCTCGCGTGGACCGACGAGTTTCAAATAGGCTTCATGAACCAACGCAGTCGCGGCCAGCGTGTGCCCGGGTCTCTCGCGGGCCATGTTCAATTGTGCCGCGGCCCGGAGCTGTTCATACACCAAGGGAAGGAGTCGGCCCGCCGCGCTCTGGTCGCCACAATCCGCCGCGGTAAGAAGTTGAGTGACATGTTCGGCAGGATCGGACATGCCAACACGGTAGAGACGCAGGCGGAGCAGACGTGGTGGCCACCCCACCCCATCAACAAACCGGGCCCCGGCGATTTGCCGAGGCCCTTCGAACTCTGACGCGATGAACTGAGCGAGACTGTCGTCCAGGTCGGCTCGACTATCCAGTCAACGACTGATCAGGCATCATGCTGGTCGAGGCTCGGCGCGGCCGAGCCCGCCGCATCCATCTTGGAGGGTGCAACGCAGCTGGCGATGCTGGTTTGGAGAGTTGTGATCGATTGGAAGTTGGGGATTGGTTGGAACAAGGGGATCGATGGGTCAAGATGCACCTCCTGCCGATGGGGGTGCAATGCGACATCCGCGCTCTCGTGCCGCTCACCAGCGGGGCAAGGTGCGGATCGAGCAGTGGCAGCACGCACTACAACACGATCAGGCCGCACAGCAGCCTGAGGCATCGACCGCCGGTATCGCAGGTGATCGCGACCGTAGCGACGAGTGGTACAGAGCCCACGGCGACGAGCGCCGCCGCAGAGCCGTGCTCCGCTGCGCACGCCTCTGCAGCAGGAGGAATAGATCCAACTACGGAAGTAGAATGTGGTACAACGATTGGGGGTTGGTCAAGCTACCATACTGCCGCGTCATCACTGGGTCCATGAGCGTGGTACACGACGTCTTTGTACTTCAGGACCGCACACTGTCTTTTTTCAAAGGGATATTTGCATGAATTTTACGTTGGCATCAGACACCTCCATCGCCCTAAACGCAGGGCTTTCTGTGGAGGGCGTTACTATGTATCTGTTCTGGATCAGCACTGTAGCGATGGGCGCGGGTACCGCCTTTTTCTGGCTCATGGCCGGTAGCGTGCCCAAGGCATATCGCTCGGTCATGGTCGTTGCGGGCATCATCTGCGGCGTCGCGTGCTACCACTACTTCCGGATGTCAGACATTTACATCGGTCAGGTCGCGAGCTTGTTCACGGCTAACGGCGAGCGAATTCCCGGCAAGGTGATCGCTCAGTTTCCGGTTGCTTATCGCTACATTGACTGGATGATCACGGTGCCGCTGCTGGTGCTTGAGATTCCGCTCCTGCTCAACCTTGGCAACAAGTCCAAGGGGTTGTTCCGCTCACTGGTTGGCGCGGCGGTTGCCATGCTCGTTTTGGCGTGGATTGCCGAGGTCTCGAAGATCGGCTCGCCGGAATGGTGGGGTTTCTACATCGCTTCGTGCCTTGCTTGGTTCTACATTGTCTTTGTTCTCTATACCAAGCTGAATCAGCAGATGGCCACCCAGCCGCCATCGATCGTCAAGTCTCTCAAGACGCTCCGTGTGTTCATTCTTGTGGGCTGGACGATCTACCCGATCGGCTTCCTGATGGCGCTTGCGGGCCCCTCGGGCGAGTCGATCCGCGAAATCTGCTACAACATTGCTGACGTGATCAACAAGGTCGGCTTCGGTCTGGCTTGCTTCGCGGGCGTGTACGCCCTTGCCGAGCACAACAAAGAGGGTGGTCGGTAGGCTGCAAAACCTACAACGCTCTTCATCGAGCGTTTGTGCATAATGCCGACCACGAAGAGTTCAGCTGTTGACGCCGCTGCCCGCCGTCGATCCAAGCAGTTTTCACCGCTTCGGATCAAGGGCGGGTACGCGGCTGTTTTGCTTCTCCTAGTGGTTTTCTGCACATGCCTTATCTTGAAGCCATCGCCAATGTCGGGTGCTTGGCTCTGGGTCGCTGCCCTTTTTATCTTGGGCATGCCGCACGGCGCTTATGACTTGGCGGCCATATGGCGGACATCACCGAACTGGCGGATCATTGCCCAGCGGTTCGCGGCTTACACGCTCGTGCTGATGGCGTGCGTTGGCGCCTACTTCGCGGTCCCTGCGACGACGGTTATATGCTTTCTGTTTCTTGCTGCCCATCACTTTGGCATCAGCGATTCAGTCTGGACACGCGGTCGTGTGGGCCTCGCCTGGGGCGACCACCTCGTTGGCCTTGGGCGCGGTTTGGTGGTACTTTTCAGCCCGTTCGCGTTTCAGCCATCGGCCTCAGTGGCTCCGTTTGCTTCGATCGTTCGGCTCGTCCGTCCCTTGGAGGATCCCCTGCCCGCGACGGTCGCAATCCTCGCGGCAGTCCTAATGCTGCTCGGCGTCGGATTGGTTCTCGCGGCGTCGCTACGTTCGCGTTGCAACGGACTGGTCGAGGAGTGGACAACGCTTGGAGCGGTGGTAGCGCTGAGTGTGATTGCGCCGCCTTTGGTAGCGATCGGATCGTATTTCCTGGCGATACACGCCTTTGGACATTGCCTGCGTGCGTTCACGCCGGGCCGGCCGGTTCACTCGCGTCACCTCGCCAACGCGGTGCGTGTTCATTGGGAGTCTGTCCCGCTGCTCGTGCCCTCGGTGATAATCGTGCTCGTTGTTGCCGTGATCGTGTCTGGAGCTGACAATCACGCACACGGGAATCGGGCCGATGCGATTGCCTTATCGTTTCTGATCTTCTGTGTGGTTGCCACGCTCCCGCACCACATGCTTTGGATGGCTTCAGGTCGCTGGTCGGCAGGTATCACACGATCCGAACGAGGTGCATTCCACGATCCATTAGCACGTCGGGTTCCCATCGGTTCTGCAGCCGACAGAGATAGTTCACACCCTGCCGAATCAGTGTCCAGGCCAACATACCGATCACACGCCAACAATACTGGCTCCAGACGCGATTTATAACGATTCTGGGGGGCAGGTCAGAACCACGTTCGTCTGGACTTCAGCCGGCCCGGAACGCCCAGGACCCACCTTGAAATCTGCGGGCTGATCGAAGCGTTCAATGGGAGGTTGCGTGCGGAGTGTTTGAACGAAAACTGGTTCATGTCCACCGAGGACGCGCGGGAGAAGGTGGAGGCGTGGCATCGTTATTACAATAGGGATCGACCCCACAGCGCCCTGGGCAACCTGAGCCCCAGGGAGTTCGCTGCGTCCAAGGCTCAAGAGTCGGCGGCCGGATGAAGCTAAAAAGCTCACCCTGAGGTCGGCACAGTATCGGGGACAAGCGCAGCCCCACGGCGGGGGCGTTTGGTTTACTGTCGGCCCGTTTTGGATCGCCGCGGCTAGTTGGCCATAACCCCGCACAATCCGCTTGCTTTGGCGATTCCGACCCTCGCAGGCCTTGCGCTCTCGATTCGAGATCGTTACAGAGGCCAGCGGTCAGGACATGATGTGTCTTGGGATTAAGGCTCTGAAATCCTCTCTGGCTCTCTCGTTCTCGGGTGGACGGAGAGGTTCGGCTAAGCGCTCGGTGGCCCAGCGTCTCAGGTCCGGGCGACTATAATTGCGACTACCGCGTTGAGTGATCTCGACGTCAAAGTTGATCGGACGATCTGCAAGGAGAGTTTGAAAATGGCTGAGCCTGTCCAAACGAACTCATGGCCCGACCTTGCCGTTGGTCTTTACGATCGGTTGACCGGTCGCGGCGCAGAGATCACGTATGAGTTTCAAGACATGCGGATCAAAATTCCCAGCGGCACAGGAGCCAAAGCTGAGCACGCCGAGTGGGTTCTGAGCGGCACGATGAAGATTCGCACAAAGGACCTTGGCACCCGCCCAAACTGACGCTGGTCGGTCGTCTAGAGGGAACGCTCGACGGCCGGCCGTGGTCACTGGAGGCCGAGAAGGGCGATTTGGCGCTCACAGTCGCTGGGCTTGCGAGCCTCCTAAGCGTCCGTCGATTGCTGCGCCAGCGGCATCGTGTACTCTCTCCCCTGATCTCGTCGCTTGATGCTCGAGCCCACATCAAGTGTGGGCGATGGCCGTCGGTCTCGCTTTCGACTAGATCGCCACTGTTCAGTTTGCTGGTGGCGGGCTCGCTGAGTCGAGGCCAAACACCATGACGGCTGACGCGCCAGTTCAACAGACTGTTGCGGTGACGGGCGCGACCGGGTACATCGGCGGACGGCTCGTTCCCGCCCTTATTGACGCTGGATACCGAGTCCGCTGCATTGTCCGCGAGCCTCGAAAACTTGACGAGCGTACTTGGCGGCATCACCCCGCGCTCACCGTCGAATGCAGCGACCTATCCGATTCGGCCTCGCTCTCGGAACAACTTTCAGGCTGTACGGCGGCCTATTACCTCGTGCACTCCATGCAGACCAGTGGAGCCGAGTACGCCCAGCACGATCGGAAGCTTGCCGACGTGTTCGCCAACGCGGCCGAAGCAGCCCGAGTTGAAAGGATCGTCTATCTTGGCGGCCTTGGCGAGATGGGCAAGGGCCTCAGTCAGCACCTAAGCTCGCGCCGTGAGGTAGAGCAGGTTCTCGCGTCGACCGGAGTGCCGGTGACCTCGTTTCGAGCGGCGATGATTATCGGCTCGGGATCTGCGTCCTTCGAGATTCTTCGCTATCTCGTCGAACGCCTTCCAGTCATGGTGACGCCGTCGTGGGTGAAGACTGAATCCCAACCGATCGCGGTCGCTGACGTGCTTTACTGGTTGGTTCGATGCCTGAAGGTTCCCGAGACGGCGGGAAAGGCCTTGGAGATCGGCGGCGCGGATGTTCTCCCATACCGCGAACTCATGCGAATCATGGCCGAAGAGTTGCGGATTCCTCGCCGGGTGATCATTCCCCTTCCGCTGTTGACACCTCGACTCAGTTCGGGATGGATCAGCCTGGTCACCCCGGTGTCATATCAGATTGCCCGCCCGCTCGCAGATGGGCTGCGCAACCGTGTCGTCGTGACGAATGATGAGGTGCAGAGGCTCATGCCGCACGAGCCACTGAGCGCGCGCGAGGCGATCCGCAGAGCTCTTGCTAGAGTGCACACGAACAATGTCGAAACACGCTGGTCAGTCGCGGGTCCCATCGCTGGAGATCCTTCCTGGGCTGGAGGGAAGGTTTTCACTGATGCGCGGTCCATCGTCGTTGCCGCCAATGCTGAGCGGGTCTTTCAGGCCGTGTGCCGGATCGGTGGCGGCCACGGCTGGTACGCGGGCGACTTGCTCTGGCGGATTCGTGGGTGGATGGACACACTTGTCGGCGGGCCGGGGCTGCGCCGCGGCCGGCGACACCCCGACCGTGTGGAGTTTGGCGAGAGCCTCGACTTCTGGCGAGTGGTCGGCTTGGAACGCGACTGTTCGCTTTCGCTGCTCGCGGAGATGAAACTGCCAGGCATTGCGACGCTTAGCTTCTCGATTGTGCCTCAGGAAGCTCTTGGCAAAACACGACTCACAATGGTCGCACGCTTCAGGCCCAAGGGCTTCTTGGGCCTCGCATATTGGTACAGCGTGCTGCCACTCCACAACATCGTGTTCGGTGGGATGCTCCGTGGAATCAAGCGGGCTGCTGAGGGAAGCCCGGCGTCTTCAACTCTGAAGCCTCGCGCCTCGGGCATCTCAAACAGTGGCTATGGTCGCGCACGCCTCTGGTTGGGCATCTCGGCAGTCGGCACGATCGTTTCTGCTGCCGTCACAGCCTTGGCGCTCGATCTCCCAGCGAAGGCGGCGAGAAGCTTTGATCCCTCATTGAGCGGCCAGCTCTTCATGGTGGGCGCTTTCCTGGCAATATACGCGGCGCTGCAACTGCCCTTCGATTTATTGGGCGGTTATGTCCTCCCACGACGCTTCGGTCGGTTGCATCCACCATTCCTGAAGTTCGTCGGTACGCTGCTTCGCGGAATCGCGGTGCACAGCACGATGCTCGCGCTCATCGGCGGATGCCTGATTTTCGCCGGACGATCGTTCGGAGTGGCGGGAGCCATCGTTGCGGCGATGAGCCTCTCGATTGTTCTGCTCCTTGCTCGTGGCCCACTCTCGCGTCTGATCGCGCGGCTTAAGCGCGCGAGCATGGACCATGCTCTCCGAAAAAGTCTAGGACCATCGATCCCATTTGAGTGTGTTGCAAGCGATGACGAGGGCTTCACCGGTGGCTTCATCGGCGTGTCCCGCCCCAGAGGGGTTCTCATGCCCGAGCACTGGTTGGGAGTGCTTGGGCAGCCAGGCTTTGCGATCATGCTTCGCCGTCGTCAGGCAGCCATCCAAACCGGAAGCTGGCAACGGGGCAGAATCCTAGCTGTGGCGTTTACTTGGCTCGGCGTTGCTGTTGCTGCCTTGATTGTCGGGTCCGAACGACTTGGGACCGCAGCAGGTGTCGTCGAAATGAGCTTAATCTTCACGCTCTGGTCATTCGTTGGACTATTGACTCTTCCTACGTTGTCTCGTCCAGGTGTAGCAGAGATCGATGCGGTATTGCGGCGTTCGGAGCTTGATGGCACACTACTTGACGAGACCGTGCAGCGACTGGATCAGCTTCAAGATGCGGAGACAGAGCGAGCGTCCGGAGTCGAGATGATCTTTCATCCGGTTCCCAGCGTCACAAATCGCATCGATGGGCCTCGCACTCATGACGCGAGAGGTTTTCTGGATGCGGCAAGGTCCGCTGTTTTCTTAAGCGCTTCTGGTCTGGGCTTACTCGGCAGAGCCGTGCATTGCAACTGCGGACGTCCAGCGCTTTGGGTTTTTCTTCCGTCAGACTAGAACCGTCTCGTCACGGATACGGTACCTTTATGTGGAGGAACACTCTGACCTGCCCCCACAGTTATTTCCGAAGTCTATGTCCCTGATTGGATCTCGTGGTGGTGCGGAGCATGGCTCAGCACCACCTCAGCCCGTGAGCCTCTGCGGCACGAAGAACAGATCCAACTACGGAAGTAGAATGTGGTACGTCGCTGGGTGGCAGATCAGATGGAGGGCGTTTCGAAGCGACAGCGGAAGTACGCGGCGTTACAGTGAATCGTACGATCGTGATCGCATCCCATAGCCGTCATCGAAGGACCGTTGCGTGCCCAACCATCACCTGCCCACCAAGCCCTGCGCTCACTGCAAGCGGGCGTTCGCCTGGAGGAAGAAGTGGGAGCGAGACTGGGAGCGCGTGAAGTACTGCTCAAAAAAGTGTGCGGCGGCAGCGAAGGCTGGAAGCCACGGGTAGATTTGCTTCCGCCATGGCGAACGGGCTTCGGGCATCGGTGCTCCTTTGGGGTTCGGATGCACCGCCTCTATCTGCGCGTGGATTCGAAACTATCGCGGCTTGGTCCGGTCGTTCGCACTTCTGAACTGCGCGACATTCGAAGCCGAACGGACGTGTCGAGAAGGGCACAAGTCGACTGCTCGGGGCCATCGTTGACCTGCTTGCCCATCGGAATCCCTCGTTGGTCCATCCACCAGATTGCAGAACCTGGAACTGGATCGATTAAAGGGGGGCAGGTCACTGCCGCGCAACACCGCCTGATCGTCCGCCATCGACTCGTACCGCTACACCGAACGCGCTTGATGGAGTACTCGACATGCTCGTCGTTCGCTGACTTGGCACGCCATGCGTGCCTTGCGCACCATGGATCGCCGACGATCAGGCGCCAATATGCAGATTGGGTTTTCCCCGCAAGGCGTCCTGCAACATCGCCTTGTTCAGCGACAGGTCCGCCACCAGCGACTTCAACTTCCGATTCTCCTCTTCAAGCTGCTTGAGCCGACGCAGCTCGGCCACACCCATCCTGGCAAACTTCTTCTTCCACCGAAAGAACGTCTGCTCCGACACGCCCATCTTCCGGCAAACCTCCACGATCGGACTCCCCGTCTGCGCCTGCCGAAATGCGAACGCGATCTGCTCTTCCGTAAACCTGCTCTTCTTCATCGAATGGCCTCCCAAGCAGAGGCCGGATTGTTCGCCGAAAACTCTCACTCAGGCTGGATCAGGATTCGGGTTTGAGCAGAGCCACGCGAACGTTCCCGCCGTGAGCGATTCGTAAATCACGCCATCGATGAACTCCGCTAGCACGAAGAGGGCTTCGTCAGCACTCGAGAAGTAGGCAAGTGTTGCGCGTCCCGCGTTGACGTCGCCCCGTCACTTCCCAACACCCCCAGTATCCCGAATCCCTGCAAGCTCATTGGCCACATCATCGCGAATCAACAATTCCTCTTGCTCAAGTGTCACACGCTGCGCTTCGTCCAGCGCACTGCGAGAAGCCACGGAACGCTGCAAGCGGGCACACGCCCACGCCAGATTCACGAGGAACCGCCCCCGCTTGGCATGCTCCACGGGGACAAGCTCGTCGCGCTGTGCCAACACCGAATCCAGAAGCTCCTCAGGCGTCGCCCAGCGAGGCGACGCGTTCTCCTCAAAAACCTTCACCGTCGTGGACAACTCGGCTCGCGACGCGTTGCGAAGTCTGCTCGCGACAGTGCGAATCGACCAGGTCTCAATCTGAGCAGGATCCCCAAGTGCGCGGGCCGTGGTTGCCGCGTTGCTGCACGCCCGCTCCGTCTGCCATGTCGAGTCTCCCATGGCATACGTCAACGCCTCCACCGCTCGCACCGCCCAGTCAAACGCCTCTTGGGTGTGTCCCAGATTGGCCTGCACCCTCGACATCGTGAGTGCCGCGAACCCATGCGCGGGGTGCTCGCGGGGCATTGACCTTTCGATCAACCCCAGCAGCGGCTTGATCGCTTCGTACGCATCCTCATAACGCTTCAGCGCGATCAACAGCGAGACCATGTTGTTCCGCGCCGCGATCGACGCGGGATGCTCGGGCCAGTTGGCTTCCTCACACAGCGCGATGACGCCCAGGTACTGCTCGATCGCTTCCTCGCGCCTCGGGGGCTTGGCCTGCTGAAGCGCAGCGGCGTACTGGACGCGAAACGCGCAGCGATCGTCGAACTCCAATCCCCGGACAGACTCAACCCTCGCCAGCAGAGACGAAAGGATCGAGATCGACTCGTCGGTTTTCCCTTGAGCGTGCAAGGACGCGCCCAGCAGGCTCTCCAGCCGCGCGCGGAACGCGTCGTCCGGAGGAAGCGTGCGCTCCGCGCGCGCGAGCCCATCCCGTGCGATAAGCTCCGCGCTCACCGCGTCCCCTTTGTTCTGGAACGTCGTTGCCTGCGTAAACAGCGAGGCGATGCACGCGGCGTTGTCCTTGAGTAGGCTTGATTCCAGCAGCGTCAGCGCGGCCTTGCTCTGCTGCAGCGACTCCTCGTACATGCCCAGCCCGTTGAAAACTGTTGCAAGCTCATGTCGCACGCGTCCTTCCAACTCGGGCTGGCCCTGGAATCGCGTGTCAACCTCCGACGCAAGCTTGCCCAGCACGTCCACGATCTTGGCATCCTTGCCCATCGCGCTCGGACTGGCTGCGCCGATCAGGTCCTGCACGAGATACCCGCGAATGGCGTTGGCGATCTCACGCTGGGACCGTTCCTGCGTGCGAGCCCGCTCCACCCTCGAAATCATCACGAGCGTTGTGAGGAGCCCCGCAACGAGCGCGACGACCAGACCCAGACCCAACGCGCTCACCACACGATGGCGTGAGACAAACTTGCGGGCCAGATACGCCGCGCTCGCTGGCTGGGCAACGATCGGTTCCTTGCGAAGGAATCTGCGCAGATCGTCCCCGAGTTCGCCCGCGCTCCCGTATCGCAACTCCGGAGCCTTCGCCATCGCCTTGAGCACCACGATCTCAAGATCGCCCCGAAGACGCGGATCGTGCGCGCGGAGCATCGGCACGCTTGCTTCGCAGACCCGCCTCGCAACCTCGGACAACGCAACCCCTTGCAGCGAGATCGGGGCCTGTCCCGTCAATAGTTCGTACAGCACCACTCCCAGCGCATACACATCCGCGCGCGTGTCGACATTGTGCGAGTCGCCAGACAACGCCTCCGGGCTGATATACCCCAGCGTTCCCACAATCGCAGAACTCCCAGGCATCAGCAGCGACTGCTCCTGCGCCGCTTCCCCCTCCGCCCGCGTCAGCTTCGCCACTCCAAAGTCCATGACGCGCGGCTGGCCAACCCGCGCAAACTCGTCGCGGGACGTTCCATCCCGATCCGACGCGGGCTCGACCAGAATATTGGATGGTTTGATATCCCGATGAATAATGCCCTTGCGATGAGCGTGCTCCACAGCATCGCACACGCGCGCGAGAAGCTCGACACGTTCGCGAATCGAGAGGTTGGCCTCCCCGGCATGACGCAGCAGGTTCGTCCCGCCCACCAAGTCCATAGCGAAAAATGTTCGCCCGCTCGCTGCATCCACACCCGCCTCGATGACGCGAGTGATCCCCGGATGGGCCAGCCGAGCCAGGACCTGCGCTTCGCGCCTCGAATCCAGGCGAGACGTCCCCGATGATCCGCCCCATCCCATCCCAGATCGCAGAACCTTTACAGCAACGCGCCGGCGTGGCTCGGCTTGCTCGCACTCATAGACCACGCCCATCCCGCCCCTCCCAAGCTCGCGAACCACCACGTAGCTCCCGATCATGACAGGCATGACTTCAAGCGGGCCCTCGCCCAGCGGCAGCGTTGGTCCCTCCGATGCAACTTCAGCCTGCGCTATCCTGACGATCACGGAGCGCAGCATCGTTCCCGATGCTCCAGGACCAATCGTGATCGGACCGTCGAGCACAGGCACCTTCGAGCCATCCCCCGTCAGCAATTCCTCCAACTCGTCCATCAGCTCCAGATCGCCAGAGTGACGTCCACGCAGCAGCGAAAGCAGCTCCGCCCCGGTCGCATCGCCCGCGCTGTCTAGCGAGGCAGCCACCCGCTCGTGCAGGGGCACCGATCTGTTCGGCGCAGACTTGTCCGCAGAAGGAGACACGCTGAAAGACTCCATTTGTGCGATTGCCTTGCCACGGATTCGCCACACCAAACCGCCGAACAACAACGCGCGTGCGACCTCAACTCTCGCCCTGTCTATCACCCGAAGTTTCACCCAGCTTACGCTTGAGCCACCCGCGCGCCAGGGCCCAGTCCCGTTCGACCGTTGGTTCTGCTGTCCCAAGCACCGCCGCAGCGTCCGCGACACTCAGCCCGCCAAAGAAGCGAAGCTCCACGACCCGCGCCGCCCTGGGATAGAGCGTCGCAAGTCCATGCAGCGCATCATCCAGGTCGAGAACATCCAGCCCATCATCCAATTCCCTGCGGTTGTCCGCTGCGCTGGCCGATTGTCCCCCGTCGATTCCCTCTCCCGCCACGTACACCCGCCCGCCGCCCCGCTTGTTCGCCCGCCTCGCCCTGGCGTGGTCGAGAAG
>CAYRPC010000093.1:0-12716 GCA_964425995.1 uncultured Phycisphaeraceae bacterium
GCCGCCACCTATATTGGAGAGCGGAGCGCGAGCCAGGGCGAGTCGGCGGCCATCGGTGGCGACCATCTCAAGCCGCTTGCCGTCGCGCTTGAAGAGCACGCCATTGATCGCATAGCGGCTGGTCTCGCGAGCAGTCGCGAAGAGCGTGCGTGAAACCAGTTGGCTGAGGCTGCCGGCGGGATGCGTGAGCACCGCCTTGGCCTTGGGAGAATCGAGTTTGCCAGTCACTACATCGGCAAAGTCGGGAATGGGCGGGAAGTCTGCGGCGGGATAGCCATAGACCTTGAAGTGGGCATCGGCGCCCTTGATGCTGCACATTTCGCCATCGGACTCGAGCGTGAGAGTCGGCTCGCCGTCTTCGGCGGAGACAATTGCGCGAAGTTTGTCGGCGGGGATCAGGACCTCGCCCGCCCGCTGCACGTCGACCTGAGAGATGGAAAGTTTGAGGGCGATCTCGGCATCGGTTGCGGAGAGGGTGAGTTCGCCCGCACCGCCCGACTTGCTGGCGACGATTTTGACACAGCCCAGTTGGGGCTTGGGTGAACGAGCCGCGACGGCTCCGGAAACGAGGTTGATAGCGTCCATCAGGGCGCCGCGATCGCAGATGACCTTCATAGTGGGCGAGTGTAGATAGGGTGGGACCGAAGGGCGAGGAATCGTTCCGACTCGACTTAATGACCCGAAGTAGCCTCGTGTCGTGAGGATTCTGCAATTTTTCTGTATTGGGCCAGTTCATCCTTAGATATCTCAGAGGGCGGCACGAGCCTGTAGTGACGCTCCTGAACAACTCGCGGGTCATCCCGGGTAGCAATGAACTCGAACAAGGCCAATGTCGCTGCATCGATAAACTGCGCGCCGATTGCGCGACAGATGAGCGTCGGAAACTTGCTCATACACATCTCAATATCCTGCAGCACCTGCACGAGGCCAAGGCTGTCGGAACCACCCTTTGCCTGCACTGGCAGAACTGTGTGAGCACCGAATCGATCCAGCCCAACATAAAAGTTCATCAACCTCCAACTGACCCATGCTGGGCACGGTGGTGCGAAGATGGCTCTGCAGCGAGTAGCAGGCAAGACCCGTGAAGATGTCGAGGAGCCGGTTGTAACGCAGTTTCGCGAGCAGGGCTTGCTCATCAGACAATGCGTACTGAGCAACGACGCCCGGTGTGGCATCTGGAATGCTCGTCCGAATCAGACTCTCGCTCGGCAAGAATCGGTCGGACTTCACGGCGAGAAATTTATACTTCGCAGGGCCGGTACCGAGGATGATCCAGAACATCGACTTTGGTGCCGCGTCGCGCACACGCTCGGGAAGTTGTGCTCGATATCGAAAACTGTAAATGACGTCCCCAAGATTCTTGGGGAGTTGAATACCGACTTGCTTTGCCGACGCTGCAATATCCTCACGCGAAAACTCAACAGCCCTGTCCCCTGGCTTGCGCTTCGAGAAGAAGACGTGCTCGATTAGGCTTTCGTATCGGTTTGCACGTTTGGCCATGCACTCGCCCTTTCAAATTCAGCCCGGCCAGCGCAGGACGAGCGTTTCCTCGCGAAGTTGTTCCTTGGTCGCTGTCGCAATTCGTGTGCGGAAAAGATCGATCCGGACCACTTCGTATCCAAGCTGTCTGGCGATGTCGGCCAGCAGTTCGCCCGTGCGAATCATGACTCGCAGGTACGAAGCTTGATCGCCGACCACGTAGCCAAGCATCGCTCCGGGCTTGAGCGCAGGGCGAATATCCGCGAGGTGTCGCGCCATGCCGCCAAAGTAGAGCTTTGTGACGCGGTGGTACATCTTCTCAAAGCCACTGGTCTTGCCCATTTCGATGCGTCGCCGCTCAATCTCGGCGGCGATGCGTTGAACTTCGACGTTGTCAGCAACGAGAAGATCGTCTGTATCGGCCTTGTATACCGTGCGGGTATTGGATCGGATGAGACCTTTCTTGTAGTTCCGCAACTCTTCCTTGCTTGATAGGAAGCCCAAGAGCACTGATTCAAGCCTTGTGGTTCTGGTGTAATCTTTCTCGTTGGGATAGGGCGGAGAGGTGAAGACGACATCGATACTGGCTGGTTCGAGTAGCGCAGCGGCTGATCGAGAATCAGCGAAGTAGACGTGAGAATCCACGCTCGCGTGCTCTCTCAACGTTTCCAGATGGGTTGCCATCTCTGTCACCGCACGAAACCACGGATCGACCACCGGGGCATCGGGTTTGGCAGGGCCGACACCTACTTCTGGTCCAAAGTGGAGATTCGAAGATGTCTCGACCACGATGCGAGCCAGTGCGAGACGAGCGTGTTCGTACCCGCGCCGTCCCTTGAACGCCTCAATCGCTTCAAGCAGGACCAATGCCTTGTGGAGCGGCTTGGGGCTTATGGAGTTTGCAAGCAGAAGGTCCATCGCCATAGGGTCAAGGCTTCGCAGCTTTGATGTGGGCTGAGGCGATCGCATGTTTTCAAACGGATCGAGATCGGCTACGCATTCACGTTCCAACTGAGTCAGCGTTGTATCACGCAGAGATTCAGCCAGGGAGCGAAGCACTGTGGGAGAGAGTTTCCAATCCAATTTGGTACGCCCTGCAAACGCGGCTAATGGATTAGCTTCAAGGCCAACACCACGAATTCCAAGCTTCTTTGCTTCGATAATCGTTGTGCCAGTGCCGCAGAAGGGGTCAAGGATGGTTTTGCCGGGCGAAAGCTCGAAGTCCTCGACGTACTGGCGGTAGATGAGGGGGAAATGAGACCACGAACCGATAGCAGGCGTGTGCGGCACGATCCTCGATGGTAAGGCGATTCAAGCCCGGATGTGACTTAGCGCGTGCCGAGGCGGGCGTCATGAATTGTCGTGTTCGAGCCGTCGGCATCCATTCCTCCGGAGACTTGGGAAAGGTAGCCACGTTGCAGGAAAAATTAACGGCTGTATGAAGAATGCCGCGAATAGTCCTGCGGCGTTTGTTGCACCAACAGGAACGAATGAAAGTCAGCGCGTGGCTTGTCCGGTCCAATAGAGTCTGGGCTCAAGGCGCAGGCAAGAAGCGAGCATTGTCGGGCAGCATCAATGCGGCGCGAGGAACTTGAAAGGTTCGGCCTTGACGAAGTTTGCGGTCTGGTTGCCGCCGATGTCGGGGTTGCCGACCAGGGTCAGTTTGCGAGTGCCCGAGCCATCCGCGAAGTTGATGTCTGTCAGTTTGACCCAGACAACCGAGGGGCTGGCGGTATTTTCGTAGTAGTAGATTCTCTGCTTCTGATCGCTCACTGTGCGCCAGATGGTCGAAGCGATGTTGGGTGTTTCGGGCGTGCTGATGCCGCGAGGCGTCGAGCAGTTGCGCATGACGCTGAAGACGCTGGAGACGGCCTCGCGCGGCTCGGCGGACTGTTTGCAGGCGTTGACGTAGAACGAGGCGCGTGCGAATCGATCGGCTGCGCGGTTGGTGCCTGGGAGCATGACGGTGCCACCGATCTGTTTCCAGTATTCGTTCAGCGCGAGTTGCTGGTCGTAGATGGGCGAGTTGGTCATCACCTGGTATTGCTTGCCATGGTGGATCACGAGTTTGCCATCGATGTACTCGAAGATGGCCGAATCGCCGGAGGCATCGGAGAGAGAAAGGTGGACGCTGCCGGCGGCGCCGTTGGGTGCGGTGACAGTGACCATGCGATAGGCCTGCTTGCGTGCGTCATCGACGGCTTCTTGCACGGTGGCGAAGTTGTCGAGCATGTACTGGCCCCACGAGGAGATGAGGAGCGCGGGCCTGGTATCTTCTGCGGCGCTGTACTTGGACTCGGCAAGGTAGAGCAGATTGGCGACCATGCCCTTCTCGTTCATGCCATCGGCGGAGGCACCGTCATAGACGGATGCGACCACGCTGCCATACTTGCTGGTCCATGTGAGCGAACCCTTGGCGAGGCCCGCGTCGCGGGCCATGCCGCGGGGGAAAATCCAAAGGTCAGTCAGCGTGTCCTCGGCCCAGTCCATGGTGCGGCCAGTGACGGTCTGGCCTTCCTTGCCAAAGTAGAGGGCGCGGGTGCAGGCATCGGCGATGGGGACGCAAGCAGCGACGAAGCATGCGAATGTTGTGGCAACGCAGCGAGAACGAAGCGGAAAATGAATCATGGTCTGACACTCCTTTGCAAAGAGCAAGATTGGGACAACTGAGACAGAGGGCAGGAACGAGATCGATCAGCGAGGAAAGAGGAAAGTCACGACGAAGCGAACGCCCCACTCCGGTCCATTGGCTGGTGATTCGGCGTAGTATCGGCCTCCAACCGAGAACGAAACCGGCTGACCGCTGAAGTTGACCAATTGGCTCGCAAAGACATTGAGCGGCACGGTCCACTGCTCGCCCGTCCAGTCATACGTGGTTTCGGTGTTGAAGCCCACCGTGGTGGCGCTGGGCCAGGTGTAGGAAACGAAGGGTTGCAGGAAGGTCGCGTTCACATCGGCGTGATCGTCGCTGTCGGTGATGCCGAAGATGTGGTTGACCAGTGCGCCATATGTCCAGCCGCCCTCCTGACGCAGCGCGAGTGCGGTTGGCCCAAGTCCAAACTGCTCGGAGCGCAGCAGCGGATCGGTGCCCGTTGGCCAGAGGACGACGGGACCGACGGCGAGAATCCAGCCGTTGACATTTTCCTTGGGCGAGAAGAAGAAGCTCTGCACCGTGTCGCCCAGGCCAAACTCGCTCTCGATTGATTCTGACAGCGAGCCTTGATAGACGACCGGGAGAATGGTGCGCACGATGAGGTTCCAGTCTTCGCTCAGGGAGAATGGAATCACCGGTTGGACATTCAGCACGAGACGCTCGGCATCGTTTGGTCCATAGCCCGTGTCGTAGTTGAACTGGAAGGGCACGCTGATGAGCGATGCGACGGGGTTCGAGAGTTTCATGGCGAGTTCCTCGATGTCGTTTCCAGTGGTTTCAGCAGTTGGAATAGTGGCTGCTGGTTCATCGGTTGGCGGCTGGAGGCTTAGCGCAGCGTCGGTGTTGAGCACAGGGGCAGGATCTGCTGCATGTGCAAACGGGAGCGCCAGCAGACTTGCGGAGCAGGCCAAGCCGGCGATTGCGCCGGCGAGGGATCGACTTGTGTGGGCGAGAGTCAACATTGGAAAATCCTTCGAAGCGTTCGAACGGTTTACATTCTGACTACCAAATCGTGATTGACTGCTGTGCATTTGCTGATTGGTGCTACGGACGCGATGACGGGGGGAAAATATCGCGCCAATCAGACTGCATGTTGACCACGACCCAGCGATTTGATTGCGCCTCGTCCAAGCCCTTGTCGAATCGACCGATCTTCGAATCGCGGTCGTAGGCCCATTCTCGCTGAGCATCGGTGTGGTGAACGAACACGCACATGCGGGCGCCGGAGCCAGCGGCGGTCCACTGGAGCATGGCAAGGTCGCCATCGGAATTGCCGAAGGCGGCGATGGGGCGGCGACCGATGTGCTTCTGGATCGCGACGGGCTTGCCTTCCTTGTCGTCGATGAAGTCGATCTCGGCGGACTTGATAAGGACAGGAACGCCATTGCGAAACTCAAACTGTTGCTTGCCCGAACTACCGACGACCTGCTCGGGCGGAATGCCGTAGGTCGCTTCGGCAAAGGGACGCATGAACTCGATGCCGCCGCCCGAGACGATGAAGGTCTTGAAGCCGTTGGTGCGCAAGTATGCCAGCACTTCGAGCATGGGTTGATAGACCATTTCTGTGTAGGGTCTGCCGGTTGTGGGGTGCTTCGCGTTTGCGAACCACTGCTTGACGGTGGCTTCGAATTCGTCGGTGGTCATGCCGGCGTGGGTCGCGAACATGATCTTCAGGAGTGCGTGCTCGCCGTCGGCAAGGGCGGCTTTCATATCACCCCGGAGGATGGAGGCGAAGGGCTCCTGCTGCGTCCACTCCGGATGCTGCGGAGCCATCGCCTTGACGCGATCGATCGCGAAGAGGAACTGGAAGTAGAGCGGTTGCTCGGCCCATAGCGTGCCGTCGTTATCGAAAACAGCGATGCGTTCCTGGGGTGGAACAAAGTCGGGCGAGTTAGGGTTGGTGACGCGTTGGACGAAGGAGGTGATCGAACGCCTGGAGGTCGTGTCGTTCCACGACGCGAGCGCGGCGACATCGGTACCCTTTGACGATGACAACGAAGACGTGGAAGGGACTGCATGCTGGCTGCGACATGCGCCGACCAAGGTGCTGGCACTGATCAGGGCGACACAAAGCAGACGCTGGTGGACAGTTTTCATAGTATCTTTATTCCCACGTGTGAGGAGATTTTGCGAGGGCAATGATACCTAGAAACGTACTTCCATCGCGATGAATGGCCCGTGCAGCAGCAGGTCGTACGAGAACTCGTCCGGGCCAGAGCCATCGCTGTAGTCGATGTCAAGGCCACGATACCCCAGGAGCAGCGAGCCCCAGGAGTTGAAGCGGTACTCGAAGCCAGCGAGGGCGTTCCAGGTAAAGTCTGAGCCGCCCGCGCCAACATCGGCACGAGCGAAGATTGAGAAGGAATCGGTGAAAGACACGCTTGTCCGGAAGCCGACGAAGGCATCCGCCCAGCCCTTGTCGCCCGAGACTTCTGCGGCCCCTGTTGGTTCGATTTCGAGCGAGAGGTAGTGGATGCGGACGCCGGCAAGCGGAGCGAAACTGAAGGTTGCTGACGCGTTCGAGTCGCTGGAGAAAGAACCCTTGGCGAGTTCGTAGGCTGCGCCAAACTCGAAGATGCCCTGGTCCTGGCGAACTGAGGCCGGGCCGGATTGGAGCGGAACATCGTCAACCTCAAGGCTGAGATACATGACGTCGGCGAGGATGGACCACTGCTTGCGCGTCGCCTCGCCTCGAAGGGTGAGGCCAAGATTGAAGTTGTCGGTGATGGTGTCGAAAGTGTCGGCGACTGAAAGATCGACTGGCGCCGAGTTGCCCTTGACGGTGATGTTCCCGTCCTGGGCGGGAATCCAGAGGTAGGGCGTCAGTTTGAAGTGCCAGCCGTCGTCGAGATCCGGAAGCACCGGATCGTTTGATTGCGGCAGGGCCGCTGGCGGAGACTGGGAGGGGGCGGAGGGGGCGAGAGGCTCGACTGGTTGAGGCTGCTGGGACTGTGCAAGTCCTAAAGCAGCGCTCGCTCCCATCAATACCGTCGATATGTAGAAGTTCAGGTGATGACGCATGAGATGGACTCCGGAGCAGTAATGCAAAGGATCATCACCAGATGGACTGCGGATGGATTGCGCCGGTTGCTGGCGAAGTGACGGTGAATTTGGGACTTTAAGGACCAACTACTTGAGTATCTCGATGCGACCAGTGTCAAGGTCGTAGCGAGCGGCGACGACCTTGACCTTGCCCTCCTGGACGTACTGTGCGATGACTGGGCCGGTGCCGCTGATCTGGCGCGCGACGTTCATCGCGTTGGCACGCATGGCGTTATCGACGCGGTCGCCAGGTTGCCCCTCGGTGCTTTGCACTGCGGGCTGGATGGGGCGAAGGAATGCGCCCAGGTGGCCAGGGGCCTCGCCACCCTTGACAGCGGCCATGACTGCGCCGCAGCGTTCGTGCCCCACCACGACGATGAGCGGAGCGTTCAGGTGCTCCACAGCGAACTCGATGCTGCCCAACTGAACATCATCGACGACATTGCCAGCAGAGCGAACGACGAAGATATCGCCCAGGTCCTGATCAAAGACGAGTTCGGGACCAACGCGCGAGTCGGCACATGCAACGATGATGGCGAGGGGACGCTGGCTGGCTGCGACCTCGGCGCGACGGGCGCTATGCGAGCGGGCGTTGATTGGCTTGTCCGCGGCATAGCGAGCGTTGTCTTCCATCAGGGCCTTGAGGGCCTGTTCGGAGGTTGGTGTCTCGAGAGCGGAAAGTCGCGAGTGGCCGGTGGGCGCGCTGGAGCATGCGCTTAGCCCAACGAACAGCAACGAGGAAAGCACCAGGTTGGCGACGCGAAAATTCGAGGAGGACAGTTTCATAGTTGGACCTCTGTTAAGGATGACGAATGGAGAATCAGTCTCTGCAAAAAAGCATCCCATCGCGTTTGGGCGACGGGATGGGTTGTGATAGTGGTCAAACGCCGATTACCGGCCCGTGCCCTGCTGTATCACTGCTTCCATGACGCGATCAAGGTTGAAACTGCCGGGCTTCTGGCGGGGCGGGAACTCCTTGAAACTCTGGAGCCACTGGCCGATAAACGCACCGGCGGGAGCCATGACAAACATGCGGTCAAGGTACCAGCGCTGATAGCCCATGGCGTTCTCGTGCTCGGCGCGCTCGAATGGGTCCATGCGAAGGTTGGTGAGCATCGGAGCTCGCAAGGAGGTAAAGGGCTCCTGCCAGACCTTGAGGCCCTCGCCATCCTGACGCAGGAAGGTGATCTTCCAATTGTCATAACGCAACGCGGCGACGCTGCCGTCATCGGTCCAGTAGATGAACTCCCTGCGGGGCCAGGGGGATTGGCCCCGGAAGGCGGGGGCCAGGTCATAGCCGTCGAGGTGGACCTTGTACGTGCGATCGCCGATGGCGCGACCCTTGAGCAAGTCCTGCTTGGCTGTCGTGTCGCCCGCAGCGGTGACGAAGGTCAGGAGCATGTCCTCATGGGCGCCGATGTCGTTGATGATGGTGCCTGGCTTGATGGTGCCAGGCCAGCGGATCATGCATGGAACGCGATAGCCACCCTCCCACTGGGTGTTCTTCTCGCCACGGAACATGGTGGTTCCACCATCGGGCCACGTGAATGTTTCGGCACCGTTGTCGGTTGAGTACATGACGATGGTGTTGTTCTCGAGGCCCAGGGCCTTGAGTTTGTCCAGCACCAGGCCCACATGGCCATCGTGCTCGACCATGCCATCGGCATAGATGCCAAGGCCGGTCTTGCCTTCGGACTCTGCCTTCAGGTGGGTGAAGATGTGCATGCGGGTGGAGTTCCACCAGAGGAAGAAGGGCTTGTTGGCCTTCGCGGCCCGTTCCATGAAGTCCAGGGCCTTGGCGTTGACTTCCTCGTCGATGGTCTCCATGCGCTTGCGGGTGAGCGGGCCGGTATCGGTGATCTTGCCGCCTGCGAAGCTGTGGATCACGCCCCGGGGGCTGAACTTTTTCTTGAACTCGGCGTCCTTGGGATAGTCGGAATTCTCAGGTTCTTCCTCGGCATTGAGGTGGTAGAGATTCCCGAAGAACTCGTCGAAGCCATGCTCGGTGGGCAGCATTTCATCGCGATCGCCCAAGTGGTTCTTGCCAAACTGGCCTGTCATGTAGCCCTGGGCCCTGAGCAGCGTGGCGATGGTCGGGTCTTCCTTCTTCATGCCTTCGGGCGCACCGGGCAGACCGACCTTGGTCAGGCCTGTGCGGATGGGCGACTGGCCTGTGATGAAGGCCGCGCGGCCGGCGGTGCAGGACTGCTGGCCATACCAGTCGGTAAAGAGCGCACCTTCCTTGGCGATGCGATCGATGTTGGGCGTGCGAAAGCCCATCATGCCCATGTTGTACGCGCTGATGTTGAACTGCCCGATGTCATCGCCCCAGATGACGAGGATGTTGGGCTTGGCCTGTTGGGCGAGCGCGTCGGACGAAGAGGCGACGAGAGAAACGGCAACGGTGGCAACCAGTGCCAGCGACTGGCCCATGTGCTCCAGCAGTTTCTTTGCGGAAAGCAACGTACACCAACCCATAACGACTCCTTTGCTTGATTGATCCCCACAGACCCGTACAGATGCTGCCAGACTGGCAATGTGGGCCAAGGTATGCATGCATGGATTCTAATGCGAGATTTTATTACCGCTCAACTATCCGCAACAGGGCAATCACCTCACTTGGGGATGGAGCAACGTGATTGCTTGATGATGATCAAGTTGAGTTGAGCAACGTCATGTCGCGCAGGATTGGCCTGCTGCTTTCTATTGCGGTGCAACCTGGGCGTGTTGATGGAGCGGTTGTCCTCAAAATCACGCTGTTTGGGTGTCGAAGTGAACGTGCAGGTTCGTTGATTGTTCGAGAGCACTGCGCATGCAGGCGCGCTGACTTCTATCACGGCGTGCTTGCCGCGTCAGAAAAAACGATTGATTTTGGGATTCAGATCGCGGGGTGGTTGGCAACGGGGGACGGAGTTATTTCTCAGGAACTGGAGCGAGGGTGGACTGGTCCATTCGGGCCTGCTTCTGGCGTGCTTCCCAGGCGTCATTGGTCATGATGCATCGCATGCCAAGATGTTGCAGGCCTGTGTCGGGCGGGCAGGCCATGCGGGCGCTAGGTCGGTAACTGGCGCAGTAACTGTCGTTGCAGAGGAAGGATCCGCCGCGATGCACGCGGCTCTCGGGCGAGTTGGGATTGCGCGGGTCGTAGCTCTGGGTGGCACCGCTTGGATTCTCGACCACGCGGTCCGGACCTTTCTTGCCAGCCTGATCGAGTTCGAGCATTCGCCGCGTATAGGTATCGGGGCGGTAGAGATCGCTGCACCATTCCCAGACGTTGCCGGCGGTGTCGTAGAGACCGTAGCCGTTGGGGGGAAAACTCTTGACCGGAGCGGCAAGCGTGAAGCCGTCTTCCTGAGTGTTGTTGTTGGGAAAGTTGCCCTGCCATGTGTTGCAGCGTTTGGGATCGACGGGATCATTGCCCCATGCGTTGACCTTGCGATCAAGGCCACCCCGGGCGGCAAACTCCCACTGTGCTTCGGTGGGCAGTTGCTTGCCAGCCCACTTGGCATAGGCGACGGCATCTTCGTATGCGATGTGGACGACGGGATACGTGTCCTTACCTTCGATGGTGCTGGCGGGGCCTTGCGGGTGTTGCCAGTTTGCGCCGGTGGTCCATGTCCACCACTGGTCGTGGCCTCGAAGGTTGACGGGATGGTCCGGGGGCGTGAAGACCAGCGAGCCGGGCAGGAGCATTTTGTCGTCGGGCTTGGGCGTGCCTGCGGGGAGTTGCTTTTTGAGTTCCTCCCAATCGACCGCACGCTCCGCGACTGTTTTGTAGTTGCTGGCCTTTGCAAACTCGGCGAACTGGGCGTTGGTGACTTCGGTCTCATCGGCCCAGAACCCATCGACGCGGACGCGATGGACGGGTGATTCGTCGGGACGGGCGAGGGGGTCGGTGCTGCCCATCTGAAACTCCCCGCCTTCGATCCAGATCATGCCCGGGGGACCATCGTGCTTACCCGATTGCTGAGCGGGCGGGGATGGGTTGGAGGCCAGCAGCAAGGCGGCACGGCCGGTGGCGGCGCAGCAAGACTTGGGAGTTTCCAGCGCAGCGGGGGGCTGGGGTTGATCTGAATCTGAAGATGCTGCAAGCGCGGCCATAGCGAAGAGCAAGCCAGGGGCAAAGAGAGCGAGGAACGAGGTTGACTTCATCGGGCTTCCATCCTGAGGGGGTCGCAAATGTGAACTAACCAGAATGTTACGTCTGGAGCCACGAGCAGAGGCGGGAATCGTGCGATGAAGGGAATAGTGAAAAGCACAACGCCGCGTGGATAGCGGCGTTGTGGGGGACAGTGGGTTTTTGGAATCTGGCTAGTGGAGTGGCGGGGCACTTACTCAACGGGTTCGAGTTCGCGCTCGCGGTGCTGCATCTGGGCCTTGAGGCGGGCGAGGATGGAACTGTGCATCTGGCTGACGCGGCTCTCGGAGAGGTCGAGGGTGGAGCCGATTTCCTTCATCGTCATTGCTTCGTAGTAATAGAGGACGATGATGAGCCGCTCGGAACGGGTCAGGCCCTTGGTCAGCAGGTCCTTGATGTCGGTGCGCTGGATGTCACTGAGCGGGTTGCTCTGGCTCTCGTCGCGGATGACGTCGATCTCTCGGACTTCACGGCCACTGCCACTGTCGCTGGCGAAGGTTCGCTGGCTGAGGCTGCGGGTCATGACGGCCTTGCTGTCACGAGTGATTTTCTCGAGTTCGTCGGAGTCGACGTTGAGGTTGCGGGCGACTTCTTCCTCGGTGGCGGGGCGTCCCTCGCGCTTCTCGATTTCCTGGCGGACCTGCTCGACGCGGCCCGAACGGTGGCGGACCAGGCGCGGGACCCAGTCCATGCTGCGGAGTTCATCGAGGATGGCGCCGCGGATACGCGGAGCGCAATAGGTCTCGAACTTGACCTTGCGTTCGAGGTCGAAGGCATCGATCGCGTCGCGCAGGCCGAAGACGCCGGCGGACATCAGGTCCTCGACATCGACCTCGTCGGGGAGACGGGTGTGGATGCGTTCGGCGTTGTACCGGACAAGCGGGAGGAACCGCTCCATCAGGTAGTTTCGCAAGGTTTCGTCGTTATCTTTCTGATACAACTTCCAGATGTCGTTGATCGGCATCTTGTCGTATTTTTTGCGAGACTTCTGGTCTTCGCCAGCGCGACTGGCACACCATGATGCCCGCGCGCTTCGCATCCCTGTCTTCGTTGCTGCCATCGGTCGACTCCTTGACCCTAAGCACAGACCCTACGCACTTTGTGCATTGAGCCGTCTACCGGCTCATGCACATTGACTCGGACGACGCGAGTGACAGAGAGGCTCACTAAAAGGGACTATCAGAAAGTCCTATTCGAAAGCACTGTCAGGCACCGCATTGACCGATTGTCAGTCCCGGCGTGTCCACGCGCCGGAACCAACCATCACACACTCGCGACCATGCGAGTCGTATCGCGGTCATCCGTGACCAACGACACGCACAGTCTACCGACGTTCTTGCGCTTGTGCAAGCGCTCTAGCAATTCTCCACAAAAAGTTTCACATCTTCTTTGAAGTTGTTGATG
>CAYRPC010000094.1:0-12635 GCA_964425995.1 uncultured Phycisphaeraceae bacterium
GGATCTTGCAGAGCGTGCGCTGGAGCGACTGCACGTAGTCAAACGCCTGGCTCGCACTCGCCAGTTTACACACCCACAACATGTCCAAGCCACAGTCGCGTGTGGTACAATCGGCGGTATCCAAACGAGACCCCACCATGAGCGGACGAGTAGGACATCGCAAGCGGCTGATCTGCGTCAACGCAGCGAATCTCCGCGCCAACCATCTATACCTGACCGGGCACGCCGACTTCTTCCCGGCAGACTGCTATGGCGCGGCGACGGCGAGCGGCGCTCCCGGCAAGATGCTCCGGCTCGACGTGGATGGTCTGGCCGAGCCGGTGATGACCGACATCCCTACGGAGGCAAAGTCCGGCAAGCCGCGACGCTTCTTCCGCAAGCGGGCGTGGGTCCGTGAGTTCTTCGCCAAACACGCGATCAAGCCGGGCGACACGATCAGCATTGAGCGAATCACGGCCCACCGTTTCCGTATCTCGCCGTTCGAGGCGAAGCAACAACGAGAGTGCCCGACGACCTTCATCTTCAAGACCGAGCCGGAAGGCAAAGGCCCGCGCGTCATTGAGTTGTTCGCTGGATGCGGCGGCATGGCGTTGGGTTTCAAAGAGGCCGGGTATCGCACCGTTCTTGCCAACGAATGGGATAAAGCCGCGTGCGACAGCCTGCGCGCCAACATCACCGATCGAGTGCTCAACTGCGCGATTCAGGAAATCGAGACCTTCCCCGAGGCCGACGTGGTCGCGGGCGGCCCGCCGTGCCAGGGATTCAGCAATCTCGGAGAGCGGGTGCCGAACGATCCCCGCAACCAACTCTGGCGGCACTACTTCCGGTGCGTTGAACAGGTCCAGCCCAAGGTCTTCGTGCTGGAGAACGTGCCGCCGCTCCTGAAATCCGCAGAGTTCGTCGAGATGAAGCGTCTCGCCGAGCAGTTGGGCTACAAAATCGAAGGCCGCGTCTTGAAC
Source organism: uncultured Phycisphaeraceae bacterium (assembly GCA_964425995.1). Classification (GTDB taxonomy): domain Bacteria; phylum Planctomycetota; class Phycisphaerae; order Phycisphaerales; family UBA1924; genus BJHL01. Next base: position 960 of record CAYRPC010000094.1, read on the forward strand.
ACAGCGGACTATGGCGCGCCACAAACGCGCAAGCGGGCCATCGTCATCGGCTCGCGAATCGGCGAACCCAGCTTCCCGACGCCAACGCATGTTGACCCGTTGAAGCGGAACCTTCTCAATCAGCACCTTCCCCGTTGGCGAACGGTGCGTGATGCCATCGGGCATTTGCCGATCGACCCGACTGGCATCGACTGGCACATCGGACGCAATCCGACGCCTATGTCTGTCGAACGTTATAAGTGCATTCCGGCAGGCGGGAATCGCTGGAACCTGCCTTCCCACTTGATGCCGGAATGCTGGAAGCGCAAGACCGAAGGCGGAACAGATTTGTTCGGCCGGCTGTGGTGGGATCGCCCGTCGGTCACGATCCGTACAGAGTTTTACAAGCCGGAGAAGGGCCGCTATCTCCACCCGGTCGCGCACAGGCCTATCACGCACCTCGAAGCCGCGTTGCTGCAATCGTTCCCCGACGACTTCAAGTTCTGCGGGAGCAAGATCAATGTCGGCATCCAGATCGGCAACGCGGTCCCGCACGTGTTCGCGCTCGCCATTGCTCACCATGTCGTCGAGATGATCGGTGTCAAGCTCCCGGCCCGTCAATTCAAGATCGGATAAGGCACGAACAAAGCATCATGGCGAATGAACCTCGCAAACCTGGCGCACGCACCAAACTTCGAGCCTTCTTTGAGGCCAACGTCGGTCGCGTCATCACGACAAAGGAACTGAGCAAAGCAGCGGGGATTCACGACTACCAGCGGCGCATCCGAGAGTTACGCAACGAAGAGGGAATGCAAATCCTCTCCCACAAGGACCGGGACAATCTCAAGCCCAACGAATACCTCATCGAGACGTTGACTCCTCTCCCAGTCATCGCCCGCGACATTTCGGACAAACTGCGCCGCCACATCCTCGAACGCAACGGCTACACCTGCCAAGTCTGCGGCGCTGGCGCGGGCGAAGAATCCCTCTGCGAGCCGGGCAAGAAGTGCCGCCTCGAAATCGATCACACCGTCCCGATCAGCCAAGGCGGCACGGACGAAGAGCACAATCTTCGGGCCGTCTGCGTGTGGTACAACAAGGACAAGTCAAATCTCAAGATGCCAACATCGCGCGACGCGATCAGCGCGATGGCGATGATCCGACGGCAGCCACGCGATGTCCAGCTTGAGGTGTACGAGTTTCTTTCCAGGAAGTATGGAAAGACTCTCAAGAACACGTAGCGAGCGCGTTTCTATTTAGTAGATTTGTCTATACGTACTTCGTTGTACCACGCCCTACCACTTCGGCGTCCTCACCAGCGAAATGCACATGGCGTGGGTCCGCCAAGTCTGCGGGCGACTCGAATCCCGGTACCGCTACTCCAACAAACTGGTCTACAACAACTTACCGTGGCCGCAGGACGTGAGCGACAAGCAACGCGTCACCGTCGAAGCCGCCGCGCAGGCCGTGCTGGACACCCGCGCCACCTTCAAGGGCCAGACCCTCGCCGACCTCTACGACCCGCTGGCCATGCCCAAGGCCCTGCGCGATGCCCACATAGACCTCGACCACGCCGTTGACAAGTGCTACCGCGCCGCCCCGTTCGAGTCCGAGCGTGCCAGAGTCGAATATCTGTTCACGCTCTACCAGCGGCTGATCGCTCCGCTCACCGCGCCCGCGAAGGGACGCAAACGCGCCAAGGGCGAGTAACAGCACGAGGGGTGGTTGGTGGCGATTGCTGGCGGGCGTGTTGTTGGCGTGGGGTGCGGCGTGGGAGTTCGTTTTCGCACCTTCGATCGCTGCGCGATGATTTGAGTTGTGGGGGCGATTGTCGGTGGATGCCGCTTTGCGGCGATCCACGGCTATTCACCTTGACGGCATTGCCGTGGTGTGGAGCGTGGGGAGCGTGTGGGAAGTGTCAGCCTACTTCCCGACGGCACTGCACACTTTCTTTGCGGCGTCGGTGAGGTCGGTTGCGGTTTGCAGTGTTGGGAGTTTGGGTTTGCTGTTTTCGAGGAGTTGGCGGCCGGCTTGGACGTTGGTACCTTCGAGGCGGACGACGAGGGGGACTTTGAAGCCGATGGAGCCGTCGGGGTTTTTATAGTTGGTGGCGGCGTTGACGATGCCTTTGGCGATGGTTTCGCAGTTCATGATGCCGCCGAAGATGTTGACGAGGACGCCCTTGACGTGTTTATCACTGAGGATAATGGAGAAGGCTTCGGTGACGGCTTCTTCGGTGGCACCGCCACCAACGTCCAGGAAGTTGGCGGGGGTGCCGCCGTGGAGGTTGATGACGTCCATGGTTGCCATGGCAAGGCCGGCGCCGTTGACGAGGCAGCCGATGTTGCCGTCGAGGGCGATGTATGTGAGGCCGAACTTGGAGGCTCGCTGTTCGGCGGGATTTTCTTCGGAGGGATCGGCGAGTTGAGCGATGTCTTTGTGGCGGATGAGGCCGTTTTCGTCGAAGTTGAACTTGGCGTCGATGGCGAGGACGGAAGCGGAGGCGGGCGGGACGCCCACCCCACCGGAAGGCGCAGCGTCGAGGGCGATGACGAGGGGGTTTATTTCGGCGAGGGCGCAGTCTTTATCGATGTAGAGTTTGCTGAGTTTGAGCATGACGTCGGCGGCCTGGTTGGCGAGTTTGCCTGAGAGGCCCAGGCGTGCTGCAACTTCGCGGGCCTGGAATGGCTGCAAACCCAGGAGGGGATGCAAGCGTTCCTTGATGATGGCGTCGGGTCGCTGGTGGGCGATGGTTTCGATTTCAACGCCACCTTCGCGCGATGCGATGAGCACGTTGCGGCGGGTGGCGCGATCGGTGGTGATGGCGAGATAGAACTCTTCTTTGGCGGGGGTGGCGTTACCCTGTGCGGGGCGGTCGGCGATATCGACGGCGGCGGCGATCAAGAGGCGTTTGACTTCGAGGCCTTCGGGGGGAGTTTGCGGGGACTTCATGCGATTGGAGAGCATGAAGCGGGCGGCTTCGGTTGCTTCTTCGGGGGTGCGGACGAGTTTGACAAAACCTGCTTTGCCACGGCCACCGGCGTGGACCTGGGCCTTGACGACAGCGAACGGCTTGTGCTGGCCCTGGGTGACCTGCTTGAATGCGGAGGTGGCGTCCTCGACGGAGGTGATCATCCGCCCGGCGGGCACGGGAATGTTGTAACTGGACAGGAGGTCACGGGCCTGGTACTCGTGGATCTTCATGGGGCGAGGGTAGGACCAGGGAGCAAGCATCAGGCGTGGGACAAGTGGTATCAGGATGCGGAAATCAAGTGATCGAGCGTGTGGGCAAATGGTGCGTGCTTGCAACTGCTGCCCATATGCTCGATGGTGTTTGAGGCTGCACCACACCACGATCCCTGGGCCGCGATCAAGCAACCGAATTACAGGGCGTTTGCGGTTGCGTTTGTTTGCTCGTCCTTGTCGCTTCAGATGACATCGATGGCGCTGGGCTGGGAGATATACGAGCGCACGGGGGATGCGTTCCTGCTTGGGCTGATGGGGGTGGCGCGTGCGCTGCCGGTGGTTGCGCTTGCTTTGCCTGCGGGTCAAGTGGTTGATTGGTTCCGGCGCGAACGAGTGATGATGTGGACGCAGGCAGGATTTGGCATCGTGATGGCGGCGCTGGCGCTGGCTGTTCATGGCATTGACGGCGTGCGCGGGACGGTCTGGGCCTTGCTGGCTTTAGTGTCTGTCATGGGCATGGTTCGGACATTCAACGGGCCAGCGCGGAGCAGTCTGCTGCCTGACCTGGTTGCGCCCGAGGTATTTGCCAACGCTGTGACATGGAACGTTGGGTTCTTTCAGTTCTCGGCAATTGGCGGCCCGCTGATTGCTGGTTGGCTGATTGATCAGATGGGTCATTCGTGGGGCGTGTTTGCATTGTGCTCGGGCTTGTGCTTTGTGTCCGCGCTGCTGGCTTCGCGCCTGAAGCCGATTCGAGCGAGGGAAGCGGTGAGTGGCTCGATCTCGCTTCGCACACTCTGGACGGGCATGGGCGAGGGGCTGGCGCATGTCAAACGCGACAAGTTGATTCTTTCGACGATCACGCTGGACATGTTCGCGGTGCTGCTGGGCGGAGCAACGGGGCTGTTGCCGGTCTATGCCAAGGACATCTTGCATGTGGACGCGATGGGTCTGGGCTGGTTGCGTGCCGCGTCGTTTATTGGTGCGCTTGCCATGAGCATCTGGCTGGGCATTCGTCCCATTCGCGGCAAGGCGGGGCCACTGTTACTTGCGAGTGTTGCGGCATTTGGGGCTGCGATGATCGTCTTCGGGCTTTCGAAGTGGTTCTGGCTTTCGATGGGTGCGTTGTTGGTTGCGGGTGCTGTCGATAGCATCAGCGTGGTAATCCGTCATGTGCTGGTGCAGATGCGAACGCCCGCACACCTGCGCGGGCGGGTCAGTAGCGTGAATAGCGTGTTTATCGAGTGCAGCAACGAACTGGGCAGTTTTGAGAGTGGTGCGGTTGCGAAACTCTTTGGCCCGGTGGTGAGCGTGGTTTCGGGGGGAGTTGGCACGCTGCTGGTTGTGCTGGGCGTGGGGCTGGCTTGGAAGGAACTTGGGAGATTGGACAGGCTTGAAGACCCCAAGCAGTGATGCCTGTTGATGGTTTGGGATCTTTGTCCATCGTGATCGATCATTGCATGCGTGCGAGGATGTCCAGCACGCCATCGGTCTCTGCGTGCGTCGAGACGTAATCAGCGCGGGCCTTGAGGCGTTCGTCGGCGTTGCTTGGGCAGGCAAAGAAGGCGACGCGGTCGCGGATTGCCATGTCGCCCATGGTGTCACCTATGCCAGCGAGTTGGTGTTTTTGGTAGCCCATCATCGCGCACAGGCGATCGATGCCCGAGCCTTTGCTCACGTGGGCGAGTTCGAGGTTGATCCATGCCACGGTGTTGGAGACTCGCAGATTCCAGCCCTGGCGAGCGATCCGCTCCTCGATCATCGGCTTGAGGTCCATCAGCACTGGTGTCTGTGGATGCCAGAGGGAGATGCTTGCGGTCTTGCCGGGCTGCATGGTGATACCCAGAGGCAGCAACTCGGCACGCACGAATCGAGTGCAGGCTTCGATTTTTTCCAAGTCGCTTGCGCTGATGCTCGGGTCCATCAAGAATCGGTTGTCACGCGGATCGTACAGCCAGACGCCCATTTCGCAGATGATGGGGCAGGATGTATTGGCGATGAGGCGGGAAATGGCCTCGGCGTAGGGCTGGGGGCGACCGGAACAGAGCGTGAGGATTGCGCCGTTGGTGCGTTGGGCGAGTGTGTTGTACTGGGCGATGCGGGCGAGGGCGTGGGCATCGAGCGGGGCGTGGCTTTCGGGACCAAGGCAGCCGTCGATGTCGGAGATGATGCAGCGATAGGGCATGGTTGAGGATAGTGCGGACTGTTCGCACGTCGAGCGGCTGTGCGGTTATGCGGTTGATTGAGATCGTGGGCACGACGCGCTGGCATGGGAAATCTTCACGACCATAGACCATGCGAGCGCCGATACTATCAACATACCTTCTGACATGCTCTCTCGCCTCTATCCCCTTCGCGGCGTGCCCAGACAGGGGCAGATCTGGTCATGGATCTCATTTGATGTCGCGAATCAGTCGTTCACGCTCATCATCAACACGCTGCTTTTCTCGATCTTCTTTCAGAAGGTGGTGGTGCGTGACGACTCGGTCGACGATCAGTACTGGTCGATGCTGTACGCGGGCAGCATGCTGCTGGTGGTGCTGGCAAGCCCACTCGCGGGGGCTGTTGCGGATGGGAAGAACTGGAAGAAGCGCGGGTTGATGGTGTCCGGGTTGGTGTGTGCGATCTTCACATGCCTGCTTGCGCTCATTGCGCCGGGGATGCTGTGGGTCGCGGTCTTGCTGTATGTACCCGCCAACTTCATGTTCAACCTGGGCGAGAACTTTCTGGCGAGTTTTCTGCCCCAGTTGGCACGGCGGGAAGACTTCGCGAAAATATCCGGTTTCTCGTGGGCCATTGCGTATGCCAGCGCGCTGGTGATGCTGCTGGCAACGGCGGGCGTGATGCTAACGATGAAACTGGAATCGTCGGAGCAATGGCGACCATTCTTTGTTGGGGCGGGGCTTTGGTTTTTGCTGTTCATGCTGCCCACGTTGCTGTACTTGAAGGAAGAGCCAGCCCCGACCATTCAGAACACTACGGATGCTGCTGACAGTGGCAACCTGATCGTGGTTGCGTTCTCACGACTGGGACGAACCCTGCGCGAGATACCTCGGTTTCGAGACTTGGCGCTGGTGTTGCTGGCATCATTTTTCTATGGGGGCGGGATGAGCGTCGTGGTTGCGTTCGCGAGCATCCTGGCTGAGAACTTCGGATTTTCGCAGACCGAACTGGTCCTGTTCATGGCGGTCATTACGGTGTCGGGCGTTGCGGGAACGCTGATTCCCACGATGTGGCAAGACAGGATCGGGCACAAGAAGATGGTCCTGATGCTGCTGGGCTTGTGGGTCGCGACGGCCTGTTACTTCGCGTACGTCGCATGGATGCACGCACAGGTGCCTGTTGGTGTCAAGGAGTCAAAGCTTCCCGTGTGGATCGCGGGCAACTTGCTGGGTGTTGGGCTGGGAAGTCTGGGCGCGTCCAACCGTGCGTTGGTCGGTTTTCTCACGCCACCCTCGCGCAGCGCCGAGTTCTTTGGCGTGTGGGGCATGGTCTTCAAATTTGCCGCGGTGCTGACAGTGCCGTTTGGCATTGTGAAGGATCGAATTGGCACGACACAGGCACTGATGGTGCTGGCGGGGATGATCGTGGTCGGGTTTGTCATCACGCTGTTTGTGGACGAGCAGCGCGGGGCGGCGGCGGCGAAAGAGTGAGCGTGCAAGGTCGCTCTGGTTGCAAGCGTGATTGGCTGCGTATTTACCGCAGCGAGAAAGCAAATGAAAACGGAACCCGATGATGGGTTCCGTTTTCTGAAACAAGGATTGTGCAGACCCTTCCAAACCGACGTGCGGTGCAGTTGGGTCGGTGATGCAGGGAATTACAGGCCGCAGGGAGTGCAGGGGCCTTCGGAGAAGACAGCAAGGAAACTGGCAATGTCACAGGGGTCAAAGACGCCGCCATCGTTGTTGAAGTCGATGTCGTTGCAGAGGGCGGTGGACGGGATGCAATCACCTTCGCTGAAGACACTCAGCAAGGCATCGATGTCCTGGGGATCAAACAAGCCGCCATCGTTGTTGAAGTCGATCGAGTCGCAGCCAATGGTTGTGATGGTGAGGTTGCCGGAACCGACGCCGGTAGCGGAACTTGCGCCGATGCGGATGTAGTTGGGCACGCCCGCCAGCGCGACATAGTTGTCGATGACGGACTGGTTGGTGCACATGCTTATGTTGGCATTGTCGTTGCAAGCGACCTCGATGCCGAAGCATGCGTCGTAGACGCTCATGACGGTGTTCAGTGTCGTGCCACAGGTGCTGAATCGGACGCGGCCGCCCGCGGTGGGCGTGAAGACGTGCCAGACATCACGGGAAGCGGCAGGGTTGCAGGTTGCGGTCGTATCGGGGGTCGCTTCGTTGAGATCAAAGAGATTCATGCCAATGACGGCGGTGGACGCGGTGGAGCAGTCATCGTTGGGAGCGGGCAGCGGAGCGGGCACAATCGAAAGGTTGATGATGCTTGTGCCCGAAATGAAGGCCGACAACGGGGCGGCGACGCGGATCAGGTAGGGCGTGTTGGCCGTGAGCGCGATCGAAAGGATGCGGCTGCGGGTGCTCGTGCATCCGGTGGTCGGGCCGGTGACGTAGTTGTCGTTGCAGGCAAGTTCGCTGCCGAAGCAATCTGCATTCACGGTGACGATGGTGTCAAAGTTTGAGCCACAGGTTTCGATGCGGTAATTCCCGCTGGTTGCGGGTGTGAAGGAGTACCAGCGATCGGTCTTGTACGCGGTTGAGATGCACGAGGGGAACGCGATGGGATCGTTGATGTAGGCCCCGCATGGCGATTCACCAATGCCCAGGACGTTGGTGCCCTGCAGCACTGGTGTCGCGTTCGCACAGGTGTCGTTGGTCGCTACAGGAAATGCGGAATCCAACTGCACGATGCTGTTCGTGCTGGTCGCGGGCGAGCCGCATGAACCAGTGACCACGGCGTAGTAGGTGCCGATATCAGCGGGTGTCAGGGGCTGGTTCACGCGCAACTGAAAGGACGTCGCACCAGTGACGGCTGAACCGCTGGGCTGGGTGCCATTCGAGAGCGGGTTGCCATCCTTAAACCACTGATACGACAGGGGTGCGGTACCCGAACTGGCGACATTCAGGATGATGCTCGAAGTGCAGGCGGAAAAGTTGGTGGTTGCTGCGGGGTTTGACGTGATGGTCGGAGCAACGCAGGCAGGGCCGCCACTGTTGATCACGATCCAAGGCGGCGCACCGATGATGCGCTGCGTGCCACCCTGGAAGCCAACAACGGCGGAACCGTCGGACGAGATGGCTGTGGGAAAGCCCAACACGGGCAAGCCGCGGTTGGGATCACCATTGTCGCCGGTTGGGCCATAGAAACCACCCACCGAGACGCCTGGGACGCTGCGTGCGGCGTTGTAGTCATACCAGTCTTCGATGATGGGGCCGCCGTCATCGATGCGGCAGATGAAGCCGCCCGACATGAAACTGCCGCAGGTGCTGTAGACTTACGGAGCCAACGATGGTGTTGCCGTCCTCGGACATGGCGACCGATCCTGCCAGGGAGGGAGGTATGCTGCAACTTGTCACGGAGCCTGGCAGCCAGCTCGCTTGGGTTGTGAGATTTGAGCCTAGGTTCTGAGGTCCATCCCATGTCGAGGTGCCCGGGTTCCAGGTCCACTTGCCGAGGAATGAGTTGGTGCCATCGGTGGCGCGTCCGGCGATGATGGTGCCTGCGGCATTCATCGCGAGCGAGCTTGGGGTCGAAGAGACTCCACCGCCCGCCAGCAAGGTGAGTTCATACTCGCCCGTCACATTGTTTAGGCGCCAGACGGCGTGGTTGGCGCTGTCACCTGGCGAGCCGCCGACATTGTGCTCCTGCGCACCCAACACGACTGTGCCGTCGGTGCTGACTGCATAGGCGTTGCCAGTGCGACGGAGCGCGGTGTTGCTGCTGGTTCGGAAGGGCGTGAGAAGAATGGTCATCGCGCCCGATCCGCCATTGGCCTGCGCGTCCCAAATCCAGGGACGCCAGCGGAATGAGTTGGCACTCACAGCGGTGCCGGCGTTGTTGTACGTGCAGACATAGCCCAGGCCGACGACGAAACGTCCGTTGGAGGAGATGCCGTTGCCACTCAGAAAGTTGCCAGTGGTTTGGCCGCTCGAACTGGAGCCGTAGGCGATCAGGCTCGGGACGATGGGCAAGCCGCCCAGCGACTGCCAAGTGCCGCCCGCGACGCTGAACCGACGCGCGGCGAATTCAGTTGCTGCGGGCAAGGAGGTCGAAGGGATGAGTGTGGGATTTGGGGTGAAAGGAGGAGTCACGCCTGCGGCGGTGTTTCCAAAGATCTGCGGACCGGTGTTCAACCACTGACCAGTCTGAAACCGTCCATCTTGGGAGATGTATCCGCCGCCGCCCGTGCCACCGATCTCCGTGCCTACGAGCGTGCTGCCCGTGAGCGTCCAGCGAGCGGCGGAGGCGGTCGACAGGCCGCTACCACCGATGTAGTAGGTACCGGAGAGACTGTTGGTGACACCGATTGGCACACCGCCACCGAGCGAGGTAATGGTGGGTTGCGCGAGGCAGGTGGTGGCACCTGCTGCGAGGACGAGAGCGAGAACGTGCTTGAGCATACCAAATCTCCTAAAGAACATTTCCTGAGGACGACTACACGATGGACGCGCACCGAGCGATGGCGTGAACAGACTAGCGGTGGAGAGGATACACCAAAGTGCGGGCGAATGGAAGCGGTTGCGGAGATTTCTCTAAAGAAAACTTTGAGATCTATTTTGAGCCGAGTCGCCAGTGCGGTAAGAGAGCAGAATGAATGGCCAATAACCTGTTAACTCTTGACTGGATGGATCAGTATCAAGGTGTGAATTTGGGCTGTCTTTGGTGCATTTTTCGAGGCGCGGCAATACTTGGTGCTATGAGTCGATGGCGGCGATGGACATAGGAAAGAAATCTTTAGAGAAAACTCTCGCAAGTCTTCACGTTGACTTCATCTTGTCGTATACTACTACTGAGATCGATTGACCAAGCACGCCTGTCAATCCTGCTTGGTGTGATACTATCGCCGCCATATGAGTGATGGCCGAATGCTGGTCGGAGCCAGTGCCAAGAGCAGGACTCGAAGCCAGTCTGGTTGGTTCGCAGGGCGGGTGGATACTGGCAAGTCAACAGTACTCGTGGGTCGGGCGGGTTCAGTAGCGAGAGTCTTGTCGGCATCTCGACAGGCTTGATTTATCGAATAGACCATGCTGCCCATGCCAAACGTTGTACCAACACCGCCGACTTTTCAGGATGAAGGCCAAGCCAGAATCAGGGCACTTCGCAAGGCGATTGCGGGTGTGCTTCGGTCGGTTGGGGCCAAACTGGATGAGCCTCAGGAGATCAGCCGCGGATTCGGGTTGGATAAGACGCTGGCTTGGAAGTTGTCACGCCTCGTCCTCGAAGAAGACGCGCTCGCCAGCGTAGTGCATGCACCGCGTTTGCCCGGGCTGTTGCTGTTCGAGAAGGCCATGAATAAGGCCGGTGCGTCCAAGGAACACCTGAGCGAACTGCGCGATGCCATCGTCGGGTTTGAGCAATTTGTCGAAGACCATGCGGGCGATCGGGATGTGATGGAAATCATGGTCACGACGCCGCCCCAGCGTGCTGGCGCAAATTCCAAGCGGCTCGAGCAGTTTCGCAAGGATGGATTCCTTGCCAACAGTGCCATCTGGGGTGTCTCCACCAAGGTCCACCTGGCGATGCGCTGGGTAGGGCCTTCGACCCGACCGGGCTATCTCGATCTGATCACCGCGTGCGGCTTTGTCTCGTTTCGGCGCCTGCGCAACGACATTCCTTGGACGGTGGGAACGCTGATTCACTGGGGCAATCTCCGATCGGTCTCGCATCAGTTGCTGCCCGGCATGGGCGTAAGCGGGAACATTCCGCTGATACCGGACTTCTGCTCCAAGCCGCTGCCCGATCTGATCACCGTCCGCGAATCAGAGTTCAAGATGCGCATTATGATCGAGCCGGGGCCGGTGGGCAACGTCGCGGCGGCGGACATCATCTTGGGATGGATGGATCGCGAGACCGTGCCGATGCGAGCGAGCGAGCCGGGCGAGAAGGGCGAGCACGGGGCGATCCTGAGCACGCCATCGGAATTACTGCTGCACGATGTCTTTGTTCACAAGGACCTGGGCTTCGCGCACACACCCACCGCCCAGATGTACGGGCTGATGCCTGGCGGGCCTTCCTATCCCCCCACCGACATACCAGCACAGACATTGCCCGTGCCTTGCGAACTCACGGAGATTGACTCCAGCCAGGCGACGCCGGAAGTTCCTCACTATGCCGAACTCGTGCAGCGCGTGATGGATGCCCTGGGTTGGAACAGCGCAGACTTCCGCGGGTATCGGCTGCGTGTCAAGTACCCGCCGATTCCGGCGATGAGCCTGATCCGACACGCCTTGATGGAATAAGCCTGGCCAGCATGCCCGGCTGCGTGGTCAATTGACCTGCCCCCACGGTTAGTACCAAAGTCTATGTCCCTGATTGGATGTCGTG
>CAYRPC010000095.1:0-12604 GCA_964425995.1 uncultured Phycisphaeraceae bacterium
GGCCAAAAGTTCGCGCTCTTCTGCCTTGCCCACTAGACCCAACGACACGGCCAGGGCCTGATCCATTAGCGATTGATCGTTCGATCCGTCGATCTGATTCATCCATCGCTTGGTTGCTTCGACAGCGTGGCGAGGCTTGGCAGCGAGTGCGTTCGCAACTTCGATCGCTCGCGCCTCGCACGCATCGCGCGTGGGCAACGACTCGCTTGCCAAGCCGATCCGCACCGCATCGATGCCAGAGATCAACTGGGTATGCAGCAGCCGGGCCCGCGCTGCTCCGTACCCGGTCGCAAGGGCCAGTGTCGGTGCCGAGACCGCGGGCGAGATACCGAGTTTGAGCACGGGATAACCGATCAAGGCCTGGTCGGTGGTCAACACCACGTCCGCCCCGCCCAGAATCGCGCACCCGCCAGCAATCGCTGCACCATGGGCGCTCACCACCACCGGACACGCAGCCTCTCGCATAGCCCTAATGCAATGCGAAAGTCCCGAGAGCAGTGCTCGCATGACCGTGCCATCGTCCTTGCATAGTGAGAGGTCAAACCCGGCGCAAAATGACTCCCCTTCGCCTGAGAGAACCATTGCGCCCGCCACCGTGCCCAATCGACGTACCTCGCTCAGCAATTCGTCGAGCATCGCCGGAGTCAGGGCATTGCGTTTCTCCGGACGTGCGATCGTGACAATAGCGATATTCGCTCGCAATATGCTCTGGATGAAACCGCAGGGCTGATCGTGTTCTTGTCCTTGCATTAGACGCCGCTCCTTGCACCGGCCACGATCTGGCGGGCGAACATCGCGGTGGCTTCTAACCTGCCCTCATCCACGCCGCACGAAAAGCCCAATTCACGCAGTGTTCGCACGAGCAGTTCTGTGCTGATGTTGCCGGGGGCGGGCTTCCCGGGCAGGCTTGCATAGGGGCATCCACCAAGGCCAGCAACCGAGCCATCAAACGAGACCATGCCCATGTCGAGCGCGACTTTGACGCAGTCGGCGGCGTGTCCGAACGTATCGTGCAGGTGCAGCGTGAGCGATGGGTGATCGGTGCGGCGCGTGGGCCACTGGCGAAACTCGTTCAGGAGCGCATGCATGCTCGAAGAATCACCGGCGCCGATCGTGTCGCCCAGATCGATCTCGTCCACGCCCAGTTCCCAGAGTTGGTCCGCGACGCGACGCACCGCTGATGGCAGGATGGCCCCTTCGAATGGACAGGCAATGACGCAGGACACATACCCGCGCACCAGCAGTCGGTGCTCTCGGGCCGATGCCAGGACGGGAACGAATCGCTCGATCGTCTGCGCGATGCTCGCGTTGGTGTTCTTGTGCGCGAACGTCTCGCTCGCGGCGGTAAAGACCGACACCTTGTCGATCACGCGATGCTGCGCGTTGGCCTGAATGGCCGAATGCATGCCTTGCAGGTTTGGTACGAGGGCAGAGAGTATCTTTGTCGGGAGATTTTTTGCCGGGCTCGAAGAAGGCGGTGCCCCGGTTCCTTCCGACCTAGCGGACAGTCTCAATCCTGCACAGACTTCTGCTGCATCACCAAGTTGCGGCACCCACTTGCGACTGACGAAACTGGTGACTTCCACCTCGTCCACGCCCGTCGCACTGAGCAGTTCTATCAGTCGTACTTTATCCGATGTTGCAATGATGCCCGACTCGTTCTGCAAGCCATCGCGGGGCGAGACATCCGTGACTCGAATTCGCTGCGATGGATCAGCCATGAACAAGCGTACGACTCGTTCGAGCACTGTCAGCGCAGAGCAGCAGAAAGCAAAAACTCAGCAGGGCTCGCACATCTCTGGACGCTACGAGCCCTGCGAGGAGGGGGCGTGAGGAATTGATATTGTTTTAAGCTACTCGTCGTCGCGCTTATCCCGGGCGATCTGGGCATAGGCGTTGTGGTTGTGGATGCTCTCAAAGTTTTCGGAAGAAATCTCGTAACTGACGATCTGCTCGTGGCGTTCCAGCGACACGGCCAGGTCGCGGATGATGTCCTCGACGAACTTGGGATTGTCGTACGCAGCTTCGGTGACGTACTTCTCATCGGGCCGCTTGAGCACGGCAAAGACCGGGCAACTGGCCGCGTTCTCAAGAATCTGGACGAGGTCCTCGATCCAGAGCAGACCATTAAACCGAACTTTCGCCTCGATGCGGCACCTCTGGTTGTGCGCGCCGTACTCGCTGATCTCCTTGCTGCACGGGCACAGACTCGCTGCGGGCGCTGCGACCTTCATCGTGAAGTCCGTGGTCCCGTTCGCGGTGCACTCAAAGGTGACTTCATAATCCATGAGGCCCACCGCCCCAGTGACGGGCGCAGCCTTCTTGACAAAGTATGTGAACGTGCAGGAGAAGTGGGCCGTCTCCGCGTTCAAACGTTCACAGATCGCGCGGGTCACTTCGGGGATGCGCAGCGGAGTGAGCGGCTCGCTCGCCTGTGCATTCAGCACCTCGAGGAACCGACTCATGTGCGTGCCCTTCTGGTGATGGGGCAACGACACATACATGTTGATTTTGGCGACCGTGGTTTGCGTCTCGCCCGACTTGGTGCGAAGCACCAAGGGGTACACGACATCCTTCACGCCTACGCGATCAATTGGAATTCGCCGAGCGTCCTGCGTCGACTGGATATCGGGCATCGACTGCTTCTCGGTGGGCTTGCGGTTGCTGTTATTTTGTTTCACTGTGGTCGTATCAGACTCGGTCGATCGGATGCTGCTTGGGCCGGGTCGGCGGGCCATGTCATACTCCTGCTCGGGCGGCAAAGATGAGGCACCATTGAGGCCCACTAAAGGTGAGGCTTGTGCAAGATCGAGAGCCGTAGCGGGGGATCGTAGCGAGTTGCCATTCTGCATCACATCTGCTTTCGCGTCGTGTCCGGACTGGATGCGGCATCATGCCTGAAGCAAGCAGTTTGAAGCCCATTCAATCACTACGTACGGTTGCATGCCACCGCATTCCCACGAAACACCCCACGAAGCCCTTGGCTTCGCAATTGGTACTGGTTTGATGCCGGTACTCCCAAAATGTTTCGGACAACTACCAGCGAGTTATCGAGGTGCAATCGCTGGCCTGGGCACCGCAGACTCCCCGGACGGCGCGGGTGCAACCGGTTCAACTTCGGGCTTCGCGGTCGGCTGTGTTGCCGGCTGCTTGGTCGCAGGAGTCGCCACACTTCGCAGTGGATCGATGCGCACAGGAGTGATGAGATTCAACTGCAGCGAACGATCCAGTGCATTCTCACCGACAACACCAACGATCTGGCCCAGGTACCGATCCAGATCCAATTCGCTGCCCTTGCGGATGTAGCCAAGCGTGCGAGGCGACGTACCGCCAACGCTCACGACACGATACATCAGGGGCAGTCGATCGCCGTTGTAGACGGTGCTGGGCTGCAAAACCCCGACGATGTTGTAGACCCGTGCAGCCGCAGCCAGGTCCATCTGCTGATTCGCCACTTGCTCGTTCTGTTGAAGGGTGGAAGCGGCCGCCTGCTGGCGATGAAGCGCATCGCGGAAGTCACGCCGAACCTTGAGCGCCTCGACCCGCTGCTCCAACGCAGCACGCCGACGCGGCTGGTTCACCTCGACTCGTTCGATGGCCACCTGATACTGTCCGATCAGTTCATCGACCTCGCTGCTTTCGACAGGCTCACGCCACACCCGCTGAAAAGTGCGCTCCAATTGTTCGGGGGAGGGATTGCTCAGATCGGCGATGGTGTTGGTCTCTGCATCACCAACTGTCGTATCTCCAGCGGTGGTATCCCCAACTGCTGCATCCATGGAATCAGGAATGATCACATCGCCAGCCCCAAGCGTGCGCACAGGATTGCCAGCGCCTGGCGTGTTTGACTGGTAAGATGAATCACCAGTCACTCTGGAACCGGGCAGAGAGCTGCCATCCGAACTCGCCTGCTCGCTGTCTGTTGAGTCATCGTTCTTTGCTATTGGGCTAGGAACAGTCTCGGAAGTCGCAATGGTCACATTGGGCAATTGTGGCAATGCCTTGCCCGCGGCCCAATACTGATCGACCTCGCTCTTGGTGGCGCGACGCAGTCGACTGCTGGGCACATATCCCCGGGCTTCGGGCGGGGCAACAACCTTGTACCCCACCACAATCTCCCCCTCTTTGATCGTTTCGACGAGCGTGAGGCTCGTGCCAGTCGCCAAGGGCGCATCTGTCAACATCTTCCACGACCAGGCATATCCCTGTGTCTGGTTGATCGCACGCAGTTGGCTCTCCTTGGCCAGAGCGACCTTCGACTCCTGCAGCGTCGCATCCTTGGCATCAATGAACGCCTCGATGCCAACCGGGTAAAGCACACGATTCCAGCCCTGGGTCTCGCCATCGATCACCAGGATCGTGCCGGTCGTCAGTCCATGCACCGAGTAGAAGTTCTGGCTGGGGCCGCAGCGAAGATTCGTCGAATCCTGCGTGACCATCGCGTAGTACGGCGAGACGCTCTGCACCTGAGACAGGGCGACCGATCCGCCCGCAAGGCATGAGACCACGATCGCCGTGGGAAACGTCTGAAAACCAACACGACCAAAGAAGTTATTCATCATGACATGGGCCTCCTGCCGTTGGAACCGGTATGGCGACCGGCGTGATCTTCAAACTGACATCCGTGCCAGAAGCATGTGCAGGCTATTCCTGCGCGTTGCGCAAGGATAGTCGATTCTCGGGCGGTTCGCAGGCCACTCGCCATATTTCATCGAAACTGTCCAGCATGGGCAGGTTTGGCGGATAAACTGTCGTAACGACGGTTCTGGGAAAGACTGCCGAGAGGCCACATCCTAATCGTCCGTCCCCCGCGCCTCCCCGTCCCGCCCGCTCCCGCTCCAGCCCTTCGGCACGATGCGCTCACGATCGTGGCCGTTGCCAAGCATGGACGGGTCATGGCTCCGCACGTGTTGTTTGGTTTTTCCTCCGTGCCTCGCGACTGCCCTATGCGTTGTCGTCCCCCCCGCGTGCCCGACTCCCTGCCACCTCGCAGTTCGCACCAGACCGCCCCGCTGGGGAATGGCTTGGCGATGCCCATGGGCTTTGCCATTGCCGGACTGCTCTCGCTGCTTTGCGGCGGATGCCAGTCAACGAGCCCGATGGCGGAGCAGTCCGAACGCCAACTCAAGCGGTCTCTTATCGAATCCGCCGAGCGCGAACTGGAAGATTCCAAGGGCCAGCCACTACCCGTGGTGACAGATCGGGATGAGGGTGTCGATCGCCTTGAGATGCGCCCTGACATCAAGTTGGAACTCGAACAGATGGCAGGTCCCGGCGCGTATGTCAACAGCCAGCCGGTGCTAGGTGTCGACCTGACCGGACGCAACGTCCGCACCGTCACAGTCAACCTTGAGCGCGTGGTGCGCAGCGTCATCGAGCAGAATGTGCAGATTCAATTCGCACGCCTTCAGCCCGCCATCACAGAATCGCAGGTTCAGGCCGCGGAGGCCGCCTTCGACTGGACGCTGCTGAGCACGCTGAACTACACGAACCAGGATTCTCCACGCGTCTCCACGCAAGGCAGCACGATCTTCAACGACGAATCCCAGACCGTCGCGGGTAGTGTGGCACTGCGTCGCCCGTTGATTGGCGGCGGGCGATTCGCGATCCAGAACGATTGGTCGTATGCCGACAACAGCACCACGGGCATCAACTCACGCCCCAATCCCGCGCAGCAGACCTCGCTGAGCCTGCAGTGGGACCAGCCCTTGCTCCGCAACTTTGGCAGCGACGTGTCGAAGGCGGAGATTCGCCTCGCCCGCAACCAGCAGCGTGTGAGCATCCAGCAACTGCGGCGCGAGTTGCTGCGCACCACGACCGATGCCGAGCGCACATACTGGTCGCTGGTCCGTGCGTATAAAGACCTGCTCATCATTCAGGGACTCGTACGCAGGGGCGAAGAGGTTCAGGCCCAGGTGAAGGCACGCGTCGACATCGATGCCAACAGCGCGCAGGTTGCGGACGCAACCGCCCGTGTCGAGCGGCGCCGAGCCGACTTGCTGCGGGCGCAGACGCAGCTCCGCGTAGTCAGCGACCAGTTGAAGGTGCTGATGAACGATTCCAACTTTCCAGTGGGATCAGAACTGGTGCTCCTACCCGCCGACGCTGCGCAGGATGCTCCCATCAAGTTCAATCTCGCGGAGAGTGTGCGGACATCGATCCAGAATCGACCCGAGATTCAGCAGGCGATTCTCTCCATCGACGACGCCTCGATCAGGCAGTTGGTCGCGGATAATGCACGCTTGCCGGACCTTAGTTTTCGACTCCAGACGCGATTCTCAGCGCTCGACAACTCCACTGGACAGGCGTATATCTCGGTGCTTGACGGTTCCTTTGTCGATTACGTGGCAGGCTTGAACTTTGAAGTGCCCATCGGCAACCGCCGTCCGGAGGCCGAGTTCCGCAGACGTCGGTTGGAGCGGATGCAGTCGGTCCTCAGTTATCGCAACAGCGTGCAGCAGGTTGTCAACGAGGTGAAGGCGGCGCTCAACCGAGTTGTTCTCAATTACTCCCTGATCGCACAAACCCGCACGGGTCGCTACGCGGCCACCGATGCCCTGCGTGTGCTGCAGGTCGAAAAAGAACAGGGTGGCGGCTATACCGTTGAACGCCTCGACATCGAACTCAACCGCCAGGAACAACTGGCCTCCGCCGAGCGAGACGAAATCGAGGCCCTGACCGATTACAGCACGGCCATCGCCGACCTCTTCCTCGCGATGGGCACCACGCTCGAACGCAACAACGTGGAGTTTGTGGTCCCCACCACCGAGGATGAACTGGCCGCGACCAAGTCGGACACCTCGTCTGATGACGTTCCTGTGGAAAGCGACAAATAGCGGTGCAACTGATTAACTTTGAGCCGGGAGGCGAGGCCAGGGCAGGGGCGGGCATTCGCTCCAACTAGAATCACCCGAATCGTCAGAATGATCGTGCGCGTGCGATTCCCGCCGCCAACTCTTGCCTGTTCCTTTTCAGTCTTTACCCGTGGCCCTTGAACGCGACCAAGCCTTGTGCATCCGCGTCTGGGACTGGTCCGAGACCAGCCAGACCATGGTGCTGTTTGCGCGTGATCTGGGTCTGCTGCGTGCAATTGCGAAAGGGGCAAAGCGCCCGAATGCCAACTTCTCGGGCGGGCTCGAAGCCATGACCCGCGGCGAGTTGTTCGTCAGTACTCGTCCGCTCCTGAAAAATCCCAACGCCTTGGCAACGCTGACAGCGTGGGACCTTCAAGAAACTTTTCCCGATGCACGTCGCTCGCTCGACGCGTTCTATGCCGGTGCATGCCTGTTGGATCTTGTGCAGCATGGGCTGCACGACAGCGATCCCCATCCCCAGGTCTTTGATGCCGCCATCGACGCGCTGCGCTCTCTCACCAGCACCGAAGTCACTCGCCTCACGTTGCTGCGATTTACCTGGACGTTGCTGCACGAGACCGGGCACGCGCCGGAGTTGGAGGTTGATGTCACCACGGGTGAGCCGCTGCCGTCCGCTGCGAGTTTCGCGTTTCTGCCGCATCGGGGCGGGTTTGCGCGTGATGGTCTTGCAATCGGATTGCTAGACACGCGGACGTTTGAAAAGCAAACAGATCGAGATGGCGAACGCAGCAACGACATGGTTTGGCGTGTGCGAGCCAATACCAGGGACTTGCTGAGACAACTGGCTGTGCAGGGTTCTCCTAGCGATGTCGACGCGACGACAGTCGGACGCTGCGCCCGCCTGCTACTCATGTACTTTCGCGAGGTGCATCGCTGCGATCCGCACGCGGTGCGAACGATGCTTGATTCCAAACTGCTGACACCATCCTGACAACTTGAACAGCAACGCCAGGTTTGCTCCGGATCGACCCCTGATGCACACGCTTCTCCGCATCCTGCACGAATCACGCGACTTTGCTGTCGTGGATAAGCCTTCGGGCCTGCTCAGCGTCCCTGGCAAGGGCCCAGCGAAACAGGACTGCGTCGCGTCGCGCATACGAGCGATGTTTCCGCACGCGAGCGGCCCCCTCATCGTGCATCGCCTCGACATGGATACCTCGGGTTTGCTGGTAGTTGCGCTCACCCCAGATGCACAGCGGGAACTATCGCGCCAGTTTGAGCAGCGCGAGGTGGAGAAGGCCTATGTCGCGATGCTGGATGGCGAGCCCAAAGTAAAGCAAGGGTGCATCGATCTCCCGATTCGAACCGACATCGACAACCGTCCGCATCAGATCGTGGACTTCATCTTCGGCAAGCCCAGTCAGACTCGCTATCGAGTGCTCGCTCGCAATTCAACCACCCTAACCACTTCTACCGCCCCCCACCACTCGCGCGTCCGGTTCGAGCCCATCACTGGGCGCAGCCATCAACTACGCGTCCATGCCGCGACACCAGCGACCCTGCTGCGCAATGATGGCGATTGGGTCGCCGGGGGCCTGGGCTGTCCGATCCTGGGTGATCCGTTATATGGCGATCCGATGTCAGCACCTCGGCTGATGCTGCACGCCAGCGAGTTGGCGTTCAAGGATCCTGAGACAGGTGCCCACGTCTCCTTCTCCTCTGAGCCTGAGTTCTAGTGCCGACTGAGAGTGAGCCAGACAGTTGGGCCAGCCACTTGAGCAATACAGACAAGCCCCACTAGCCAGGTAATTCTTATCAACCCTTCGTCGTTCGCGTAACGCGCCAGGCATTCCATGCCGCACCGACGCACAGCAAGGAGCCCAGCAAGAACGATGCGCCGGGCACGTACGGCAACTTGTTCTCGGGATCAATAAAGACGCCGAACAGCCTCGACGCGATCAGTGGCGACACGAACCGCGCCACGCTCTCCAAACTAGTGACAGCACCTTGCACCAAGCCTTGCTCGTTTGCCGGCGCTGCGGTCGTGATCAGCGCCTGAGCCGCCGGCGTCGCGATCGCTCCGATGGATGCTGCCACCATGATGGCGTAAATCATCCACCCTTGTGTCGCCAAGCCATATCCAGCAAAGCCCAACGCTGCAACGCCAAGCCCCATCCACATCGCTCGAGCCTCGCCCAATGCAGGCACCAGTTTGCGAGCGAGAAATCCCTGCACAAACCCTCCCGTGATGCCCGCGACGGCGAGCGAAAGGCCCACGGCCAGTTCGTCCCAACCATATCGATGCTTGGTGTAAAGCACCCAGGTCGTGTGCAGGCCAAACTGCGCGAAGTTCAGCATGAAGACGCTCATCGCAAGCCCAAGCACGCGCGGATAGCGATTCAAAGCCGCGAAGGTCCCCAGCGGATTGGCCCTGTGCAGAGAGAACTCGCGTCGATTCGCGGGGAGAAGCGATTCGGGCAGCACGAAGCAGCCATAAAGCCAGTTGATCAACGACAGACCGCCCGCGACATAGAAGGGCAGGTGTATATCAATCTTGCCCAGCACGCCGCCCAGCAGCGGGCCACACACAAAGCCGATGGCAAACGCCGCACCGACCATGCCATATCCCGCCGCTCGCTTCTCGGGCGGCGTGACATCCGCGATGTAGGCATTGCATGCGGTGATGTTGGCACCGGTAATACCGTTAATCGCCCGAGTCACGAACAACCAGGGAAGGCTCGGCGCCAGGGCCATCGCGAAGTAATCCAGACCCGATCCCAAAAGAGAAAAAAGAATCACGGGGCGTCGTCCGAACTTGTCGGACAAACTTCCTAGGATGGGCGAGAACACAAACTGCATCAACGCATAGGTCGCCACCAGAAACCCATACATGTAGGCCTGGTGGCTTTCGGTGCCGCCCGCCAGTTGTGCAATCAGTTTGGGCGCAACCGGAATTATCAGGCCAATCCCGAGGATGTCGAGCACGAGGGTGAAAAAGATAAAGGAGAGCGCGGGGGCGCGGCGGAATGAATGCCCGCCATCTGACTTGGATAGAGATACTCGCGGCACCTACTTCCATGCTAGCCGCATGACAGAACACAAGTCCATGACACGCTCTTGTCAAGACCCTTGACAAATACCGGTCCCCCACTCCTGCAAACACACAAAGCCCACTTTCCAGCGGGCTTTGTGCATACCAAATAGATTGCAGACAATGACCCCTGCGGGATTCGAACCCGCGTCACATCCGTGAAAGGGATGTGTCCTGGACCAGGCTAGACGAAGGGGCCAACGTTGGAGGGGATGATAGCCTTGCGCGCGTTCGATGGCCAGTTTCGATCAGGAATGCGGGGCGACGCTGCCTCAGCCCACATTGCGTGCGCCGCCTCGTTTGGCCTTTTGGTGGGTAGTAGGCGTCAGGTGGAAGGTCGCAACGCACTTGCCGACTTTTCGCTCTTTCGATGCGAGTTTGGCGAGCAGACGGTCGTGCTTGCGGAGTTTGGCAACCGCCTCGGGGACCAATGCCTGTTGCATGACGTCGAGGTCCACCGTCACGTTGAATTCCTTGCCAGTTGCCATCAGCGCTCGAATGTCTTCGCGGGGCTGTACCTTGTACATCGCGGGGCCAAAGCAGGGTCGAAGGAATCGGTATTGCAGATTCTTGCAGACCAGCGTGTACTCGCCACCCGTGATCGCGAAAATATACATCCCGCCCGCGATCTCGCTGTTGGCCAGGAGTGACGCACCCGCCATGGCGTTGTACCAGTTGCGATTAAACCGCCGGAACGGGAGGACGGCTCCAAACGTATTGTCATCAACACGCTTGACGAGGCGTATACCGCTGCGATAGGCATAAGGCAGCCAAATCAACGAACAAACCCGGTGCCAGAAGTTGTTACGGGTCGAGAGACGAGCGATGAAGCCTTCGAGACGTTCGCGCAACGTCAGGCGTCCGGCTTGGTTGCTTTTGTCGTCTGTGGATATCTCGCCGGCTTCCGATCCTTGATCGTCGAGGGCCATCAGTTCGCGCTCTTCCGCATCAATCTCGGCCTGCGTCTCCACCGAATGCGGTGCGTCTAACCCAACCATCGCACCAACGTTTGGGCCAACTTCTGAGCCAGTGGATAACTGCACGACAGGCTGGAGTGTTGACTCGTCCTGTGGCTGGGGGTCGGTCTTTGGATGGTCGGGCATCACTTGCGACACTTTCGGAGGGTAGGGACCACTCGTCCCCGCCACCGACGACCTTTCGCAAACCAGCCGACGACACGTATCATCCCCCGATGCTCATTCGCGCCCTTTGCCTCCTCTGCCTGCTCCTGACCATCGCCACGCTGCCGGGCTGCGCCCTCGCTGGTGCCATGGCTGAGAGCTATCAGCGAACCAGCACCAAGCCCGTGTTGGCGGAGTACACGGGATTGGAAGGTAAGTCCTTTGCTGTAGTGGTTTCTGCGGACCGGGGCATCCAGGCCGAGCATCAGCAATTGGTGGAGTACCTCGCCTCGCGCTTGACAGAGCGGTTGTCTGGCCCCGCAAATGTGCCAACTGCGGGCGGGTTCGTGCCCACACAGCAAGTCACGCAGTATCAATATCGCACGCCTACTTGGGCCGCCAAGCCCATGGATGAGGTGGGCAAGGACCTGGGCGGTGTCCAACGGATTGTCCTTCTGGAACTGACGGAGTATCGCCTGAACGAGCCGGGGAATCAATATGAATGGCTCGGCAGCGCGACCTTCAGCACGACGGTGTTTGAGGTCGACGGTGCCTCGCCCGATGAAGTTGCGTTTACCAAGATTCAGACCGTCGACTTCCCGGATCAGAAGGGTGTCGCTGCTGATACCGTCGACCGCCGTGTCATCACCACGGCACTGGCCAATCGCGTGGTGGATCGGTCGAGTTGGCTCTTCTACAAGCACGAAGAGCCGTACTACCCGGACTATTAGCAGGCACGACTATTAGGCCGGACTATGTGACCAGACTATAAAGCCCTTCGATGTCACCAGACTCCAGAGCACGACGTGACTGATGTCCCCGGCTAAATGTTTCCACTTCCTGCGTCTGCATACTCCCATGAAAATCAACCCAAGTTCCATCGTGAATCAATCGGTGTGCATCCTGATCAGCATGCTGCTCATTAGCACGCTGGGCGGCTGTAACATCGTTGCGCCAGCCTTGTATCTGGTGAAGGGCTTGCCCAAGATTCCCGCCCAGCACAAACTCGATAAGGAACGCACGACCGTCGTCTTCATCGACGACCCCACCAGCGCGCTGCCGCGACGTACGTTGCGTTCCTCAATCGCCAAGCGAGCCGAGTTTGAACTCATCCAGTCCAAGTCGTTGGTCAACATGGTGGATGCCAACTCGATACAGGCTGCTGCCACACGCGATACCTCCGACCAAGGCACGTCGATCGTTCGGCTGGGCCAGAGCGTCAAGGCCGATATCGTAATTTACGTCTGGGTCGATTCGTTCGGACTCACGCCCGACGGAGCGACCTACCAACCCTTCGCCACCGCTCGCGTGAAAGTCATCGACGTTCAGGCCAAGTCCTCGCGTGTCTGGCCAGAGTCCTTTGAGGGCCACCCAGTCGCGGTCAAGCCCGTCGTCCGGGCCAACGAAGTGCCCAAAAGCGCCGCGGCCCAATCCAAAGCACAAGATGATCTGGGCGCAGCGCTGGGCAGCACCATCGCACGCTTGTTCTATGACTCTGAATCGCGCGAATCAGTCACCACTCTGCGCACAGAGTAACTTCGCAAAACAGACCCCGCCACCCCCACGCGCCACCCACT
>CAYRPC010000096.1:0-12553 GCA_964425995.1 uncultured Phycisphaeraceae bacterium
CTGCCCGGCGCTGCGGTCAGCGCGTTCGAGTACCACTTCGAGCTGCTGCCCGATTGCGTCGCCCCCTTCTGCGAGCCCGAGCCCGACCCCAGCCAGTGCCCGGTGCTGCCAACGTTCCTCTGCGATCCCATCGACTTCAACAACGATGGTGCCTCCTTCGACCCCGAGGATGTGGACGCATTCCTCAGCGTCTACAGCGAGGGCCCCTGCATCCCCGCCACCGCGATCTGCAACGACGTGGATTTCAACAACGACGGCAGCGGCGTCGACCCCTGCGACATCGACGCTTTCCTCCTCATGATGAGCGAAGGCCCCTGCACCGCCTGTGGGCAGTGATCGAAGACATCGAAATATACTTCAGCTTGAAACCACACAACGCGGAGCCTGCAACGGCTTCGCGTTTTTTCTTGAACAGTCAGCAAAACTTCCACTCGAGCATCACGCCGCACGCCGCTTCGGCAGCAACCTCGAAAACAGGCTCGTCGCTGGCCGTGTGTTGTGGAAAATGTCAATCGCCTGGCTCCGGCTCGTCGTCACCTTCAGCAGCTTGGTCAGGCCCGTCGAGGTGATGATGTCGTGGGCATCCTCAGGCAGGCCCAGCAGCACCAGTTGCCCGCCCATGCCCCGACACTTGTGGTGCAGGCTGATCAGCGAGTTGATCCAGTGACAATGAAACGGGCGGACAAGCGTCGCGTCCAGCGCCAGATTGCCATTGACACGCCGTGCAAGTTCGAGCAGGTGCAGCACCAATCCATGCGTCTCCCGATCAGTGAGCGCATGCGACGATAGGGTGATAAACCCACACCCCTGACGAACCCCAAAGGTCAGAATCGTCTCGCCTGGCAAAGATCCACGCGGCGCGGTCGTCATAGGCTGGTCGGGTATCGGATCACGCGCGGGGTTCGCCGCCATCTCAGTGGGCAAACCGGATTCGATACTGCCTGTCAGATCGGCGGGGAGAAAAGCGGAAGCGGTTGACATCGCACACACTCCTTATGGCGGCTCAGCGTCAGTAGCGGCTTGTTTGGCATCCCACTGCTGCTTGCTTGATGGACGAAAGGCTCGCTGGACGTGGCTTCGCGAGAGGGCGAAGTCATCAGAACAGTGCCTTACTTCTCGATCAAGTGCAAGCAATTTGCGAGAGAAGAGTGCGTGGAGCAAAGGATGGTCGTGGGATCGTCGGGGTCGCGTGGATGAGGTGGATCAGGTGGATCAGGTGGATCAAGTAGTTCGGGCAGATCGGGGGGATCAGGGGATATCGGGAGGTGTCTGGTAGTTGGGTGAGGTCGTACGCATTGGTGGGTTTGTGAGGGGGCTTGGAAAGATCTCTGAACTGAAAAACAACGGCAGGGGCTGAGAGTGGCTAGCGTGGGGGACAGGTGGAACAATTGGGCGTTGGGGGCTGTGCGAGGGACAGCGCAGGGAACAGCAAATCAATGGTGGATGGGCTCCGCTCTCGCACGCTCGGGGTTCGTCATGGGAGATAGCGATGGCCTTGATTGAGATCGACAAGTTGCTGAAGCGATTTGATGGAGGAGGCGGACGCGCCGGAAGCGCCGCAATTGTCGCTGTCGACGGGATTTCGTTCGCCGTCCAGCCGGGCGAGGTCGTGGGTTTTCTAGGACCCAACGGAGCAGGCAAGAGCACAACCATGAAGATGCTGACAGGGTTTCTAACGCCCACCAGCGGCACGGCTCGCGTCGCGGGCCATGACGTGCAGCAGAAGACATTGGCGGCCCAGCGCGAACTGGGTTACCTACCCGAGGGTGCGCCCGCCTATCCAGACATGACGCCCGATGGATTCTTGAAGTTTGTCGCGCGGGCACGGGGTATTGGAAGAGCGACGCGCGACCAGGCGATCAACAAGGCCGTGGAAAGGACGCAACTCCAGGGTGTCCTGCATCAGCCGATCGAAACCCTGAGCAAAGGTTTCAAGCGCCGCGTCGGCCTCGCGCAGGCGATCCTGCACGAGCCCAAGGTCCTGATCATGGACGAGCCGACCGACGGGCTTGATCCCAACCAGAAGCACGAGGTGCGCAACCTGATTCGCACGCTGGCAAGAGGCGACGTTGGCCCTGCGAGCAGTTCGGTCGGTCGCGCCATCGTGCTCAGCACGCACATCCTTGAGGAAGTCGAGGCAGTCTGCACACGTGCGATCGTCATCGCCAGAGGCAGAATCGTGGCCGACTGCACGCCCGCCGAGTTGCTGGCCAAGAGCAAGCACCACCATGCAGTGACCGTGACCGTCCGCGCTCCCGCCGGCTCGCGCGTGCGCGATGACCTGCTCGCCCTGGCCGGCGTGCGCAATGTCGAGGTCGCTTCTGATCAGACCGGACGCGATGGCCTCTCCAGCAGTTACACTGTCACGCCCAAAGAAGCCTCGGGCGATGCCACGCTCGCCGCACGAGTGCTCTCGCTCTGCCAGAGCCGCAACTGGGCTGTAGATGGCCTCCGCACTGAGCAGGGAAAGTTGGACGATGTCTTCAGAGACTTGACAGCGGCTCGTCAAGATTGATGCCAGCCGAATAAAGTTCGGACGCGTCTGCGACGTTCTAGATAGGTTTTGTGATTCGACTGCAAACCAGAGCGGAAAGGTACCATGCAAGGCTGGCTTTCAGTATTCAGGCGCGAGTTTTCGGGGTACTTTGCGACCCCCGTCGCGCTCGTCTTTATCGTGATTTTTCTAATCCTCGCCGGTGTCTTCACGTTCGAATTGGGAGGGTTTTATTCCCGCTACCAAAACGCAGACCTGCGCCCCTTCTTTGACTTCCATCCCTGGCTCTACCTCTTCCTGATTCCCGCCCTCGCCATGCGCCTCTGGGCAGAGGAGCGCCGCCAAGGCACCATCGAGTTGCTCCTCACACTCCCCATCGCGCCCTTGGGCGCAGTAGTGGGCAAGTTCCTCGCGGCCTGGGTCTTCGCCGGACTTGCCCTCGCCCTGACGTTTCCCATCTGGTGGACCGTCAACTTCCTGGGTGAGCCCGACAACGGAGCGATCCTGACCGGATACCTGGGCAGTTTCCTCATGGCGGGCGCGTTCCTCGCAGTGGGCAGCGTGATCTCCGCGTCCACCAAAAGCCAGGTCGTCGCGTTCATCATCACCGTGGTCGTCTGCCTGCTGCTGCTGCTCGCGGGCCTGCCTCCCGTCGTGAACTTCTTGAAGGGCTGGGCCTCGCCCCTTGTCGTCGACGCAATCAGCGGCATGTCCTTCCTCACGCGCTTCGAGAGCGTGGCTCGCGGAGTGGTGGAACTTCGGGACTTGTTCTATTTCCTGTCGCTGATGGTCGTGTGCCTCGCGATGACAGCCTGGGTGATTGAAGCAAAAAAGGCTTGAACGCTCGCGGCATGGGCGAAAGCACTCCTGCCACTGGCATGTTTGATGAGCGAGACTGATATGCAACGAAAGTTCGGACTGATCCTTGCTGTTCTTCTGGCCATCACGGCCCTGCTCGCTGTGAATGTCGTCGTTGGGCGTCTGGCCCGCAACGCCAAGCTCGACCTCACCCAGGGCAAGCAATTCACGCTCACCTCGGGCTCGCGGTCCATCGCCAAGAGCCCTCCCGAGCCCATCAAACTCGCCTTCTACTACTCGCAGAAACTGGCTCAGGGTGCGCCCGACGTGCAGTCGTACGCGAAACGCATCGGCGAAATGCTCGAGCAATACGCCAACGCCTCGGGCGGAAAGATCCAACTTGAGCAGATCGATCCCCAGCCCGACAGCGAGGCCGAAGACCGTGCAGTCGAAAGCGGCCTGCGCGGCATTCCAATGCCCACAGGCGAATCGCTCTACCTGGGCTTGGTGGGAACCAACACCATCGACAGTCGGGAAGTGATCCCGATCTTTGATCCCACCAAAGAACGCTTCCTTGAGTACGACATCAGCAGGCTTATCTCGTCCCTGGCCAACCCGAAAAAACCGGTCGTCGCCTGGATCTCGCCCCTGCAACTCGAAGGCGGATACACCACCAACTTCCGCACTCGCCAGCCCGAGCCGACGCGCCAGTGGCAGGTCATCGACGAAATCAAGCAGTTGTACACCGTCAGAAAACTCGACCCAGCGACCATCGTCGAAATTCCCAGCGACGTGAACGTGCTGATGGTCGTCCATCCCAAAAGCCTCAACGAGGGAGCACTGCTGGCAATCGATCAGTTCGTGCTCAAGGGCGGGCGATTGATGCTTTTCATCGATCCATTGTGCGAGGCCGACAGCGATGGCACACCCTGGCAGGATAACAGCACGCGCGTCTCCGAATTGCCCCGACTCATGGACGCCTGGGGTATCAATATCCCGCAAGGCGTGCTCGCCGGAGATCAAGACCTCGCCTTGCCCGTCATCGACCAAAGCCGCGGCCAGCGAGAGCAAGTCCCCTACGTCGTCTGGATGGGCCTGCGCCAGAAGCAGATGAACCGCGAAGATGCCGTCACCGGACAGGTTCAGGCCGTGAACATGGCGACCAGCGGTTTCATCGAGAAAGTCGATGGGGCAGCAAACGGGCTCACCATCGAGCCGCTCCTCCAAACCACTAACGCGGCCAACGTGGTCTCGATCGCGCAGTTGGGCACGCAGTGGAACCCCAAGAAACTCTTCTCCGAGTTTGTCCCTGGGAAAAGTGAATTGGTGCTGGCCGCACGCCTGACGGGCGTGGCCAAAACGGCATTCCCCGATGGACCGCCCACCAACGCAGACGGCAAGCCCATGATTGATCCCACGACCATGCTGAAGCAAAGCACGGGGCCGGTCAATGTGCTGCTCTTCGCCGATGCCGACGTGATGCGCGACGATATGTGGGTGCAGGCGCAGAACATCATGGGCACGCGACTGCTCAACCGCATCGCAAACAACGGCGACATGATCCTGGCAGCCGTCGATAACTTCTCTGGCAGCAGCGACCTGATCCAGATTCGCGCTCGCCAGCAGACCAGCCGACCCTTCACAAAGGTGCAGGAGATCCAACGCCTCGCCGAACAGCAATACCAGAAGGAAGAAGTGCGCCTTACAACGGAACTGCAGGAAACCCAGCAGCGCATCGCAGAATTGCAGGGCCAGCGTGGCGACGACAAGTCGGGGGGCCTGGTCCTCACGGGCGAACAGCAGGAAGAAATCAAGAAGTTCCGCACCAAGGTTGCGGAGACTCGCAAAAAACTACGCGAGGTCAAGTTCAACCTGCGCAAGGACATCGATGATCTGGGCACAACGCTCAAGTGGATCAACATCGCTGCGGTCCCCTTGGGCGTAATCGGCGCGGCGATCGTGATCGGGCTCATCAGGCGTACACGAAAGTAGCGATGCCGGTCAGAACGTAGGGGAGTCGGATGTTTTTTGAGTCGTGGACCACGCGAATTGGTGCGATATGAATGCAAAGACCATTGTGATGCTGGCGGGGGTGGCAACCGGACTCTGTGTGCTGGCGTTCGTCGTGGGCACACGAGGCGGAACCAAGCCAAGCCAACCCACGGGAAGCAATACAACCAGCACCAACGCTATCGCTGGCGACCCTGCGGACGAAGTTGGCACGCTGCTCTTCGCCGATGCCGCGACACGGACAAACCAAGTGGCTCGCGTCGTCGTGCGTCAGGGCGACAAGATTCTGACATTCACTCGCCTCGAAACCCCAGCGAAAATCAGCCTCAAGGAAACTTCCTCCTGGGGCATCAACGAAAAAGACAACTACCCCGCATCCGATGAGAAAGTTCGTGGCCTGGTCCGGAGCGTCATCAACGTCCGCAGCATCGAAGCCAAGACCAGCAACGCGGAGTGGTATCCCAAGTTGGGCGTGCAAGACCCGCTCATTCAAAAACCACTTGTTGTTGACCCGACCACCCAGGCTCCCATCGACCCAGCCATTTCAGCCAAGGCAGACCACGCCGGACACCTCGTCAGCCTCGAAGATGCAAGTGGCAAACCGCTTGCTCGCCTCATCATCGGCAAAAAACAGGACGCTGCAAACTGGGACCCTGCCAAGGCAATCACATACGTTCGCCCTGCGGATCAAGCCCAGTCGCACGCCGCACGTGCGACATTCCAGATTCCCATGGAACCCACCGACTGGATCAAGCGCCAGCCGCTTGAGGTCGCGCCGGATCGGTTCCACACGGTTCGTATTGAGCATCCTACAAACCCAGATGGAACCGCAGTTGCGCCGATCGACATCGAGCGCCCGCTCGCCATCGTCGAGAACTATGTCCTCAAGCAGTTGCCCCCGGGAGGGGAGCGGCGCATCGCGGATGCACTGCCCACGCGCAGCACCCTTATAGCACTCGCCAGCCTCTCGGCGGACGACGTTGCAAAAGCAGCAACCATCGACTTCGCCCGCGCAACCATCAGTACCTATGCGACCTTCGATGGCGTGATCTATACCGCCCGCATCGTCACGAAGGACGAGAAGACATGGGTCAATCTTCGCGCTGTGTTTGACGAAGCGAAGTTCATCCCAACAACCCCCCCACCGATCCTTGGAGGCGACGATGCCGCCACCGCAAAGGCAAAAGACGACACTGCGGACTTGGACCAGCAGCGCCGCAAGCAAGCAGCACAAGCAGCCCTCGATCTCGACGCACGCCTCTCCCCATGGGCCTTCCAGGTCAGCGAAGCACTGGGTAAGCAACTGACACCAACCCTCGAAGATCTGCTCGCGCCGCTGGAACGTGCTCCAGCCATGCCGGCTCCAGGCACGCCCATGCCCATCCTGCCGCCCCAATAGCCTGCTCGAGTAACCTAAACACGCGATCACAGCGCGCAGCCAACCCCAAGAGAAATTTGAGCACCGACCATGCCCCTGCAAGAACAACCCTGCACGCGGTGCTCAACTTCAAGCATCACCAAATCCGTATCGACCAACCCAAGCCTTCAACCAAGGTTCAGCAATTCCCAGTGCTGCAAGGCCCTTCGCTGTACACGCTCAGAAAGTCATCGATGTCCTGCGGATCAAACAGCGCGCCATCATTGTTGAAGTCAATATCCGCACAGTTCGCATTCGCAGGAATGCATGTCCCCTCGCTATACACGCTCAGGAACGCATCAATGTCGGTCGGATCGTAAATACTGTCGTCATTGTTGAAGTCGATATTGGGCGACAGGGCCAGATCAACGCTCAGCGTCGCCGCAACCGGAATCGACACATTGATGGGATTCTCCTTGGTATAGAACGACGGGTAGGCTGGATCGCCGGGTCCGCCGCCCGGCCCGCCCGTCGTAAGGTGCAACGACGAAACAATCACCACCAGTCGTCCCTGATCAAGGGCATTCTGGAAGTAGCGACGCGCACCAGGCTGTGTCAGATCGATGTCAAAGGTCATCGTGCTCCCCTGCGGCACAAGTGTGCCAGGAGCAAGACCATCCACAAGACCAACGGCAAGTGGCTGTGCTTCGATGCGATCGCGCACCTGATTGGATAATTCCAGAGCCACACCACCATTGCTGTTCAGCGAGACCGGGAAGATATTCCGCACGCCCTCCAGCCACGGACTCGTGAACGCAAACGGAATCGACTCGGTGATGGTCGTTGCGGAAAGGCCATTGCGATATCCCGCCGCGAAAATTTCAACCGGCTTGCCCGCGTCCGCATCGACGATGTAGTCCGGGTCTGTGATTGCAAAACTGGTGCGAATGCTGTCAAACGACGGGTCATACTGAAAGCGGGGCGTGTTGCTCGTTGTCACGGTCACGCGGATGCTGTTGAGTCGATAACTGTTCGCACCGCGCATGCGTTGAATGAGTGGTGTCGTATTGAACGCAACCAGAAACTCCGCGTCGCGATCGTCGAAGGCCGCGCTGCCATTGAAAGTCGAATCCGCAGGCGTGCTGAAGATCGCTGCACTAATTTCCGCTCCGGGCGTTCCACCAAACGGATACATCCACCGATCAAGCGATGGTTGAGAATAAGTCTCAATACGCTGATACTGTGCCACCGCCGTGGCAACTGGTAAGCACCCCACTATGAGCGCGGTGCCTGACCGCAAAGTCGAGGAGAAGCAACGAAAAACGGTCTGCATGGTTTGCTCCGATTCTGTAAAAATTGCGAATGAAATAAATTGGCAGGCACTAAATCCTGTCAAACAGGATAATTGAAGCGACCGGGATATACTACGTGTACAACGTCCTGTCGAGGCACCCAATGCCAAATAAATATCCGAATTTGACATACGCCGCACCCGCCGCCAATGCCCCCAAGTGCCCGGTGCAACGGCTTTTCACCGTGCTGTCCGGATCCAAACGTGGCTTGCATGGCCAGCCCGCCAGGCGTTGCCCAATGATGACAACCCTGCGAGCCGCCCGAGCCTGCTTGGGGTTTACCCTGATAGAGGTACTCGTCACGATCAGCGTCGTTGCCCTGCTGGTCTCCATCCTCCTGCCCTCGTTGTCTCGGGCCAAGAGCCTGGGCCGGCAGACCCGCGAACTCGCCGCCTCGCAGCAACTCATTGTCGCTTTCCACGCCTACGCCAATGACAACCAGGATCGCGTGCTCACAGGCTTTGCCAGCCCTGCCATGGTCAACGGCAACATGATCGTCCGCGACGCAACCGGGCAGCGCCTCTCTTCCGCCTCCGCCCGGCTCGAAGAGGCGCAGCGCTATCCCTTCCGCATCGCACCTTATCTCAACTACGATTTTTCAGGCTTATACCACGACCCCCAGCAACTACGCGATTGGACCAACAACCCCGAAAACTACACCAACTTTGGCCGCGACCTCACCTACATGCTCAGCCTCTACCCATCCATGGGTATGAATGTTGCGTTCCTGGGCGGCAGCGATCAACTGGGCGAGTTTGATCCGATTTTTCAGCGAATCTTCGGTCGCGTCTATTCCGACAAGATTCCAGATATCCGCCGCCCCAGTGGCCTCATGGTCTTCGCCAGCGCACGTGGTATCCAGCCGCCAGGCATTGAGTTAGGCAGCCTCCCCCAAGGCTTCTTCCGGATCGAACCACCCTTGTTCGCATCGACCCAAGGCAATCGTTGGGCAACCTCCTACGAAGCCAGAACCGACCAGCCCGGCCTCAACAGCGGGTTTATTTCGCTGCGACATGGAGGCAAAGCCATCGTCGCCTACGTCGATGGGCACGCTGGCTTGTCCGGCTGGAACCAGTTTCAGGACATGCGACTCTGGGCCGACGCGGCGGACGTACCAAACTGGACCGTCCGGCCCAAGTAACCGTCCTAATTTGCACCAATGTGAGCTGATTGCGACCGGTCCTGCCACTGCCCGATTCCCGATTTCATGCCCGCGTCACACTCTTCAAGGCCGACGGCTGGGGCTATCGTACGTTTTTTTTGACGATAATCTCCCATTTTTGGCAACCGACCGGCTAACTTGGTGCTGGGAACTCGGAATTATGCTTGCAGCATTCCGACTTTGCGGGTATGGTATTCGTACGTGGGCTCGTGATATCTGGTCACGGCCTTTGGTCGCGGATGCATTCGAATCGCGCGAGTTTGACATCGCCTGTATATAGCAAGGAGGCCCCCATGGGCTTGGCAGCATTGTCGTTCAAGGCTCGGTCTGGTCGGATTCGCGGTGGCTTCACGTTGATTGAACTGCTCGTAGTGATTGGCATCATCGCCCTCTTGATCGGTCTGCTTCTGCCAAGTTTGGGTGAGGCTCGGTCATACGCACGTTCGCTGAAAGAACAGGCGATTGGGCATAGCACCATGGTGGGGTACACCGCCTACTACATCGATAGTCGCGATAAACTGCTGCCCGCTTCGGCGCATTGGGCATGGAATCACACTGTGAACGGAGCGGGCGGGGAAGTCCAAGCGCCCAATGGCCTGTACCCGATCGACCCCCTCCAACCCACCAAGCGCATGGAAGGTTCGATCACGAAAGTGTGGACGTGGTACTTGGCAGGCAACTATGGCTTGCCTTGGGATGCAATCCAGATTGACAAGGAAACGCTTTCACAGTTCAAGACTCGCAGCATGGTATCTACGGGCGGAAGCGGCCCATTTACTCGTTACAATTCCGATAGCTTTGTCGCAGCTATGAACTGGCATCCGACACTAGGCATGAACGGTGTCTACGTAGGCGGGTCATATGCACAAGGAGGCTTCCGAGGCCAGCCAAATGATCCACAGGGCTTTTGGTCTTGGGGAGTTCCCAATCCGCCTCGCGGCAATCCACGCGCATCAGGCGGCAACTTCTATGTTCGATACGCAGGGGATATTCGGTTCTCGGAACGATTGCTGGTATTCGCGTCGGCACGCGGCGGAGACGTGAATCCAGGTGGATTCTGGAGTTGGGGTGCGAGCCGTCCCGAAGGAAGCAACGCACCAATTCTCCCCGGTCATTGGCTCATTGCCCCGCCACGTCAGCATCCCATCAATCGCGGCACATACGGACAAAGTTACACACTTGGATGGGGCTGGGGAACTTCAAACAAGTTCGTCCGCTCCGCACTCCCCAGCGCTTACGGCATGATCGATGCTCGCCACCAGCCCAAGCGTGCCGACGGCGGGTTGGCTGTTGCCGTGAAGTTTGACGGTAGCGTGCGCATGCAGAACATCGAGCAATTCCGCGATATGCAGCAGTGGAACAACTACGCAACGAGTGCGGACTGGGACTTCAACACGAGGGACATTCCGTAATGACCAACCAGCGGAAGTTGGCGTTGGTGATTGCTCTCTTGGTTCTTGCCGCTGGTGCCTTTGTCTGGGGCGTGATGAGAATTCGATCGACGGAGGTCGATATCAATGTGCTCGCATCCGACAAGACAAAAGCAGAGATTGACCAGCGAGAGCACGATGAACTGATGGCGATGCCCGCTGCACAATTCAACGCCGCTGTCGAAGAGGCGAATTCAACCATGAGCCTCCTGCGCAAGATGAAGGCACTCGACAGCGACATCGACTTTGCTCAACGCCGAATCGACTTGCTCGAAAGCATCAAGAAACTGCGGATCAACGCGAAATAGCAAGGCGAAATAATGATTCCCCCAGCCACCGAAAACCACTGGTCCAGGGGCATGGTGCGGGTGGTCCACCTGATCGGAAATGCGCACTAGAATTGCTGGCTCAAGATTGATGGCTCTGGGATTCGTGGTTCAAGTACCCATCCACGCGAGCCATATTGATTGAGCCACATCGAGGTTGCGCATGTCCCACACCAATACCGTCGAGTCCCCCACTTCTTCCAATACCGCTTCCGACGCTTCCTCCGCCGTCTGCTGCAAAGGCTCGGAGACTGCGATAGGGTCATGCTGCAAAGGTGAGTCCAATTCGACTGGCCAGACGGCAGCCACGGCTGGGGTCGCTGCTGGTGGCTGTTGCAAAGGCGAAGGCACCCTGCGTGGTGCCGTAGGTAACAAGGGTGCTATGGGCAACATGGCCGAGAATCTGATCAAGCCAATGACCGCCGAGGAGTTGGCCGGGCTGCCGACATTGCACCTGGTCATGCGGGCTCGCAAAGGCATCGAGCAACTCGACCAGCGCGTCTTCCAACTGAGCGAGCAGCAGATCGATCAGGCATTCCTGCCCGATGCCGGTGTCGGGCGTTGGCCAGTGCGCGTGCTGATCGGGCACCTAGCCGACGCAGAACTCGCGGCGGTGCATCGCATGCGCCGCATTGTCGGTGAAGACGCTCCCGTGGTCAATGCCTGGGACGAGGATGCGTTTGTGGATGCGAACCTCTACCAGAACGCCCAGAAGCAATACGCCGAAAATCCTGAGGGCGATCGCTCGCGGGTGATGAACGCGCTGGGTGGCTACATGGCAGTCATCCACACCCTGCGCCAGTGGACCTGCCAGTGGCTGCTCTCGCTCGACGACGCTTCGTGGAGCCGAGCCATGATGCATCCCACACGCGGACCCGTGACACTCAAGCAATATGTCGCGCTGAATACCTGGCACGTCGAGCACCACGCCAAGTTCCTCAAGGCGAAACTTGATCGCATGGGCATCGTGGTCGAGCAGGAAGAAGCCGCGAGCGAAGCAGGCTGTGGCAGCGGCTGCGGATGTCGGTGATTGACTGACAGTGTGCGTCCCTCATCCAATAAACCCTAGTCCTCACTGGCCTGCTGACTTCGATTCCTGATGGATCCCATCTTCCACCAACGTCGCTACTTAATTCCCTTTCGCAGCAGTCTGCTGCCGCAGATCTTCACAGACACCCTCATCATCGGTGGTGGTGTCGCTGGCTTGCGTGCAGCGGTCGCTTCAGCGAAGCATGGCGACGTGATCGTGCTCGCCAAGGGAGACTTCAAGAACACCAATACTGCCTGGGCCCAGGGTGGCATTGCCAGTGTCTTCGATGAGCGCGACACGATCCAGTCGCACTACGAGGACACCCTGACGGCCGGTGCCGGACTGGTGGACGAGCCGTTGGCAGAAATGGTCGTACGCGAAGGTCCTCGCCTGATCGAGGAGTTGTTCTCCTGGGGCATGCGAGCGGATCGCGACGCGTCTGGCAAACTCATGCTCGGTCGCGAAGGCGGACACGCACATCACCGCATCATCCACGCAGACGGAGACGCCACCGGCGCAGAGGTCCAGCGGACCCTGGTGGACAAAGTTCGCTCACTGACGACCGATACGAGCGGGGGTGGGGCTGGGGGGACG
>CAYRPC010000097.1:0-3013 GCA_964425995.1 uncultured Phycisphaeraceae bacterium
CCCCTGGGGGGAGGGGCTGGGGCGGGGGCAGGGACGGTTGCTCAGATCACGGTCGGCGCGACCTGATGCATCGCAGCGATAAAGACCGTCCAGACGGTCTTGACCGACCGGCTGGACGGTCGTACCATGTTTCATGGATAAGCATGGCCCTTCCACCTCGCCCGCACACTCGTTTCGGGAGCAAGTCCTGGACGCGGCGCAGGGCGTGATTCTCGAACAGGGCATCGGCACGCTGACGCTCGACAAGGTTGCGTCCCGGGCGGGAGTCTCCAAGGGCGGCCTGCTGCATCACTTTCCCAGCAAGGATGCGCTGTTGGACGCGATTGTGCGGCGCGTCGTTGACGACTGGCAGGCGGACGTTGATGAGTCGATCGCCGCGGAAGAACCCGGCCCGATGCGTGTGCCACGCGCGATCCTGCGGGGATGCATCAGCCAGCCGGACGAATGGACGGAGACGCTGCGGGCCGCATCGATCTGCGTGATCGCGGCAATGAGCGAGCATCGTCGGCATGTAACTCCGATCCGAGCGGTGTACGCGAGCATGGAGTCGCGGATGGTCGCGGACAAAACACCCGCAGGGCTTGCGCAGCTCGTGCTATGCGCCAGTGACGGCCTGTGGATGAGCTTTGTCTTCGGGACGCGTGCGTTCTCGCGGGAACGTTTGCGTGACTTTGCACAGTGTCTCAAGGAAGTGATTGCGATGCATGAGGGACGCAGAGCCACCTCGGGCATGGCCAGGCCAGCATCAAAGACTTTGGCGGGCGTCGCACCGAAAAGGCGTCTGTCTCCGCGTGCCGCCGCTGCGACTCGCTCCACGGGTGCGACTCGTCCCTCTCGTCCCGCGCAGCGCAAGACAAAGTCACGATCATGAAGACATGCTGCTGATCAGACTGCGGACAGATTCGACGAACAACGGTCCCAAACCACTTATAGACCAACACCTTTCCAAGAAAGCCTGAGAAGGCAGTCAAGCAAGGAACTCCGATATGAAACGCTGGCCAATAGCATTCGTTCTCGTCTGTGCACTCGCCCTGGGAGGGCTGGGCATGTGGAAGTACTTCCAGATTCAGAAAGCCATGGCGGCGGGCGCACAGCCGGGCTTTGAGCCCATGGAAGCGGTCATCGTCGCGAGCGTTACGGAGGAACCGTGGTTGCCCACGGAGGGATCGGTGGGCACGATCGCCGCGATTCGGACCGTTGAGTTGCGCCCAGAGATCGCGGGCACGATCACGTCGGTGCTCTTCGAATCAGGCTCGCGCGTCGAGGCGGGGCAGGAACTTGTCAAGTTCGACACGCGGGTCGAGGAAGCAACGCTTCGCGCGGCGGTCGCACGCGTGAATCTGGCGAAGGCGAGCTTTGATCGCCAGAGCAAGGCTGTGGCGATGCGGGCGAGTTCGCAGGAAGAGATGGACATCGCCAAGGCGGAAGTGGAGCGGGCCGAGGCGGATGTTGTGCTGGTCGAAACGCAGATCGCCAAGAAGACGATCGTGGCACCGTTCGGGGCAAAATTGGGCCTGCGCCAGATTCATCCCGGACAGTACATCGACGCGGGAGAGCGGCTGGCGATTCTGCAGAGCACGAGCGATGAGTTGTTCGTGGACTTCATGGTGCCCCAGGACCTATCAACGCAGGTTGGCCTTGGGCAGAAAGTGCAACTGCTCTCAACGACAAACATGCAAGGGCAGGTCGGGCAAGCACTCGCGGAAGCAGTGGTAGCGGCTCAGGAAAGCGAAACCGAGCAGGCAACTCGCACCATCCGAACGCGAGCATTGGTGCAGCCGGCCCCGAAGTGGATGCGTCCGGGCATGAGCCTTTCGGTGCTGTTCCCGCGTGGGCAGCAGACAACGGTGCTGACCATTCCAGTCATGTCGGTTCGGCGCGCGACCTATGGCGATCACGTCTTTGCGCTCGTGCCCGATGCGGAGAAGCCCGGGATGTTCCGGGCCAAGCAGCGCTTCATCACGCTGGGCGAAACCATCGGCGCACGCGTGATTGTCACCAAGGGTCTTGAGGTAAACGAGCAGATCGCGGCAGAAGGCTCTTTTAAACTGCGTGAAGGTCTGCTGGTTGCCCCGGGCGGAGAGCCGAAAAGTCCGACTGACAGCGCGACTGCACAAACGCCCAAGCCTGCGGAAGGTTCGTATGTCGCTGACAAGAAGTGATTGATCGAACGGTTCTTGGTTCTCATCATCCGCATCATCGACTATCACGATCGATTAATGATTCGTGCCCAGAGTCTCCAGCCTGAGTTTTCTATGCGATTCACCGATATATTCATCAAGAAGCCAATCCTTGCGGTGGTCGTCAACCTCCTGATCCTGCTGGTCGGCTGGCGTGCGGCGATGAACCTGCCCGTGCAGCAGTACCCAAGCATGGAAAGCACGTCGATCACGATCACCACGCGCTTCTTTGGCGCAAGCGCCGAAGATGTGCGCGGCTTCGTCACGACGCCAATCGAACGCTCGGTAAGCGCTGTGGACGGTGTGGACTACGTCGAATCCACCAGCACAGCCGGGCAGTCCTTGATCACCATCCGGCTGCGACTGAACGTCGAGAGCAAGGGGGCGCTGGCGGAAGTCAGTGCTCGCCTTGAGGCTGTGCGGAATCAGTTGCCGCCAGCCGCAGAGGCACCAGCAATTGAGATCACACGAGCGGACCGGCCCTTCGCGAGTTTCTACCTGAGCGCAGTCAGCGAAACGATGGATCGCGTGCAACTTACCGAGTTCATCTCACGCCAGATCGAGCCGGAACTGCTCAGCGTGCGGGGCGTGCAGCGGGCACAGCTTCTGGGCGGACGAGCACCAGCGATGCGCATCTGGCTCGATCCGGCAAAGCTCGCGCAACTTGGGCTATCGCCCGGAGACGTGGACTCTGCGCTGGCTCGAAACAACTTCATCGCAACGGTTGGGCGGACGCAGGGCGACTCGATCCAGGTCGAACTGCTGACCGACACGGATCTACGCAATGCGAAGCAGTTCGCGGACATCATCGTGCGTGAGCGTGACGGGGCCGC
>CAYRPC010000097.1:3113-12306 GCA_964425995.1 uncultured Phycisphaeraceae bacterium
CGGGGCCGCTGGGTTTATGTATATAGCAGGCTTTAGTTTGAACTTGCTGACGATTCTAGCGATCGTGCTCGCTGTGGGATTGGTGGTGGATGATGCCATCGTCGTGGTCGAGAATATCGAGAGACGCGTGCGCGAGGGGAACACGCGTATCCAGGCAGCGTTGCTGGGTGCACGCGAGTTATTTGCACCAATCATTTCGATGACGATCACGCTGGCGGCGGTCTACGCACCGATTGGGTTTCAGGGCGGCTTGACGGGCATCCTGTTCCGGGAGTTCGCATTCACGCTCGCTGCGGCGGTTGTGGTCTCGGGAATCGTCGCGGTGACGCTCAGCCCGATCATGAGCGCGATGCTGGTGAGCGATGCTGGCAGGCAGAGTTGGTGGACACGGTGGGTCAACGCACGCTTCGACAGCATCAAGCGCGTGTATGGATGGATGCTAACGGGCATTCTCACGATGCCACGCGTGGTATCGCTCTTGTGCGTTGGCGCGGTGATCACGGCACCAGCGCTCTACATGTTCTCCCCGAAGGAACTGGCACCAGAGGAAGATCAATCGGGCGTGTTCCTGATCGTCAACAGCGCACCCGAGGCATCGCTCAACTACACCATCGCGGGATCACGCAATGTCGCAAGCGTGCTCAAGGAATTGCCCGAGACCAAGTACATCTGGCAGATCACGACGGCGACGGGCGGCTTTGGCGGCATTCAGACCGTTCCCTGGGGCGAGCGCACCCGCAGCACACAAGAACTGGTGGGTGATTTGTATGGCAGGCTGTCGCAAGTGCCACAGGTACAGGTTTTTCCCGCGCTGCCCAAGAGCCTGCCTGGTGCTGGTAACTTCGATGTCGAGATGATTGTCACAAGTTCGCGAGAGCCTGCGGAACTTCAGGCACTTGCGGGTCAACTTGTGGGGTTCGCGTTCGAGAGTGGCATGTTCTTGTATGCCGACACCGATCTCAAACTCGACCAGCCGCAGGCTCGGATCACGCTCGATCGCGCACGACTCGCTGATCTGGGCTTGGATCCTGCGATCGCGGGTCGAGAACTCTCGGTGCTGCTCTCGGGCGGATATGTCAACCGCTTCAATCTCGACGGACGAAGTTACACGGTCATCCCGCAATTGCCCGATGCGCAGCGTGCATATGCGGAGCAGTTGCTCAGCGTGCAACTCGCGAGGCCCGATGGGAAGATGATTCCCGTGTCTTCGTTCGCGAAGATCGAGTCGCAGGTCGGCCCGCGCTCGCTCAATCGCTTCCAGCAGCGCAACAGTTTCCGCGTGCAGGGGGCGGTCGTGCCAGGCGTCACCAAGGAACAGGCCCTCTCTGCCCTGGAGGCCAAGGCACGTGAAATTCTTCCAACCGGCAGTGGCATTGACTACGCAGGTGAGTCGCGCCAGATTCGCAAGGAAGCCTCAAGCCTCGTGCAGACGATGATGCTCGCGCTCGCGCTCATCTACCTCGTGCTCGCGGCCCAGTTCGCCAGTTTCCGCGATCCGCTCATCATCCTCCTGGGCAGCGTGCCGCTCGCGATCGTGAGCGCTCTGGTGCTCACGTTCTCCGACCTGACGACGATCAATATTTACTCACAGGTCGGGCTCATCACGCTCGTGGGCCTGATCGCCAAGAACGGCATCCTGATCGTCGAGTTCGCCCGCACGCTGCAGGAGCAAGGCAAGGACAAGATCACGGCCATCCGCGAGGGTGCTCAGACGCGCTTGCGTCCGATTCTGATGACGACAGCAGCGACGATCTTCGGGCATTTGCCGCTGGTCTTCGTGACCGGGGCGGGCGCGCAGTCTCGTAATAGCATCGGGATTGTCCTGGTCGTTGGCATGCTGGTTGGCACGGTTTTCACGCTGGTCGTCGTACCAGCGATTTACGTGCTGATCGCAGGCAAGCATGTGAAGGAGGACGAGATCGAGGAGCCTTCAATTGCCCGTGTCGGTGTTGTTCCAAAGCTTCCTCGGGCCTTGCCTGCCTGAATGTGGTGGCCTGATAGTGGCGAGAATTGGCGTGAAATTGCCTTGATGCGAACCCGAATAAGTTCGTATGCGATACGTCTTTGCCATCATCCTCCCTCCCCTCGCCGTGTTCAGTTGTGGCAGGGTTGTGCAGGGACTGCTCAACGTGATCCTGACGTTGCTTGGGTGGATACCCGGCGTGGTCCACGCGGCGTTGATCGTCAATGACTACAAGAACGAGCAGCGCACGACTCGTGTGATCGATGCGATTCGCACTGCGCGAGTGGCGTGACTGAATTGGCGAGCAGGGACATTCGCTGGATCAGTTCACGATGTCGAGTTTTCTCGGAGCCATCGATGTCACGAGGCGAATACTGGGCGTTTCGATCGGGGCATGAAACGCAGCGTCCTGGTAGTCATTGGGACGAACGGTCATGTCCATGGTCGCCTTGCGCAGGCGCGGGCCAACATCATACTCCAGCGTAAACCGAAGATCCTCAAGGCCCGTCAGGAGCGGTCGCTGATCGGTGAGCGTGACCGCGCCGTTGGCGATGCGCGTCTCGACATACCACAATTCAAAGGGCGCAAGTCCGTTGGCATCCGGATCGCGACGCTCCAGGCGAATGACCGTTGATGAGTCGGTTGCCTCGTCACTGAACGTGCGAAACTCCATGAAGGTCGACTGCATGGGGTTGAGCGTCGTGTCGAGCACGTCGGTTGGAAAGGGCCCAAAGTCCGTTCCCGTACGCACCAGCGATGAGACTCGCGTGACAACCATTCGCGCCACAACGTTGGTCGAGGCACTCTCGGTCGTCACTTTGTACGCCTTGAAGGACGTATCCAGTGCCGTGATCGCCGCCGTCATCACGAGCGAACTTATCACCAGCGCGACCAGCACTTCGATCATGCTGAAGGCATTGCGAGCGTGTGAGTCGGTGCGGGCGGACGTGCAGGTGTGACGTGTATGACCTGTGTGAATCGTGCGGAGCATCAGCGGCCCTCCCGGTATGTCGAAGATAGCGGCTCAAACTGCAGAGGCAGTTTGATGCCATTGGGCAGGCGCATGTTGGGATCCCACCGCAGCGTGACCTTGCCATAGCCATTGAACGGCACCACGGTCGATCCCGCAGGCTGGGGCCCACCAGCCGGAACGTCCGCGAGGCCATCGCCGTTGGTGTCATACCCCACGATGCGCTGGCCGTTGACCACTGGCAGGGTGTTGGGATCAAGCGATTCTTCGTCGCCATCATCGGGGCCGAAGTATCCCAGTGTCGTATTAAAGCTGGACGGGTTGCCCACAGGAGCGCCTGTGATATCACGCAAGGGCCCCTCGCCAAACTCGGGCTTGTAGGTCAGCATGAGCGCGCCATTGATGTCCGCATTGCCACGAACGTCGAGCACGCCGGCGATCACCGCGCCCTGGAGCGCAACGTTCTGCGTCGTCGGGCTGTTGAAGGATCCGATGTCCACCGAATAGTTGGGAAGCATCATGCTGCTGCGCTTGATCAGATCGACATCAGCCGACTGCGGGTTGTAGGTTGCCGATGTCGGATAGTCCGGGTGCTGCTGGGCGAAGCGTGTACTGCCCGTGAACTGAATCTTGTTGCGAGCCTGGGCAAACCCCTGCGGCGCGTCGCTCACGATGCTGCCGACAAACAGGCAACTATGAAA
This sequence comes from uncultured Phycisphaeraceae bacterium, assembly GCA_964425995.1. Taxonomy (GTDB): domain Bacteria; phylum Planctomycetota; class Phycisphaerae; order Phycisphaerales; family UBA1924; genus BJHL01. The sequence goes on from CAYRPC010000097.1 coordinate 6,748, forward strand.
GCGAATGTTGTTCGAGATTTCCTTGGTGTCCGTAATACGCCGCCCACTCACCACCAGCGGCTCGGGCAAGTCGTTGTAGCCGAAGCCATTGTTGGACTCGATGTACTGCACTTCGTTGGCAGGTATGTCGCCCTTGTCGAGATAGCTGGGCGCTATTGCCATAAGGATCATCTGATTGGGCGGGATGGCCGACGCAGGGAGCATGGTCGGGTAGGAAGTCTCACCAGGGTCGTTGCCATAGATGCGCCGCACCAAGGCGGGCACAGGACGACCGCTCGTCGCGTCGAGGTTCGCGCGACCATATTCGCCGAACATGATGTGAGAGCAGTCAGCGGTGGTTCGCACCCACGTCACGCCAATAAACCAGCAGTTGTCGAAGAGGGCGTTTATTCCCATGGGAATTTCAACGTCTCGGAAGACCATGTTGCGATAGACCGGGCGGTAGTAGTAATCGCTGAAGTTGGGGCTGTTAAACGGCATGCGCTCGAAGTACGCAGTGGCATGATTGTCGGGCAATCCATCGAGGTTCGCATCTGCCTGCAGCGCCTGCACGCTGGCGGTGAATCCCGGGATGGACTGTGGGCTGGCGACCTGCGTTGTGAATGGCTGGCCGTTCGCTGCGGTCTGCAACCCGTTGCGATCGGTCACAAAGTTATCTGCGCTCAATTCAGGAATCTCGTCGTCGCTGCGGTTGTAGGACTGCGGTGAAGTGCCCTCGCCCGGGCGGATAGCCCCCTGAATCTTGTCGGGAATCGCACCCCGCTCCGTCTCCCAGTCAAACTTATTGGTCTTGAATGCGAGGCCACCAACCAACTTGACATATCGATCGCGTCGGTCGAGATAACCGTCCAGGTACCCCAGCACCTGATCGACGTTCGCGCCATTCTGTACATCGACAAATGGTTCAGAACCGTCAAGCTTGCCGTTACCGTTGGCATCAATGAATCCGTAGCGCCCGTTACGATTGCGATCCGGGTCGCTGCCGTCGATGAGTGCGAAGAGATCGGCATCGACTACTTGCCCGGCACCGCTCGAAAACTCGGCGAGGCTGACACGCTGGTCATTGTTCGTGTCGTAGTGGGCAAGGAAAATGTCATACTCGTCGACAAAGCCATCGCCGGTCACGTCGGTGTAGGGCTCATCGCTGGTGCTGGTATCGTCCTGATACTCTTGGGTCGCGCTTTCGAGAGCAGCGGATTCCGCCGGGTGGTTGGTGCGCAGGCGATTGTCGCCATCAGGGTCCGCACCGCTAACCTTCAACGCCTCGAAGAAACTGTTGAGCTTGGCATCCAGAGCAGGGTTCATGTTGCGGAAGTCGCTGCGGCTCACGAGCGGATCGCCGTTATTGAACTCGACGTCGTCGTAGCGAAGACCAAGATCACCGATGACCTGGACGTTCTTGCCCAGCATCACGCGCGTCGGGCTGATCAGCGCCTGGTTGATGCGCTTGGTGACGCGAAAGTCCTTGCTGATCGTTCGTGTGATCGGCTGCCCGCCCCGGTTGTAATTGAAGTCATAGCCGGTCACGATCACTCGCACATCAGTGCCGTTGGCGAGCGGTGCGTACGTCACCTGATAACTCAGCGGTGCCGGCGCATTTGCCCCGGCATCTCGGGCGGTGATTGCAATCCCAGGCGCATAGACCCACTGCGTCCCCTTGAAGACGCTCGTGCTCGTGCCGCCCGGTGCATTGGCGATGGTCACCGAGGTGATGCCCACTTCCGTCACGATGTTTGTTTCCATCGAGTGAGCCTGGGCCAGGGCCATTGCAATGCCGCTCGGCGCGCCGGCGTTCTGAGGGCCGGTGCGACCAGGAACGACGCTGTATGTCGAGTAACCAGACAACTGGCCCCGCCAGAGGTCCCAGCCAAAGTCGCCAGTGATGTCGCTGTCGGACATCAGGAACCGACTCGCCGCTTCACGCAGTCTCGACTCCGCAACGCCCAACCCCGTCTCGGCTGCGCTCTGGGCACGAATAACGTGCAAGTGCGTAGCGGCGGTGGTGATGTTGCCACGGCTAGCGATCGCCATCGCAGCCGACAGTGAACCGAACATAATCAGGAACATCATCGCGAGGATCGCCGCCACACCACGTCGCCGACGCTTGCGCTCCGATGCGTGGGTGGTCCCTGCGCGCAACCGGAGCAGCGCAGCAGGGCTGATGACGCTAGCGAGAGTCTTGATGGCGGACTGTTTGTTCGTCGTGCTCATGTGTGCTTGCCCGATCCATCCACGCGCTCCAACTCCAACCACAAATCTCTACCAATACCACTCTGCCAGTACCATGGCGACCAGCCCGCATCGCTGTGCGCTCATATTTACGGCGCGGTGGATCGCACCGACTTGGGCGTGATCACCCAGCTCATCCGAGTAATCTCTTGCGCGATACCCGTGCTCAATGGCGTGAACTCGACGAAGACGGTGACGCGAAGTGGAAAGCTATCAACCGCGATCGCTGGTAACTGCGCAGAAGCAGCCTGCAAGTAGTAGTCCCCACGCACCTGCGTGAAGTTGTAATGATCCACCTTTTCAACCACGATCCGCTGGCTCCAACCTTCGAGCGGCACCGGATCTGCGCCATTCATGCGAACGCTGCCATCGGAATTGATTTGCGGAATCACCTGGCCAAACGCATCGACTGGACCAGGGAATGTGCCGCCAAGGCCAAAGCGCACGCCGTCGAGGTCGTCCAGATCGTCGATGTCGAGAATGTCGCTCTCGCCAGACTCAGCGCCCCATCCAGTGTTGATCGTCAGCCCTGTAACGGGGTCGTGCCTGGAGAGTCGTTCGGTCAATGCTCGAACTTCGTTGCCCAAGAGCATCGCGGTCGCTGCCTGGCTGGACCAGGAGTTGCTGCGATAGAAACTGGACTGGGCATCGACGAAGGCAAGCACGCCCACGCCAACGATCACCAGAGCCATGAGGGTTTCGAGAAGCGTGAAGCCCGAGCGAGGACGCATCGGGGCTGAACCGGCCCTGGCGCGAATCGTTCGTGTTGTGGATGTGCGTCCCATAGTTCGATCCCTGAAGGTGCGGGGTTGTCCCAGAGAGAACCACCACGCATCGACTCAACTATCGATTACTTCACGATCGAGCTCATCTTAAAGATGGGCAGAATGATGGCCATGGCGATGAAGCCGACGACTGTGCCCATCAAGAGGATCATGATGGGCTCAATCATGCTGGTAACTGCCTTGATCTGGTCCTTTAACTGACGCTGGTAGTACGCTGATATCTCGTCGAGGACCTCGCCCAACTTTCCGGACTCTTCGCCAGCGCTGATCATCTGGACCACTGCACGGGGCAGGGTCTCGTCCTTCTGCAACGCCTGCGTGATCTTGCGGCCTTGCTTGACAGCCGCGTGCACCTTCTTCCAGACGCCGCGGAACATGGCGTTGCCGCTGATGTCCGCCGTGATCGAGAGCGTGTCGAGCATGGGCACGCCAGCGTTGATCAACTGCCCCATGGTCTGGAGCGAGCGCGAGATGTAGAGCGAGCGGAACATCGTGCGCACCACCGGCACGGAGAGTTTGAACTTATCGAACCAGAAGCTCCCGACCTCGGTGCGAAGGAAGGCCCAGAGCACGCCCACGATGGCGACGACCGCTGCGAGGATGAAGTACCAGTTGTTAACCATGAACTTGCTGAGCGCCATCAGAAACTTGGTGGCAAAGGGCAGCACGTCTTCCTTGCCCGCGAAGACGGCACCAAACTTGGGCAGCACGAACGTCAGCAGGAAGACCGTCACGCAGACGGCCAGCGTGCCGATGATGCCGGGATAGATCGCCGCACCAATGACCATCTTGCGGGTCTCGATTTCCTGGTGCATATAGGTGGCGATGCGGTCGAGCATCTTGCTGAATGAGCCCGACATTTCCGAGGCCTTCACCATGTTGATGTACAACGGGTTGAAGAGTTTGGGATGCTTGGCGATGGCTTCGCTGAACTGCTTGCCGCCCTCAACCTCCTGCTTGAGTTGCGTCAGCACTTTCTTGAACGCGAGATGCTCGGTCTGCTCAGCGATACCGTCGAGTGCGCCGCGGAGGTTGATGCCTGCGCGGATCATCACTGCGAGCTGAGTCGTGAAGTCCAGGACCTGCTTCTGGCTGGGCTTGCCCGCGTTCATCTCGCGGAACTTACCAAGCAATCCGCCCGCGCCGCCAAACTGGGCCAGCGCCGTCAGCGAAAGTATGTGCGCTCCCTGGTTGCGGAGGATCGTCGCCGCCGTGCCCGCGCTATCCGCGGCGAGCACACCGTTCTGCACCTGGCCGCTGTTGGTCCGAACTTGGAACTTATAGTTGGGCATGGCTTCGGGAAGGCACCGTGCACTGGACATCAGGCACGAGTGACTTCAACTCCTCACAAACAGACATTCTTCCAGAACTCGTTCCACTTTGGGCTAGCCGACTATGAAGCACCAGTGCCCGATGCCTGATGCCCCATCCGTTCCTAGGCCGCCAGTTGGCGTTCCAACTTGTCGGGGAATGCCGCCTGTGCAATCGCGTCGTCGCGGCTGATATAGCCGTTGAAGTACAACTCCGCGATGCTGCTGTCGAGGCTGCACATGCCGATATTGCGGCTGGTCTCGATCACGTTGGGGATTTCAAAGGTGCGATTCTCACGAATCAGGTTGCGCACAGCGGGCGTGCACAGCAGCGTCTCGACTGCGGGGATCATGCCCGGACGGTCGGTGCGGCTGAAGAGCGTCTGGCTCACGACCGCTTGCAGCGTGTTCGCAAGCATCGAGCGAATCTGGTTTTGCTGCGTGCTTGGGTACATGTCGATGATTCGCTCCACCGTCTGGCTGGCGTTGACGGTGTGCAGCGTGCTCAGGACCAAGTGCCCGGTTTCTGCGGCGGAGATCGCGAGTGCCGCGGTCTCAAGGTCGCGCATTTCGCCCACCAGGATGATGTCGGGATCCTGACGCAGGGCGTGCTTGAGCCCGCTGGCGAAACTGGGCATGTCCTGCCCCAGTTCGCGCTGCTCGAGTACGCATTGCTTGCTCTCAAAGACGTATTCGACCGGGTCTTCGAGCGTGATGATGTGCTTGCGATACCGCTGGTTCATAGCCTCGATCATGGCCGCGAGCGTTGTCGACTTGCCCGAGCCGGTATCGCCCGTCACCAGGACGAGGCCACGAGGCAGGTACGTCAAACGCGCGATGACTTCTGGCAGATTCAGGGCCTGCAGAGGCGGCACCTTGGTCTTGATCATGCGCATGGCCAATCCGACCATGCTCTTCTGCAAGTGGGCGTTCACGCGGTAGCGGGCCAGGCCCTCGATGAAGTACGAGAAGTCGGCATCCTTCTGGCGTTCAAACGTTGCCTTGGTCTCCGGGCTGCTCATCTGATCAAAGAACGCGCGGGCCTGTTCCTTGTTGATCACGCCCACCTTTTCCATCGGCGTCATCACTTGGTTGATACGCATCACGGGCGGGTTGTTGCCAATGAGGTGTACGTCGGATGCGCCAAGTTCGTACGCCGTCTTGAGAATCTGTTGCAGGTCCATCGGAATCTCCATGAACGCGATTCGGCTTACTCTCCGAGATTTATTGCTCCT
>CAYRPC010000098.1:0-12127 GCA_964425995.1 uncultured Phycisphaeraceae bacterium
GTCCAATCCCAGGCAACGGTACCTGAAGCTGGACCGGGTTGAGGGGGGCAGGTCAACCCAGGCCTGCCCATCTCCCTATCCATTCTTTGATCCGTTCTTTGACTATAACGCTGGCGATGTGGTTGTCAGCGGCTACTACATGATTCCAGCGAATGCACCGCTGGTCGGGGATGCGGCGGGTGTGAAGATCGACATCAAGGTCGGGTTCCAGGATGTTGCGACCAAGGAAATCCTCAACTTCACTGGCACCACCAATGACCAATGGGTGCGCTTTGACCTGACCTTCACCCGTGCGGAAATCCAGTTGTCTTACGAATGCAACCGCGGCACTCAACCCGATTGCGGCTGCAACTGCGTTCCGAGTTCTCCCCTGCCCAATCACACCAAGATCACGTTCTTCCGCTTCGTGGGCGATGGCAGTCCTACTAGCGGCACCGTGTACTTTGACGACCTGACCTATGTCCAGTTGCCCGCCAACACGACCGTGTGCAACGACATCGACATCAACAACGACGGCTCATCGTTTGACCCAACCGATATCGATGCCTTCCTGAGCGTCTTCAGCGAGGGGCCTTGCGTTCCTGACACCGCAACCTGCGATTCGATCGACTTCAACAACGATGGCGGCCTCTTTGATCCTTGCGACATCGACAGTTTTCTGTTGGTCTTCAGCGAAGGCCCGTGCACAGCCTGCGGTATCTGAACAGATACCCGATTTGATTACTGCTGTCACGACGCACGGCCAACTCTTGACCAACGGCGTGGGCGACGATTCTGCGTGGTGTTCATGCAGGACTTCAATCTTCAAAGTATTATGTACCAATGAACAACCGACCGGCCCGATGCCGGTCGGTTGTTCATTTGAACTTTGTATATGGAACATGATCGACGGAAGTCGGTCTACGCCATCGCTGCCTCACGCATGAGCGTGTCGAAGGTCCCGCTGCGCTGGGGGCTGTCGGCGGGGAATGTCTCGGGTTTATCGAGAACACGCCGGCAGTAGACGCCGTCGCTGCGAAGGTCCCACGCGTTGCGATGGTCAAGCGCGTGCACCTCGAACATCCTGGCGATGCGGGCTCTGGCCTGGGGATCGCGCACGGGGCAACTGACTTCGACACGGTTGGAAAGGTTGCGATACATCCAATCAGCGCTGGAGATGTACCAGTCGCCCCCGGTGGGGTCGAGCGAGCCACCCGAGAAGTGATAGACGCGGGAGTGTTCGAGGAACCGCCCCACCACGCTGCTGACGCGAATGTTCTCGGAGAGGCCCTTGACGCCGGGAATCAGGCAGCAGAAACCACGGACAATCAGCGCAACCTCGACGCCCGCCTGGCTGGCTTCGTAGAGCCGATCAGTAAACTCGCGGTCTTCCATTGCATTGAGTTTGGCCCAGATACGGGCGGGCTTACCCCGCTTGGCAAGATCGATCTCACGCTGGATCAACTGGTCGATGCGGGTGCGCATCGAGAAGGGCGCGATGAGGAGCGTGTCGCAGTTAGGCTCCTTGGCCATGCCCGTGAGGTAGTTGAACAGATGCACCAGGTCGCTGGTGATCGCCTCGTCGCTGGTGAGTAATCCGAGGTCGGTGTAGAGTTGCGCGGTCTTAGGGTGGTAGTTGCCGGTGCCCAGGTGCGCGTAGCAGCGCAGTCCCTGCTTTTCCTTGCGAACCACCAGGCTGGTCTTGCAATGAGTTTTGAAGCCCATCACGCCGTAGGCAACATGGACACCCGCTCGTTCGAGTTTGCGCGCGAAACTGACGTTTCGTCCTTCATCAAACCTGGCCCGCAATTCGACGAGGCAGGCCACCTGCTTGCCCGACTCCGCAGCTCGCATCAGGTTCTCGATGAAGGGGCTGTCGGGCGTGGTTCGATAGAGCGTCTGCTTGATGGTGAGTACATCGGGGTCGGCAGCCGCCGCTGCGATGAAGCGTTCGACGCTGGCGTGAAAACTTTCGTAGGGATGGTGGACGAGCATGTCCTGCTTGCGAATCTGGGCGAACAGGTTGCTGGCGGCGCTGCTGGCGGGGGTGCCGGGCTGGATAGTCAGACGGGCAGGAATGACAGGCTTCCAGGGCTTGTGCTTGAGGTCGGGGCGATTGAGGTCGGCGAGTTCGCTGAGGGCGAGGTAGTCAACCCGCATGGGACGCTCATAGACATCCTGCGGAACCATGTTCAGTTTGTCGAGCAGGTAGCGAACGGTTGACACATCCGCATCCTGCTCGATCTCGATGCGAACCACGCGCGCGAAGCGTCGCTGCTTGAGGTCGGCCTCGATGCTTTGCAGAAGATTGGCGGTATCGAGGTCGTCCTTCTGAATACCGGCTGATCGCGTGATGCGGAAAGAAAAGCGTCCGAGGATGTTCATGCCCGGAAACAACTCGCCCAAGTGGGCACGAATCAACTCCGCCATGGGGAGGAATCGCACGTTCTCACGCCTGGCTTTGTGCTCGCCCGCACCGTTGCCCTGGCGCTCGTACTTTTCGGGAAGGCGCAGAAAGCCCCCCATGGCCACGGGAATCTTGACGCGAGCGAACGTCGCGTTGGCCAATCCGGGCACTATCCGCTCCACGCGGGCTCTCCCCTTGACGAGATTCGCTGCGCTCGCGGCCTTGGCCAGCGCTGCTGCTGCGCTGGAACTGGGATTCTCGATCAACACTCCGATGTTGTTCGAGAGATTGGAGATGAAGGGGAAGCGGTGGGTTGGGTTGACAGCCAGCGGAGTGAGGGCCGGGAACAATTCGTTCTGGTACCAATGCTCGACAAACTCGCGATCCTTGCTCGTGAGTTCGCTCTCGCGAACCAGCAAGATGCCTTCCTTGGCCAAGGCTGGAACCAGTTCCTGCTCCCAGATTCGGACCTGCTCGGCAAGCAACTGCGAGACTTCCTCGCGAATGGCGTGGAGTTGCTGTCGGGGAGAGCGACCATCCGGCGAAGGGGTATCCAGCCCGGCGTGTACCTGCCGCTTGATGAGGCCCACGCGCTTCATAAAAAACTCATCGAGGTTGCTCGTGAAGATCGCCATGAAGCGAACCCGTTCGAGCAGGGGCATGCTGTCATCGGCCGCCTGGGCGAGCACGCGATGATTGAAGGCGAGCCAGGAGAGGTCTCGGTGGAAGTACGTCGCTCCGTGGGGAGCGGTCGTGTCGGCGTGGGTCTGGCGGATATCGATGAGGTCTTGGGACATGGCATACGCGCGGACAATTCCCGGAACTCGCCGGAGTGCGACGCACCGGAAAGCTCGTGACTGAACAAGCAGGGGGAATCAAGTGCGGTTCGGAGAGTAGGTGGCAACGCATGCGTGTGCTTCCGAGACGCTGACGGTGGCGATGCGTGCGTGCGGGGCCAGCGAGGCACCAATGCGGACTTGGAGTTCGTCGGCGATGTGGCGAGCAATCAGTTCTGCGCTGGGATTGAGATGACGGGGCTCTTTGTCGGCGAAGGGCGTGACCTCGTTGAAGTTGTTGTTGTCAAATCGCGCAACAACTTCGACGAGATGCTCGTGAACGGTGTGAAAGTCGCAGAGCAGGCCGTCGTTGTCGAGGATGGGGCCCTCCAGCGTGACTATGACGCGCCAGTTGTGGCCGTGGAGAGGCTCTCGCACTGCGGCGATGGTGAGAGCATGGGCGGCTGAAAACGTGTGCTCGACTTGGATGGAGTACATGGATGAGCGTATGTGGCGAAGCGCTGGTAATGGCTTACGAATTCGATTGGTTGGTCACGAATCTGCGACCATGCTGGCGCTCTTGCGCGGAGAGATACGGGGCCACAGAGTTACGGTTTGCGTTTGGCGGTGTCCCAGCGAGCCTGCATCGCTGCTGATTCTTCGGCTTTGCCGGCTATCTCTAGAATCTTGGTCGACTGCTCCATCAGCCGCAGACTTGCGAAGTGCGACTCGCCGAACTGTGCGACGCAGGTATCCAGGGCCTCTTGCTGCACACGCAGTGCATCCTCGGTCCGCTCATTTTCTGCGAGGCTGTACGCGTATGTCGAAGCGATGAGGCAGCGACGCCACAGTTCCTCAATCGGGCTTTTATCCCCCCCCACCCGTGTCGCCTGATAGACTGGTTCGAGCACGCTGAGCGACTCCTCGACGCGACCAGCCTTCGACAGGCACAGCCCCAGTGTCTGGCGGCTGAGCCAGGTCGAAGAGTGGTTGGGACCCAGCGCTGATATCGAAACATCGATTGATTCCTGTGCTACACGGACCGCGTCATCGAAACGCTTGGCCTTGGCATAGACACCGGCCAGGTTGCTCAGGGGCACGACGATTTCGGGCGTGTGCTCTTTGCCTGTCTTGCGATAGCGTGCGATCACATCCTCATAGATCGCAAGTGATTCGTCGTAGCGGGACATCTGCTCATAGGCATTGGCGATGTTGTTGAGATAGATCATGAAGGTCCTGTGTTCGCCACCATACACCTTTTCTGCGGCGTCACGAAGGGGGAGCAGGAGGTCGAGGGCGTCCTGAAAGCGACCTTGGTTCAGATAGAGCACCGCGAGGTTGCTCGTCGACACGATCACTTCGCTGTATTCATCGCCCTTGGCCCTGCGGTACACCTCGATTGCTTGCTTGTACCCGGTTTCTGCCTTGGCATAATCGTTTTTGGAGTGGTAGGCGCTGGCGATGTTGTTCATCGTGTTCGCCCGCGCGAGGAGCACTATCGGTTCGTTGGGATCAATCGGCTCGGGTGCTGCATCGATGCCTGCCTGGTAGGCAGCGATGGCTTCGTCTAGTTTGTCCATGCGGCGCAGAGCGACACCAAGCACGGAATAGGCAGCCGCGAGATCAGCGCTCTTGGTGATGCCGTGCTCTTTGTAGCCGTCGATGGCCGCTTGCATCAGTCTCGCGGACTCTACGAAGTTGCCCTCGTAGGCATAGGTCGTGGCAATATTTCCTCGTGCGACCAGCAGGCCGATGTCGTCCTTGGGCAGGTCCTTGATGGTGGCCAGCACCTCCGTCGCGCGCACATGATGCAACCGCCCATTGGGAATGTCGTCCAGCGATAGAAAGATGTTGCCCAGTATCGAATGCAGTTCCGCGAGCGTTCGGGGCTGGTTCTTGTAGGATTCGTCGACTGTCGCGGCGGCCTTGGTGACGACATCGACGACCTTGGCCTCAACGCCCGTCCCCGATACAGTCGATGCCCCGCTGAGGAGATCGTTGAGGAACTTGACGGTTCCTTCTGCCTTGTCCTTCTCGCGCATGGCCCGCGCGGACTCGTCCTTGGCTATTTGCGTCTGCTGCTGGGCGATGTCGCGCTGCGTGCGAGCTTCGCTCGCGGACCACAAGGCAAGCAGTGAGCCGACGGCAAGGGCGGCGAGCGCGATCGCACCAGCGCCAACCATGACGCGATAGCGCATGGCGGTCCGCTGGAGGCCCCGCCATGCGCTCTCACGGCGGGCGCGAATCGGTTCACCCGCGAGGTGATGGCGAAGATCATCGGCCATATCCCCCACACTCTGATAGCGTTCCTGGGGCTCCTTGGAGAGGGCCTTGGCGAGTATGACCTCGAGTTGTTCATCAAGGTCAGTGCGAATCTGACGCACGGGGATGGGCTGGACCGTGACGATGTTGTTGAGCGCGGTGTGGAGCGGGCCTGAGACATCGCAAGGGAACTTGCCCGACAGCATCTGATAGAGCATCACCCCTAGCGAGTACACGTCGCTGCGCGTATCGACCTGATCATGGTCACCTCTGGCCTGCTCGGGACTGGCCCAGGGCAGACTGCCCACGAACTGACCCGTGGTGGTGATCGTGTCGCTGCGGGATGTCACTTGCTCGCTCGCCGACCCGGCGGCGGTTCTGGCTCCGGGCGTGCCGGACTTGGAGGCTGCGACATCATCACCAATCTTGGCGAGACCAAAGTCGAGAATGCGTGGTATTCCTTCGCTGTCCACGCGCACGTTGCTGGGCTTGATGTCGCGATGAATCACGCCGCGCGTGTGCGCGTATTGGAGCGCGTCGCACACTTTCAAGAACGTTGCGATCGTGCGACGTACATCGCTGCGGGCCTGCCCGATGAACTCCTCCAGCGACAAGCCCTCGGCGAACTCCATCACGAGGTACGAGCGGGCATCGCTCGTCCGCCCGCTGTCATAGACGCGGACGACGCCGGGATGACGCAGACTCGCCGCCAGATCGACCTCTCGCTCGAAGCGGCGCTGCCCGCTGTGCGAGTAGTAGGCCGAGTCGAGCAGCACCTTGATCGCAACCTCGCGCTTGGTCGAGCGCTGCACTGCTCGATAGACGATTCCCTGCCCGCCCCGCTTCAATTCTCGCAGGTCTTCGTACCCTGGTATTGTGAGCGTGTGCGACGTGCCACGTGACCGCTTCAACTCGCCCAGCAGCACTGCCTCATCTTGAAACCATGATGCTCCGCCGACGCCTGAGCCGGAGTTGATCTCGGATTGTCTGTTGGGTGGTATCACGGGTAACACGGGAGTTGCTCGAAAACGCTCAACCTTCATCCGCGATCTGAGACTCGATCAGCGTGCTCAGTCGCCTGGTGATGCGACTCTTGATTTGATAGACAGCGTCCAACGTCAAGCCTGTCTCCTTTGCAAGCATCTCGGGCTGTTCACCTGCCAGCGCGTACCGCTCGAAGAGCGTTCGATCGCGTGTGGAAAACTCCGCGTCGATCACGCGCAGGGCCTGACGAAGATGATGCTGTCGCCATTCCTGCTCCCACTGCGCGTCGGTGGAAGGATCGCCGGTTGCCGTCTGGGCCTGCGACACCGCCATCGACTCCATCTCACCTAGCGAGACTCCGGGCCTCGCCTGACACAACTTCTTGTAGATTGCATGAAGGACGACGGTTTTCAGGTAGGATCGAAACTTGCCGATCGAGGGATCGTACTGAAAACCGGGCATCGCCTTACTCAGCGAGAGCAGGACATCCTGCAGGACATCATCCTGGTCATTGGGTTGCAGGCTGTGACGCCGACAAAATCCGCGGATCAACTCGGCATAGCGATTAAGAAATTCGCCCCAGGCCTGGCCATGTTGCGCAGCGTCGGCTGGCGAGCCCAAGCGGGCCAGCAGTGTGGCATGGGTTTGAGTTAGGGTGAACACGCTGGAAGGTACCACAGAATCTGAAAGTTGCAAGAATGGGTGTTGGACTTGTGGGGGTCTGTTTCCTCAATTGCGGTGAAGAGTGCCCAAGTTGACTTTGGTAGACAAAAAAATGCCACTTCTCGGGCGTTGAGATTCCATCAGCGTCCTGTGAGGATCACACGGCATCACAGATTCGGCGTGGAGTTTATGGAGCAATTGGGCATAACCTGTTGTCTAAGTCTGCAATGCGCAAGTATTGACTTTTTCAAACTGACACCGCTATGCACCGATCATGTCGCATCATCCAGCACTGGATCAACCTACGGCATTTGCTCGCAACTGCTGCAAGTCTGGCACCCTCGATCTGCACCATGTGTCCAGCACATGCGCAGACCGTGCCCAGAGTCTTGTACTCCAACATCGCTGGTTCGCCAACTCGCACCGTGCCAGGAACTGCACTCCTCTTCGCATCCGGCACGAGCATCGTCGATGGATTCACGATCATGGCCTGCGCACCGGGAGGAGACCGCTGGGCGATCAGAGCCAGAGCGGTGCCGAGTGGTGGTGGTAGCGCAACTGATCTCGTCGTCTCTGCCACGCTTGATCAGACCACTTTTACGGCAGGGGCACGGGTTATCTTGCGAACTACCGAGGTCTCGTATCAAGGCGGGCGGTTGTGGGAAAGTATCGGCTCGTCTCTGGGCATCAACGATGCCGGGCAAGTGGCCATACCGGTCAACTTATCCGGGCCAACCAGCGACGATGAACTCGTGACCCGATGGACGCCTAGCGGGGGCGGGGGCGGCGGGGGAACATGGACGACCATCGCCCAGGAGGGAATCGCGGCGCTGCTGCAACCAATTGGCGTTCAGTATGGTCCGGTGTTACGCAGCGTCCACATTCTGCCAGACGGCACGACAGGCCTGCAAGCATCGGTGCTTGTGAATGCGCCTGCGAGCCAGCTGCTGCTGCACCTCACGGCACCCGGGCTGGGAACTCTGCTCGCCTCCAACACGACTACGACGCCCAGTGGACAACTTGCTTTTCCCAACCAACTGCTTACCCAGTTTTTTGCGGAGCGATGCATCACCGGTAACGCAGGGGGCGGCGGAGGCGGCACCAGCACGGTCGCGTGGTATGTGGGACGCCTCAACGGGTCAACCATCAGCGATCAAGTCATGGTGCGCGGTAACACCGTGCTTGCCCAGGAGGGGTTCATCAAACCTGGGTCGGGATTTCTGGCACCGGTCTCAGACCTCTCGCTCATGCCCGTGCCCAGCGCGGCACACCAGAGTTCTGTCGGATCAGGCGGCCCGGGCGGCGAAGGGCTGTACTTTGGCAGCAACGCAGACGGATTGGACTGGGTGAGCACGTGGAGCACGTCGGGCCAAACCATCGTCGCACAGACCGGCGGGCTTATCGCTCCAGGCGAGACAAGAGTCTGGAGCGACACAATTCAGGCTCTGACATTTCTTGGCGGCGCAATCAACCCAAGCAATGTCTGGGTCGTCGCGGGTCGGACTAGCGGCCTGGCAAGTACCGACACCGCCATCGTCCACGAAACTGCGGGTGTTATTCTGCGCGAAGGCGACGGTGTTGACCTCAATGGTGACGGGTTTGCCAACGACAATGTGTTCGTTGCGGATATTGCAACCAGCAGCGTGCAGTTTGGTAGCAACGGGCGGGTGTACATGATCGCCCTGCTTCGTAACGCCGCTGGTAACATCCTGGGAAGTGGCATCGTGCGGCTGTTGACGCCCATCGGCAATGTCTGCGACTCGATTGACTTCAACAACGACGGATCGTTCTTTGATCCTACTGACATCGATTCGCTGCTGAGCGTGTTTAGCGAGGGGCCTTGCGTGCCGGCGGGCGCGACTTGCAATGACATCGACTTCAATAACGACGGCTCGCTCTTTGATCCCGCCGACATTGACTCGTTCCTGAGCGTTTTCAGCGAGGGACCGTGCCTGTAAAGGTCCGAACCTGGCAATTGCTACCATGGTGACTGATGGATTGAACGTATGAGCAAACGAATACGTTGACGGGGTGGCGATGGAGGCGCAAAGTTGTGAACGCCAGACCGACAGAGATGATCGCGAGGGAAGTCTTTGATCAGGTTGCGGTGCTGCCATCCGGCAGCGCGGAACGAGCGGCGATCCTCCGGTCCCTCAGAGAGCATCAACCTGCTGCGTATCACGAGGTACTTTCGCTGCTTGAGTCCAGCGATACGACCCACGCCTTGCTCGATAATAACGCTGGTGCCGCCGCGGCCCAGGGGGGCGTGCTTCGAGCGCTGAGTGCGCAGGACGAATCATTGACCGAGGTCGGGGCCTATCGAATCCTGCGCAAGTTGGGCTCGGGCGGCATGGGCGTGGTGTATGAGGCGCAGCAGGAATCTCCCCGTCGTTCGGTTGCGCTCAAGTTGATTCGTCCGGATGTCATCAGCCCGTCTCTTCTGCGCCGCTTCGAGCTCGAGGCCGAAGCCCTGGGCATGCTCCATCATCCGGGCATCGCTCAGATTCACGAGGCTGGACGTGCGATCGTTGCTGGCAGCGAACGCATGTTCATCGCGATGGAGTTGGTCGAGGGCCCCACGCTCTCCCAGTTTGTCCGCGATGTCCAGCCCGACAGCCACGCTCGTCTCGAACTGCTGGCGAAGATCGCGGATGCCGTCGATCATGCCCACCATCGCGGGGTTGTTCATCGCGATCTCAAGCCCGGCAACATCATCATCGACAAGGCCAGCAACCAGCCCAAGGTCCTCGACTTTGGCGTTGCCCGGCTCGCCCTCGAAGGACCAGAGGCGCGCACGATGCACACTCGCGATGGGCAGATCGTGGGCACGCTGGAGTACATGAGTCCGGAGCAGTTGTCTGGCGATCCACGCCGGATCGACGCACGAACGGATGTGTATGCCCTGGGCGTGATGCTCTACGAACTGCTTTCTGGCGACGTGCCGATCAATCTGGCAGGCAAGGACCTCTTCAGCGCGATCGATCATGTCCGCAGGCACGAGCCCAAACGACTGTCGCGCGTCCTCGAAGTGCGTGCGCAATCCAGCGGCAAGAAGCAATCGCCCAAGACACGCTGGTTTTGGCGCAGCGACGAACTCGACGACATCGTCGGGATGGCCCTCGAAAAGGATCCTGCACGAAGGTACCAATCCGCGGCGGCCATGTCCGATGATCTGCGTCGGTACCTGCGGCACGAACCCGTGATCGCGCACGCACAGACAACGTGGTATCAGGCCCGAAAATTTGCACAGCGTCATCGCACGCTGGTGGGCGCGGTCGCCGCGGTGATCGTCGCCCTGACCGCCGGCCTGTTCGCGGCCCTGTGGCAAGCCAATCGGGCGGAGCGTGCCCAGCAGCAAGTCGCGGCCCAGTTGCGAGAAGTTGAACGCCTCAGCGCCCTCGAGTCGGTTGCTCGCACCAAGGCCGAGCAGGATTCAACCACGATGCAGGCGGTAGCGAATTACCTGATCACCCTGCTGGAGAACGCCGCGCCCGAGTACTCGGGTGGACGCGAGATGACGGTGCGCGAGGCTCTGGACAAGGCCTCTGGCAACGTCGAGGAGGAGTTCAAGGATCAGCCTGTCGTGCTCATGCGCCTCAACGATGTCATCCGCCAGACCTATGGATCGCTCGGGGACGCGGACAAGTCAGAGAAGTATGGTCGGCGCGCCCTCGAACTTGCGAAAACGATCTGGGCCGATGATCCTGCGAAGTGGGGCGATGAAGCGGGCGACCTCTCTGTCGCCCTGATGGAACTGGACAAGAACGACGAGGCAGAGGCGCTGCTCCGCCCGGCACTTGCCGAGGTGATCGCGAAAGTCGGCGAGGACCATGAGGTGGTGGCCGAGCTGCGCATGCACCTTGGTTCGGTCCTGCGGAGGCTTGAAAAGCAAGAAGAATCCGAAACGCTGCTTCGACAAGCGCTTGCCTCGCGAGAGGCGATGTTGGGCATGGAAGATCGGCGCACCATGGTGGCGCTCAACGAGTTGTCGCTCTCACTTCGAGAGCAGGGTCGGCTGGAAGAAGCCGAGCAGATGGCACGCCGCAATCGTGACACGACCATCAAGCACTTCGGTGCCGACCATCCCGATGCAATCGCCGCCAACACCAACCTGAGCAACCTGCTGGATGCTCTTGGTCGCGATGACGAGGCGATCATGCTGCTGAAGGAAACGCTGGAGCGATCCGGCAGGGTGATGGGCGCTAACCATCCCAATACCCTCATGGTCGCCCTGGCCCTGGGCACCACGCAAATTGATTCCAAGCGTCCCGAGGATGCCATCGCCACACTCCAGCCGACGCGGGCCGCGATGGAGCAAGTGTTCGGCCTTGAGCACAACAACACGCTCAACCTATTGAACAACCTTTCGGTGGCTTATGAGCGTGCCGGCAGGCTGGATGATGCCTCACGCACCCTTGAGACCCTGCGAGAAGTCATGCTCCGCAAGGAGCCTGAGTCGATGCGAACGGTCGTCACGTTGGGCAACTCTGCAAGGGTTGAAATGAATCGCAAGCAGACCGCCTTCGCGGTCAACCTTGCCCAGCAGGCGCTTGATTCAGGTGTCAAGGCTCTGCCCGAAGGGCACCCGATGCGACACCGACTCGTGATCGGATACGCCACCGCCCTAATCATGGACGGGCAAGTGGAAAAGGCGCTCCCACTGGCTCAAACGGCCTATGAAGCCCTTGCTTCGGCCCAAGGCCCCGCGAGCAACCCAGCAAAGAACGCTGCGAAAACAATCGCGGACAAACTACTTGCCAAGGGAGAAAACGACAAGGCTGCGATATGGTCTGAACGGGCAAACGCCCAATGAAATGCTGAGTGAAGTGCCCAATCAACTTTTCAGTGATCGCTCGCTGGACGTTTTGCTTTTAATCGCGTCGCAGTCTGTTCATGAGATCGGTGCCGCGCTTGAGCGTGGCTAGTTCGTCGGGAGTGAGGCTGTCAATACCGGTGGCGTTGCTCTTTGCAAGGATGCGGTCAACCTCGCTCTCCAACTTCGGATCCATGTCACGGAAGGACTTGGGACGAGGCTTCGCATTGTTCTGCGTTTGAA
>CAYRPC010000099.1:0-11924 GCA_964425995.1 uncultured Phycisphaeraceae bacterium
GGGGTGGTCGGTGCAATCAAAGGGCCAATCCAGCGTGAAGCGGTTGGCAAAAGTCCGTTCAACTGTTGATCGCCTATCCTCTCAATTACCCTGTACTGCGCTTCGTCCCTCGCCGGACAAGTCGTGCGGGGGACTGCTTCCATCGCCAATGGACCGTCTCCAGATAGTGTGTCGCAATCCTTTGTCGCAATTTAGGTAACAACCACCGTGCTTGTCAGGAGTTGATGCGTGATGCGTTCCGAATCGCTCGCTTTTCGTCTTGTTGGTCTCGTTCCCAATGGTCGCTTTGCCAGCATTGCCGGGCTTGCCCGTGCCCTGCCCGCTTTCGCCCTTTCGCCTGCCCTCGCGCTGACGCCTGGCTTCGCGCTTTCGATTGGCATGTGCGTCCTGGCGACCCAGCAATCATCCGCCCAGGATGCCATGATGACCAAGGATGACGACAAGTCCGTGGCCCTCAAAGTGACCGACGAGCAATTGCTCGAAGACTTCTCGCACTATGTCCTGATCGCCCGCCCAGACCTTGCGGAATCCACGGGTGCGCAATTGCTCGCCCGAGTCACCAGCGCCAAGGAGTTTGCCGCCCTGGTCGAGAAGACCGATGCGAATCGTTTCGTCGATGCCTGCACCCGCGCGAGCAAGTTGCAAGGTGCCGACAACCTCCAGGCGGTTGCCGGCGGTCTGCTCAAGTTGTATGACAAGGGTCGCCTTGATCGAGCCCGTG
Source organism: uncultured Phycisphaeraceae bacterium (assembly GCA_964425995.1). Taxonomy (GTDB): domain Bacteria; phylum Planctomycetota; class Phycisphaerae; order Phycisphaerales; family UBA1924; genus BJHL01. The sequence goes on from CAYRPC010000099.1 coordinate 722, forward strand.
ATCCCGAGGTGATCGCCCAGAACATCAAACTGCTGCAGGGTGGACAGCGTGCCCGACTGCTTGGCAGGCAAGGCCTCATCCAGGCGGGTGAGTATGCCATGCCCCAGTTGCTTGAGGCCTACTTGCAGGATCGTGATGCCTCGCTCTCGGTTGAGTCTCAGAGCGTCATGATCGGCCTGGGCCGCCATTCGATCGTGCCCCTCACGACCGGTCTGCTCTCGATGACGCCCACGCAGCAGGAGAAGGTTGTTCGCGTGCTGGGACAGATTCCCTATCGCATGACCCTCCCCTTCCTCGCCGACCTCAAGTCCACCACCACATCGGATCAGGTGCGCAGCGCGTGCAACCAGGCCATGGAGCGTCTGCAGAGTGTTCAGGGCGATGCCGCTCCGATGTATCGCCAACTCGCCGAGGCGTATTACGAGGAAAAGAGCGAAGTCACCAACTTCCCGGGCGAAGACTTCCAACTGCTGTGGTCCTTTGAACCCGCCGTGGGCCTCGCGATGAATGCGATCCGCACGCCCGTCTATCACGAGGCGATGTCGATGAAACTGCTGGAGCGGGCGATGGAACTCGAGGGCGCCTCGGGTGCCGTCAATCCCGACTCGCTGGCCCTCTGGGTCGCCAGCAACTATTCGCGTGAGGGTGATACCCCCGAGGGCTATGTCAACCCCGCCTATCCCGTTGCCGGCGCCGCCGCCGAGGGTGCAACTCCTCGCCGCACCGCCGATTACTTTGGCGTTGCGGTGGGTGGCGATGTCGCCCAGCGCGTGCTCGCTCGCGCCTTGAATGAGAAGGACACGCCTTTGGTTCGTCGCGCCCTAGCCGCTGTTGAGCAGACCGCTGGCGGACGAATCGCACTGAGCCAGTCCGCCGGCAACTCGCCCTTGGTTTCGGCTCTGTCCTACCCCAACCGTCGCGTCCAGACCGAGGCCGCCCTTGCCATCGCCGCCGCTGCACCCACGACCGACTTCAGTGGCAGCGACCGCGTCGTGCCCGCCCTGTCCAGCGCCGTTGCGTCGGGCACCGATCAGTTTGCGGTGGTCCTCTCGCCCAATGCCGAACTCTACCAGCCCCTGCGGGCCATGCTCGAGACAATGGGGTACCAGGTCCTGCCCCAAGGCAAGTCGCTTACCGAACTCTCGACCGCCATTGGTGAGTCCCCCAACGTCGACCTGATCGTGGTCACCGGCTTCGCCGCCGACCGCAGCACCCAAGCCATCGGCGAGGCTCGCGGCTTCACTCGCACCGCCGCCACGCCCATGCTGGTGCTCACCAGCCCCGAGGTCTACGCAGAACAGCAGCGTCGCTTCGAGGCGGATCAGACCGTTGCCTTGCGACCACTGGGCTCCTCCGAAGATTCGCTCGCCAAGACCATCGATGGTCTGGTGGAATCCGCCGCTGGCGGACGCATTTCCGCCGAAGAGTCCGAGGCCTACGCCATTCGCAGCCTCAGTTCCCTCCGCGATCTGGCGATGGCAGGCAATCCTGTGCTCAAGGTCTCTGATGCGGCGGGTCCACTCACCAACGCCCTCGACAAGAGCGAAGGTCAGCGTCGCGAAGGCATCGCCACTGTGCTCAGTCTCGTCGGCCAGGATCGCGCCCAGCGTGCTCTGTTCGATGCCGCCGCGGCTGCTGAGGGCGGGGATCGCGGGATGCTCATCGCCAGCGTCACCGAGTCAGCCAAGCGCTTCGGCAACATGCTCGAGCAACGCCACATCGACCAGTTGGTCGTCATGGCTGGCAGCGACGACGAAGCCGAAGCCACCGCTGCGGCTGCGTTGATGGGCGCTTTGAACCTGCCCAACCGCAACCTCATGCCGCTGATTCTGGGCAAGAGCAACGAAGTGCTGGGCCAGCGCTAAACGCACCAAGAGATGAGACTACAAAAGTAACTGAACCACTCAAAGGCCCGGCGCAATGCCCGGGCTTTTTTCTTTGGCCCGTTCGTGCAGTGCGATCAGTTGGTCCACGCTCAGTGCCTCCGCCCGCACAGTGGGCGAGATCGATGGCGGCAGTATGTCGGCAGCGACCAGGCCCAACGTGCCCAGCACCGAGCCAAGTTGCTTTCGCCGCTGCTCGAAGACCTTCTGCGTGAAAGCCAGCAGACCAGCAGGGTCTAATGTGCGGGGCGTAGAAACCCGGCGCACGCCGATCATCGCGCTGGTGACGTCCGGCGCAGGCCAGAAGCACGAGGGTGGTAGTTTTGCGATCCACTCCACCTTTGCCACGCTCTGTGCGAGCAGGCTCAGTGGCCCGTACTCCTTCGTCGATGGTCCTGCGATCATTCGATCGCCCACTTCCTTCTGGATCGTCACGAACAGGCCCATGCACGCGGGCCATCGCGAGAGCAGAATCATCATCACGGGCGTGGCGCAGCCGTAGGGAAGATTGGAAATCAGCCTGAAGTTCGTGCTTGCGTTGCTGGCTCCCGCATGGATGCCCAGTTCGCCAAGCAGCCCTGCAAGGTCAGGTGACAAGGCGTGCTTTCCATCAAGGCAGTCTCCCTCCAGTAAAGTGAAAGATGCGCCGGCGGGGATGAGCCTCGACGCTGGCCCGAAGCGCTCTCGCAGCAACGCGCACAGTCCGCGATCAATGTCGCACCCGATCACCCGACACCCCCGTGCCAGCAGTTCCTCAGTGAGCGTGCCCGTGCCAGGACCAACTTCCAGCACGATATCGCCCGGTCCAACGCCCGAGGCATCCACGAGTTTGCGGATCAGGTTGTGGTCGATCAGGAAGTTTTGCCCGAACATTTTCTGCGGCGCCAGCGCCCGCTGGGTAAGCATTTCCTTGATCTGGGCGAGGGTCTGCGGCACGCACGCAGCGTAGTGATGCCCCTCTATCCTCGCCCATGAAGTTTGATCTGGTTGACCATGTTCTTGAGGTATCTCCGACCCGCATCGTCACGCTCAAGCACGTCAGCAACGCCGAAGAGTACTTGCAGGACCACTTCCCGTCCTTCCCTGTGCTGCCTGGTGTGATGATGCTCGAATCACTGGTGCAGGCGGCACGCCATCTGGTGCAAACCCAGCATGCAACCAAGGACGCTACTAAAGACGCAACCCAGGACAGCAAGTCGTACCGGCTGGTGCTGGGTCATGTCCGTGCCCTCAAGTACGGATCGTTCGTGCGTCCAGGTTGCTCGCTCCGGGTCGAGGTCGAACTGCTCGGGCACGCCGACGTTGCGGGCGAACATCAATGGGATTGCAGGGGCCAGGGCCTATTGATCGATCCGGCTTCGTCGCTTTCCCCCAGTTCGCTCCCGGGGCCTGTCGCCGTCTCAGGGCGATTCATGCTCCGCCCCATTCGCATCGCTGAGGTGCAACTCGCCAAATGCGAGGCCTAATGCGAGACGGAAGGCCTCGATTTACTCTGTCTCTGGGTCTTCCTTTGAAGCCGCGTTCAGGACGTGCTCAGCGACATAGATCGCCACACCCTGTGCAATGCCCATCGCGATCGCATCGCTGGGACGGCTGTCGATGTGGACCTGCTCCCCGTTTTCCTTGCGTAGATCAAGCGTCGCAAAGAAGGTGGCATCGGTAAGATCGGTAATAGTGATGGATTCGAGCTTCGCACCCAGCCCATCGACCACATTGGCGAGCAGGTCGTGGGTCTGTGGCCGTTTGATGGTGATGCCCTTCAACCGGCGCTCGATGGCCTGAGCCTCGGGAAGACCGATCACGATGGGAAAACTGCGATAGTTTGCCGACTGTGCATCGATGGATTCCATCTGCGGGCTGCCCTCGGACGCGTGCGTCGCATCGTCTGCTGCCATCTCGCGCAGTTCGATGATCTGGTAGTCATCAAACTCGCGGATTAGAATGCGGGATAGTTCCATGCGAACGTGCACGAGTGCTCCTCGGGCCAGGGAGAATGCTCTGGCCTCGCGCATGCTAGGAGGCGGCTGCATCGGAATGGCCCAAGCCTCGCACTGTAAAAGAACACGCCCGCGACCAGAGGTCGCGGGCGTGGGTTCAAAAACTGCTGATGTGTCTGTAAGGCGATGGCGATCTACTAGAGAAACAACTCGTCACACCACCGAACCGTTTTACAAAAACTTAGTTCTTGCCGCTGCAGCTCTTCGCGCAGCTCTCGCTCTTGCCTGAGACCGCGCCCATCGCGCCCTTCTCACCGGTGCAGCTGCTCTTGGTGCTGGAGCATTCGCCGGAGACAGCGCCCATTGCGCCCTTATCGCCGCCGCAGCTCTTGCTGCACTCGGACTTTTGGCCGCTCACTGCGCCCATCGCGCCCTTTTCCTTGCTGCAGCATTCTTTAGTGGAGCTACATTCGCCGCTGACTGCGCCAGCGCTGCCGGTTGTGGCAGTCGTGCTCGAGCTCTTGCAAGCGCCCAGGGCGAGACCAGCAACCGCAACCAGACCGATGAGAGCAAACTTACGCATGGATCAAACTCCTGAAAAATCGTTGTTCAACATGGACCATACAGGGTCCAAAAGACATGCCGAGTCACTCGGGCACGATGCCCATGTTCGGCAGATGCGACTGTATACGAACTTTGCCTCGAAATAGGTTACGAAAAATGAGAAAATCAGCGAGGCCGGTGAAAACGCCGTCTTCTTGGTCTTATGGCCGTTTTCCCGGACCGCAGATTCAACGGATCGAATACTCTAGAATAGAACGATTTTTTGCGGACCAGCGTTGAACAGGCCGCAGTGATCGGGAAACCAGAAGGCATCGACATCGTGGCTTGGGGGAAGGTTGGGTGTCCTCGCCGTTGTTGGCAGTGTCGTTCTTGAGGAGTAGTCCAAATGATAAACGGTATATTAAACAGTACAAACAGTCGTGTGGTCGGGTCATCCTTTGGTTTGCTCGCTGCCATGCTGATCGCCTCGGGCAGCGCATGGGCCCAGGCTCCTTCCGTGTCGCCCGTCAAGCCAACTCCGGCTGGGCAGCCGGCCACCATGCCCCCCGCCGTCAAGACCGGTGCGGCTCCAGCCATCTCCCCCGAACAGATGAAGAAACTCTCGCCCGAGGAAGTGGCGAAGATTCAGAAGCAGATTCAGGAAAAGGGCGCGGGCGATGACATCGACCCCACGCAGCGTTTCCCGGTTGATGCTGCCAATCCTTCTTCTCAAGCGATCTTTGAGAAAGCCACGCACGAACTCGGCAACATCAGCGACGATAAGGAAGTCGAGTTCGAGTTCGCCTTCAAGAACGAGGGCACCAAGACTCTCGAGTTCCTGGGTCAACCCACAGGGAGTTGCGGTTGCACCATCCCCAACCTTGAGAAACTTGTGTACGAACCAGGCGAGTCCGGCGCGATCAAGGGCAAGTACAACCCCAACCACCGCAACGGCCCGCAGCACACGCAGATCACCGTTCGCACCAACGACCCGAAGAAACCACAACTCAAACTCCACGTCAAGAGCGACGTGCGTCCCATCTTCCGCGTCGATCCCCAGTTCCTCAATGTGGGCCAGGTTTCGCGCGATGCTGGTGCCAACTCCAGTTTCAAGATCATCTCCCGCAAGGAAGACCTCAAGGTTGACCAGGTGACTCCCTCTTCGCCCCGTGCAAAGGTGAAAATCGGCACCACCGAAGCCAAGCAAACCGCGGATGGTGAGACCGTCTGGGAAACCCCCGTTGAAGTGACCATCGATGGCAAGGCTGGCACTGGCCCGCTCAACGAGAACATCGTGATCCGTAGCAGCGATGCCGCTCGCACCATCAGCACCGTGGTCATGGGCGAAGTGCTGGGCGACATCACCATGTCCCCAAACCAACTCTCGCTGCCTGGCCTGACGCCAGGTCAGGCCGTCACCAGCAAGTTCCAACTCATCAGCCGCACCGGCTCCCCCTTCCGAATTCTGAAAGTCGAAGAAGTCTCTCAGGGCGGTGCCCAGCCCTTCATGAAGTTTGATGCCGTTGAAGATCAGGGCGCTAGCCCACCCTCCTGGACGGTCAATATCTCTGGTCTGGCTCCCGGTACCCAGGGCGCACTTCGTGGCGAGATCGTCGCAACCACCGACAATCCCAACGATCCGCAGATGCGTGTCCGCTACTTCGGCTTCATCCGCCCCCAGCAGGCTCCTCAGCCCGCTGCTGCTCCCAAGGATCCCTGGAAGGACAACCCCCCGATGATGGCCGATCCCAACGCCAAGTAATGGGCAAGTAATGACCGGGCCGTTCAAGGCAGGATCCTCCTGCGAACACCTTTGACCATGAACGACGTGCGCAGCAGCGCACGTTTTTTATTCAGAACAAGGCCCACGACCGGCAAACAATCCGGTCATCGCGAACAGTGTGCAGCCTTGGTCATGAGGCCATCTGTGCTGATCGAGTTTGTCATTCCCGCCGAGGCCTCCAATGCTTCGGCTTTGCGGAGCATTCCATGCTGCGAGCAATCCAACGGGCCTGTGTGATCGCATTCGTCGGCGTGCTGGTAGGCGGCGCACACGCTGTGCTCACGACCAAGCCGATCAAACTCAAGCCCGACGAGACCAAGTTTGAGTTGCCCGCGCAAACATTTGGCCAGCAATCTGGCCAAGCAAATAGTCAGTCTCCCGATAGCGCTTCCAAGCCAGCGCCATCAACCGACAAACCCCGCATCCTTGGCCTTGACATCACGCTTGCGGATGCAATTGAATTGCAGAAACTCGGTGCCCAGTTCGTGGATGCTCGCCACCGTGACGAGTACGAGTCAGGCCATATCGCCGATGCCTATCTCCTGCCCGCCGACATGTTCTACAACTCCAATGGCAAGCCCGACGCGCTCAACTACATCGATACCAACACCATCCTCGTGGTCTACTGCGGCGGGGGCCAGTGCGATGCCAGCCACAACACCGCTCGCCTCCTGCAAGAGGCCGGTTACAAACGAACCCACGTTTTGACCGACGGTTTTCCTGCCTGGCGCGATGCTGGATATCCCGTTGGCACCGGAAAACCGGCATACGAGTGAAGCAGCAACCATGAAAGCATCTGTCTTGCGAGCCAGCAAAGTCTCTGGCTCGCTCGCCTCCAAGTAGAACCCGCTTGATTCGTTGCCTCGCAAGCCCCCGTCCCATCTGGCCTTCACGCTTCCCCTCACACACATCGCCGCTCACACCAATGACCATGCGACACACTCCAACCGATCAACCTCGTGCCATGGGCTGGCTCAGCCTTCCCTGCCGCCTGCTGCTGGGCGGCCTCTTCGTCTTCGCAGGTGTGATGAAACTGGACCAGCCCCAGGCCTTTGCCGATGCCATCAAGGGTTTCAAGGTCTTCGAAGGGTCGCGTGAGTTCATGATCCCGCTGATGAGCTTCGTCCTTCCGTGGACTGAAGTCCTGGCCGGTGCCTTGCTCATCCTTGGCCTGTGGGCTCGCGGCGCGACCCTGGTCATCATGGCCCTGCTTGGCGCCTTCATCCTTGGCGTAGTCAGTGTCATCCTTCGCGGCATCGATACCAAGTGCAGTTGCTTCGGCAAGATCGAGTGGCCCTGCGAGGGCGGCGTGGGCTGGTGCCAGGTCGTCCGTAACAGTGTCATGCTGGCCATGGCATTACCAATTCTGATTTGGGGCCCCGGCCCGCTCGCCATTGATCGGGAATCCAAGGTCTGAACGCATCCACCTTGTTTGTTGCCCTTCGATCCTCTTACCTCGGGTCTACGCTGCTCGCCCATGCCCCTGCTTGCCGCCGCGAACTTGCACAAGACCTACACCCTGGGGCGTGTGCCCGTTCCTGTCCTTCGAGGTGTCAAGGTTGCAGTCGAACCGGGTGAGATCGTGGCCATCTTGGGGCAGTCGGGCTCCGGGAAAAGCACGCTCCTGCACTTGCTTGGCGGCCTTGACCGTCAGGATGCCATCGGTCCAAAGGTGGGTTTGTGCTCCAACTGCGGATATGACCTGGCCGGACTGACCGCGCTGACCTGCCCCGAGTGCGGGCACGGATTCTTTGCCTCCCTGGATAACAAGCAGGGTGCCATCGTTTTCGACGGACGGCGCGTTGACATGTTCTCCCGGGGCGAACTCGACTCCTACCGCCGCTGCGATGTCGGCTTTGTTTTTCAGTTTTACCACCTGCTGCCCGAATTGACCGTCCTGCAGAACGTTCTCATCGGCTCCATGATCCGCGATGGGCTGGCCTTCGCGGGCAGAGCCCGAGCAGGCACTGGTGGAGCGAAAGACCGCGCCATGACCCTCCTCGACACCGTGGGGCTTTCGCATCGCCTGGGGCACAGACCCGCCGAACTTTCCGGCGGCGAGCGTCAACGCGTTGCCATCGCTCGGGCCCTTATCAACAAGCCCCGCGTGCTCCTCGCCGACGAGCCCACCGGCAACCTCGATCGCGAGACCGGCGGCAAAATTCTGGACATGCTCATGAATCTGCGCCGAGAGCACGGGCACACCATGCTGATCGTCACCCACGACCAGTCCACCGCCGCCCGTGCGGATCGCACGTTGCGAATGGTGGATGGTCATATCGTGGGCTGAGCAGCCTACTTCCACTGCTGCAGCATGTCGTATCCCAGTTTGCCCACCAGCCTGGTCGCCATGTCGCTCAGGCCATCGGTGGTGAAACTATCGTCCAGGCCCGTCGCGTCCGCAAAGCCCAGCACGCGGTTGTCGCGCAGATCAATCGCCTTGAAGGTATAAATCACCACCTGCCCGCTTCGCGCCGACGCATCGTCATCGCCCCAGCCCACCTCGTCGGCAGGCTGAATCGTGCCTCGGGCGACCACGCGACCAAAGCCGAGCACCACGATGTCCGCGATGTCCCGCTGCTTGAGCAGGCCCATGAGTTCCGGCTCGCCCATCGTCTCGCGCTGCTGCAACTCCGTCGCGAACTGCCCCTTGGCCGCTTCGGCATCAATGATGCGAGTCGCGCCCAGCAATTCGTTGCTGAACATGGCTCCGATGCGGCCCTCCAACGCCCGTGCCTGAAACGCCAGTTGCTCGGGCTGCTCAAAGATGGAAGTGTGGTCATCCCAGCGGGGCCGGTCTCGAAGTGCGCCGTTCTCAATCGCTGCGCCGCTCGTCACGCTGGAACTACCAAGCCCGTTCGCGCTGACAATCACCTGCGTCGTCGCGTTGCCCTGCTGTTGAACCAATGGCTCCCGGGGTGTCGTCGCCCGATTCGCCAACACCAGAATGCGAGGTGATTCCTTTGCCTGGTAATGTGCCAGCCAATCAGCACGCATGGCACGACCAACGCTGGTGCCAGACACCATCTGGCGTGCGCCTCGCGCCGCGGCACGTGGATCAATGACTGCCCGCGTTGATTGAATGGACGTTGATGCGCTGGGCGTTGCCGCCGCAGGCGCCTTGGGCTGCGTGTCGTGCGAGTGGACCGCCTCCGCGAGTTTGTCCTTCCAGGCCGGATCGTTAAGATCAACCTCGACCATCGACGATGTCGTCGTTGATTCGCTCTTGCCACCGATGGTTGTCGTGACTGTCGTATCCACGGTCACGGTTGCGTTCGCTGCTTCCGGTTTGACTGGCGGCATCACCATGCCGACATCAGCGACTCGTACCGCGACCGCGCCCTGTGCTGTCTGCATGGTTTCCACACGCGCGCTCAGGGCCGCGCCGACTTCTTCCGCGATCCCGCCCAGCAGCGCCGTTGCGTCCGCATCCGTCCCCGGCGCCAAACGCAGTTCAAACCGCGTCAAACTTGCGATTTGATTACCACCTTCCGCCCCCAACCCTGCCCCCGCCCACGGATCGGCGACGTTGTTCTCTTCGCGAGTCAGCACGCTGGTCACGCCCTCGACCCGCATCAGGGCCTTGCGCGCTGCTGCTGTTTGTTGCGGCGATGACAATCCAAACAGCCGCACCGTGTAGCGAGACGGGTTGTTGGCCCGCTCGATATACGTGTCCACGAACTTCCGCACCATCTGCGTCGCGTTGCGATTGATGTTCCACGCCTCGGTCCCGCCCTTCCAATCAAACTGGAAGTTCAGGATCGACCGCCCCGTCACGCCGTTGGTCGCCTCAAAGAGCACGCTGAAGTTTGATCCAGCAAGTTGGCTGGGCACCAGTCGCACCTGCACATACAACTGCGCGTTCATCTCGCGACCCAGCAGACGTAGTGCCTCAGGATCATCGGCCTGGCGCAGATTCGAGCCCAGCCGCTTCGCCGAAGCGATCGCAAACTCGGTGTCCACGACCTGCACATCCGCGGGCGGCGTCTGCAACTCCTGCATGATCGCCGATCGCAGTTTCGCAGGGATGCTGTTTCCACTGATGGTCCTGGCCAGCGACTCAAGAGTCACGCGATCAAGTTTCGACGAAGCCTCAAAGACCACGACCGCGATCTCCGGCTCGCCCGCTTGTACATACGCGTTGGCCCACCCCTGATAGTCGGGCACGAGGTCATACTCGGGTTCAATCAATGCGGGCGCGGGCTTCTCCTGCGCCGCTGCCATGCCAGACAAGTACGTTCCCGCCGCTGCCACCATGGCCGCCACCATGCCGTTGCCGTTCATAACCAAACTCCCTCTGTGGGCTGTGAATCTCAATACAAAACCCCGCCCAACGCTCCTGACTATTTTCTTCATCATCGGATCGTTCTCGCCGTGCGAACCTGCAGCCGCCAATCGCTCGCCTTCGTCGTCATCGGATTGCTCCGCAACCGAGACTCCGTGCGAGGAGGCAGCAGCGTCTGCTTGAACTGCTCTTCCTCGACCATGCGTCCGCTTGCATCAAACCACTGGAAGCGATATTGCACGTGCATGGAGTTGTCCGCCAGCGAACGCAGGCCCACCGAAACATCCATGGGCCGGGAATCATCCCCAGCCGTGACCGTCACCGCCCCGGGATTGACCGCAACCACGCTCGCCAGTTCGGCTGTTTCGATCGTGACCTTGGGATACTGGTTGGTAGCGACTTTGTCGATTCGGGGCGAGTTTGGAGCTCGCACCGTGTCGCAGCCACTAAGGCCGGGAACAATCCCCAGCATCAATAAGATGCCCGTGCCCATCAACGCCGAAGCCGTCATGATCCGCTTGACGTGAAATCCGCTGCCATGGACTTGTCCCAACATCGCGCGCTCCTTGTTTGTCTGTCGATTCGTGACCGAACGCTTCTGCTCGGCGACTGTAGTTAGTGAGTGAACACTTACTTGGACGCCTCGTCCCAGTCCTGGTTCCAGCTCAGCCATGATTTCCGGGCTGGGCGAGCATCCGCACCGTATCCCTTTTCAGGCGGGTTGGTTGTGGATGGGGGGACAGTGGGGGGTAGAGGCTGGCAGGTCGCCTGT
>CAYRPC010000100.1:0-11225 GCA_964425995.1 uncultured Phycisphaeraceae bacterium
GTTTGGTGATTGTGGTTGGTAATTGGTTCGGGTGCGTCGTGCCTTGGCGGGCGGCGCGGGAGTCTTGTCCTTACCCAGTCGAGGTCACGGTGGCGAAACAGGTAGCAACCAAGTCCAAGTCTGTGGCGAGCAAGGGTTCGGCCAAGAGTTCGTCGCTAGGGGCGAAGGGCAAGCCTTCGGGACCGAGCAAGGACAGAAGCAAGGACAGAGGCCCCGTCAAAGCACCGGCCAAGCCGGCGAAGGCTCTTGTGAAGAAGATGGAAGTGAAGAAAGTCCTCCCCAAGAAGCCTGAGCCCAAGAAGCCCATAGCCAAAAAGCCGGACATCAAAAAACCGGATACGAAGAAACCGGATTTGAAAAAGTTGGACATCAAGAAGGCGGGCACGGCCAAGCCTGAAGCAAAGAAGCTCGAGGCCAAGAAGCCAGTTGTTGCGCCCAAGTCGGTTGCACCAAAGTCTGTCCCTGCCAAGGTTGAGTTGAAGCCGCAGCCTGGCAAGGGAATGACCAAGGTCGGCCCGGGCCCGGGGCCCGGGGTGGGGACTAGTGCAGGTGCTGCGACCAGTGGTGTGACGGGAGCGGTCAAGGCTGGAGTCAAGCCGGGCGCGATCGTGGACGCGAAGGCATTGGCGAATGGACCAGCGAAGGGTCCAACGAATGGTCTGGCAAAGGTTGAGCCCAAGAAGGCCGTCGTGCCCCTGGGCAAGACGGATGTGAAGGCACCGCCCAAGCGGATGAAGCCACCAGTGGTTCCCGTGATGCCCGCGGGCATTGGTCGCTTGCTGGATCCGAACAACCCGATTCGCAAGCCCCTCATTCCCAGCGGACCCAGGGCGGCACACGTCAAGCCATTGGGATCGCGTGTGACGGAGGCCGCAAGCGGCGAGCCGGCTGTGGCCGTCAAGACCAATCTCTCGCCCGAGCAGTTGGAGGAATTCCGGCAGTTGCTGATCAAGAAGCGTCAGCAGTTGATCGGCGACATCACTGGCATGGAGAGTGATGCACTGCGGAGCGAGAGCGGATCGCTTTCGAACATGCCCAGCCAGATGGGAGAACAGGGCAGCGAGGCATATGACCAGTCGCTGTCCCTGAACATCGCGGCGAGCGAGCGCAAACTGCTGCGCGAGATCGAGGACGCGCTCAAGCGGATCGCCGATGGAACGTATGGCATCTGTGAGTTGAGCCTCAAGCCGATCAAGATCGAACGGCTGCGCGAGTTGCCCTGGGCCCGTCATTCGATGGAAGCGGCCCGGGAGTTGGAGCGGATGTCGATGCGGAAGTTTTGAGGAACCGCGAATGTGAGCGAGCGGGGCCGTAGACGCGGCAGGACTTACATCGACTCAAACATCGGCTCACAAAATTGTTCGCTCTGGCCCAGTTGATACACAAGTTCATGGAAGCCCGTGCGACCCGAGGCGACAGGCTCATGCTTAGTACCACCACATCTCTTGACGCTTCGCAATTGCTGGCGTTTCGCAGCGCGCGTGCATGGACGATTTTTCTAGTGACGATTGTCTTGTCGATCGTGATCGACCTCGCGACAAAGTATTGGGCGTTTGATTCGATCGCTGGGTTCCCAGTCCGCGTCGAGCGCGAAGCGGTTATCGCCGTGACGCCCCGGCTGGGACAATTGATTCCTTCGCATACACCAAGGACGATCCTGCCAAGCCTGCTGGACTTCACGCTCGTACTTAATCCCGGCGCGGTCTTTGGCATCGGCGCGGGCAAGCGGTGGTTCTTCGTCACCTTCACCGGCATCGCCGTTGTCGTGGGCATGCTCGCGTTTGCCCACTGGACGCGTGCGCGCGACTGGACGATGCATGTGGCGATTGGCCTGATCCTGGGCGGCGGGCTGGGCAACCTGTACGATCGACTCACCTACGCCTGCGTGCGCGACTTCATCCATCCGCTGCCGGGTGTCGAGTGGCCCTTTGGCATTTCGACACCATGGAGCGGGCGGGAGATGTGGCCCTATGTCAGCAACGTGGCGGACGCACTGCTGCTGATCGGGGTGGGGTTGATCGTGTGGAGGAGTTTCACGCTGTCTCCCGGCGCGAATGCAGCAACCACTACGATCAAGTAACTCACCAATGAACAACGGGCCATTTCATGCCCGTTGCGATGTTGTGTGAATGCTTTGGTCTTACTGCACGGCGTTGTTGGCATTGACCACGCCGCCCGTGACGCACCGTTCGGCGCAGCGAGTCCTATCGCCGTTGCGTGATGATTTGAGTGGTATCAATCTTGGGTCATGAATATCAGCGATGCATAAGTCTCTGACGCAAGTATACGAATCTGCGACCTGTTCCACAGCGTTGCAAGCGTATCGCACATGCCCCAAACGGCCGCGGGGCCTTGGTCTCCCAAGGCCCCGCGTCTCACTCGCGCGGCGTATAAGCCGAGTTCTGTTCCACGCGGGCTTGCACCCGCATGGCCGCGGCCATTTCTCTTGGGCCGCGATTGCTCGCGACCTCCAGCAGCCTACCCGCGTCGACACCGGACGGGCCGCCCGTGAAGATCGCTCGCGCGATCTTCGCGACGCTGCATGGCCTTGCACGTGGTGGGGTTTGGCGTGCCACTCTGGTCACCCAGAGCGCGGTGGGCTCTTACCCCACCATTTCACCCTTGCCTGTGCTGCCCTGATGACCCACGCAAAGCGTGGATTTACTCAGTGCAGCCATCGGCGGTGTCATTTCTGTGCCACTGTCCCTCGGGTCGAGCGGAGGCTTTCGCCGCCGACTTCCCGGGTGGCCGTTAGCCACCACCATGCCCAATCGTGCTCGGACTTTCCTCATGCGCCATTGAGCAACCTTGCGATTGCTCAAAGACGCACGCGACCGCGCCGCCGCGATGGGGGATTGTATCGACTTTTCCCCCAAGGTTTTGGATGGTTTGGAAGCAGATCGGCGAGCGCGGGATCAAGAAGGGGCTGCCCCCAACAGGACCGGTCGCGCCTACCATCTTGACCTGTGCCGGAAACGGCATGGAATGTAAAAGACATATTCGGCGGCGGCCAAAGCCCTTAAGCCCACAAGGCCATAAGGCTCGAAACCGCTGCCCGGGCGAACAAAGGTTCGATTCCGGGGTGTAGCGCAGCTTGGTAGCGCGTTTGACTGGGGGTCAAAAGGTCGCAGGTTCAAATCCTGTCACCCCGACTTGTTTCAGAGTAAAGCCCCTCGATGAGTACATCGAGGGGCTTTCTCGTTGTGTTCCAGGGTTTTACGATGGCAAGCCCCGGTTCAAATGGTTGGCATTTCAGGGTCAAAAGCCCTATGGAAACGGCCGACTGTTGCAGGGATTTGAACTTCAACGCCGTAACCCCGGTTGCCTCAACCTCTACGCGAGCTGGGGCAACTGCATCTCAACCCGGTTGATTTCCCCGGTGTTCGTGTTGCGGTTCGCTGAGGTGAATAAGCTCCACGGGGATTGCCGTGAAGGAGCCTTTGATGAGCCGGATTCGCAAACGCCGACGCCTCGGGACCGCGCTGCTCGGCTTGGGTGGGCTTCCGGCCGGAGCGTCGGGCCCGGTTCCGAGCATCGGCCCCGGGCAACGCCCCATGAGAGCGCGCGGCGGTGGCGGTCGGCTTGGACGCGCCATGCGCTCGTCATCAACAGACAAGACGGGCACTCCGCCTCCGGGTGCCAAGAAACCCAAGGCAAAGTCCGGCAAGAAGAAGGCGGAATCTCGGGCAAAGGCAAGCAACGGCCGGTCAGGCCCGGTCGCAGCCAAACGTCCAGCGGGTCGGTCGAAGGCCTCGGCAGGCACCACCGGACAGCGTCCCGCGATGAAGAGTGGCGCGCGTGCCAAGCGTGCAGTGCGATCAGCGGGGAAAACAAAGACATCGAAGAAGTGACGCCCGGTCTTCGGTGCGTTGCAGAATGCGAGGCTCGAGTGCGGCAATCGGCGAACAGACAGCGCGCGAGTCTCTGGTTCGCTGTGATGCTGTGCATCGTGCTGTTCCACTTTGTTCCGGCGGCGATGGCGCAGGTCCAGCCCGAGTCCAATGGCCAGCCCCCCACGCAGCCGGCCCCGGTTGCGAATGAGCTGTCTCCCGTCGCGGCCCGCGTGGATGTTGAGCCGGTGGCTCGTGATGATAAGATCCGGGAACGGCTTGAGCGCATCCTCGTGGCGACGGGGTGGTTCATCGAGCCAAACATCCGTGTTGAAGAGGGCGTCGTGTTCCTTCGCGGCCGCGCGGAGTCGGCGGAACTCAAGAAGTGGGCGGGGGATCTTGCGCGGAACACGCAGGGCGTCGCCGCCGTCGCGAATCAAATGGACGTGAAGGAGTTCTCGGCCTGGGACTTCAGCAGCGCGCGAGCCGGGCTGACCCAACTCTGGCGAGATGTCCTGCGCGCCCTTCCCCTGCTGGTGCTCGGTGTCGTGATCCTTGTGCTGACCGCCCTCGTCGCGTGGGCGACCACGCGCGGTGTCCGCAGCCTTCTCGCTCGGCGAATCAGTTCTCGCTTGCTGCGCGGCCTCTTCGCCCGGGGCGCAGGGGTGTTGGTGTTGCTGATCGGCATCTACATCGTTCTCCGCATCTCTGGCCTCACGCAACTGGCGCTCACCATCGTCGGCGGCACCGGCCTGATCGGACTCGCGGTGGGCATCGCTTTCCGAGATATCACCGAGAACTACCTAGCCAGCATCTTCCTGAGCACCCAGCGGCCGTTCCAGACCGGCGATCTCGTTGAGATTGCGGGGGTCACGGGGTACGTGCGGCAACTCAACGTCCGCACGACGGTCCTCATGACGCTCGACGGCACCCTGTCGCAGTTGCCCAACGCGACCGTGTACAAGAGCGCGATCCGCAACTTCACGACGAACCCGAACAGGCGCGAGGATTTCATGGTCGGCATCGGTTACGACGACCGCATCGATGAGGCGCAGGAAGTCGCACGCCGCGTCCTCGCGGAACACCCCGCGGTTCTGAAGGACCCCGAGCCGTGGGTACTGGCGGAGGAGCTCGGCAAGGCCACGGTGAACCTGCGCGTCTATTTCTGGCTCAATGGTGAACAACACAGTTGGCTCAAAGTCCGCTCATCAGTCATCCGGCTCGTGAAGCGTGCGTTTCAGGACCATGGCATTTCAATGCCGGACGAAGCCCGCGAGGTCATCTTTCCCCGCGGAGTCCCGGTCACGATGCTCGCCGGTTCCACGAACGAGATCAAGCCTCGTGCGATCGCGCCGCCGCCTTCCCAAGAAGAACACGGCCCAGAGGTCGTCGCCACCCGGGCGGAGGGGGGACTCTCCAGCGAGGCGGACACCCTCGACGAGCAAGCCCGCCGAGCCCAACCTCCGGATCAAAAGGAAAACCTTCTTCGCGGCGAGAACGGTTCTTCGGCCGCTTCCTGAAGCGGGATTGCGGGGTCTTGCCCTCGAAGTCGAACTCGCCTGGGCTACTTCCGCGACTCGAGCGGAGCGAGCGAGGCGACAATGCGCTCCGCCCTGGCCATCAGCGGCTCACGGTCGAGCGGTCCAGGAACGGTTCGCTGCACCACCTCCTCCAGTGCCCGAGCCTGTCGCCAGAGAACCTGGCGGCGAGCCGGATTCTGGGCAAGGCCCTCAAGCAGTTCGAGGGTCCCGAGCATTCGAGTCAGCACAGCCACGTTGCCCGCCGCGTTCTGTCGGATCTGATCGAACGAGAGCTCCACCAGACTGTCAAACGTGGCCCCGCGCGTCATGACGCGGAGTTCCCCTCCGTCGTAACGCCACGGCGATTCGACCCTCCGGTTGCTGAGTCGGGCGAGGATCGCCGTGAGGTAGTCCAGCGACATGACTGCGGTGGTAGTGTCGTTGATCCCTGGCGAGAGCGCCTTGAGAGCAACATCGACAAGCTGCCGGATTCCGTACGCCGCGTCCTGGTCAGTGGTGCGCTGCTGGTTGATCGCGTAGGCCGCTCCCAGATCGTCGATGATCTCCGCATCCGGTGTCGCCGCCGCGAGCACGCTTGCGATCGGCATCCCCTCGATCACGAAGTCGCCGATCGGGTGCTCCATGCGGATAACGGCGTTGCTCTTGCGTGCACGAGCCAACAGCGCTTCGCCATCGACGTGCTGGATGTAGCCCGTTCGAGCCGCGGGCACTGGTTTCCACGTACGCACCGGGCTGGCGTTTGCGGCGTTCAGGCCCGCCGCGCGTTCGCCTTCGTCTCCTACGCCCTCGGGAAAGAGGTGATCCACGCGACTGATCGTCTCCGCGGCGATCCGCGCCAGGATTTGAGACGCTTGGATTAGCGTCGCGATGTGGTGGATGAAGTAGATGAAGAACCCGATGCCGACGAACGCGAGCACGACGCCACCCATGACCGCGAGCGACGGGACAAACTCGGTCGTCTCTCCCTCACGGATCGTCCGCAGCACCACCAGGCAGTACGCGAAGATGCCGACGAACACGCCCAGCACTGTCTGGTTCGTGCGGTCGGTCATGAAGTTGCGGAGCACCCGCGAGGTGTACTGGCTGGAGGCCAGCGAGAGCGCGACCAGCGTGATCGAGAAGACGACGCCCGCCACGGTGATCATTGATCCGGCAACCGTGGCGAGCATGCCCCGGGAACCGGCGGCTCCGACCCCAAACAGCCGCGGCCACGATTCGAAATACCCGCGGTCGATTCTGGCATCAATCTCGATCAGCGCAATGGCAAGCCCTACGGCCATTGCAACCATCGCGCCGGGGACGAACCAAAGGCTCGCCCGCAGTTCCTGCCAGAGGTTGAGAAGTCTTGTCATGCCTTCCTGTTGTTACGCTGCCAACCACAAGTGATGCGGGATCACAGTATTCGGTCAGGGTGGGAGTCGCTGCTTCCGAAGGGTGACTGTGACGCTGATGGGAGGATCAGGGTCAATTGGCCTTGGCGCTTAGCAAACGGCGTATCCCGAGTTCCCAGACCATAACGCCCACCAAGAAAAGTTCTATTGGTGTTCTGCCACCTCGACTTAGAAGACCAGATGGCCTCGGCAAGTGCGGGGGCCATCTGCGTTTACGGAGCGGTTCAAACTCATCCTGTCAACCGCGGGTGACAGGATGGCGATGCGGCATCCTGTCGCAGACATGGAGAGCCAGCGGCGGTGAGATTCGGTTGCGACAGACTTGGGACTAGCACCTGCCGAGCATTGACATACTGTGCACACGATGCAACTCCATCACTCCCTTCTTGCCCTGTCCCTCATCGCGGCGCTGCCTGCTTGCGCGCGGCAGGCGACGGACTCCACGCCGGTCCAGCATCCAAGCGGCCACGCCTCACCGATCGCAACAGGCGAAACCGTAACCGAGCTCGACAATCGCATCTGGATCATCTTTCAGGCCAAGGACGGCGTCCATTGGTTCGGAAGCAACGGACAGGGTGTCTACCGCTCCGACGGCAAGACGCTCGTGCGCTTCACGACAGAGCACGGTCTGGGCGGCAACCAGATCCGCGGCATCCAGGAGGATCGCTCGGGAAACATCTACGTTTGCAGCGATCCCGGAGGGATAAGCAGATTCGATGGCCGCGCGTTCAGCACACTGAGCGTCGCCGATCCATCGAAGAGCGAGTGGAAGCTGGAGCCCGACGACCTCTGGTTCCCGGCCGGCCAGGATTCGGGCGCGGTGTACCGTTACGACGGCAAACTGCTGCAACGCCTGACGTTCCCCAAGACCGATCTTGGCGAAGCGCACATCGCCAATCACCCTCGCTCAAAGTACCCCAACATCGAGTACAGCCCCTACGACGTTTACACCATCTTCAAGGACATCAAGGGGAATCTATGGTTCGGCACCAGCTCTCTCGGCGTGTGCCGATACGACGGAAAGTCCATTGCATGGGCCGACCGGATTGAAATTCACGCCACCTCCAGCTTTGGCGTCCGCTCCATTATCGAGGACAAGGACGGCAAGTTCTGGTTTACCAACACGCTCAACCGCTACGACATCCAGCAGGCCGGCCAAGCCGTGCAACCCGCTGGCGAACTGCGTGTCCGCAAGGAGCCGGGGATCGGTGACGACGAAGCCCCGTTCTCGGCCTTCATGTCAGCCGTCAAGGACAAGAACGGCGACCTGTGGCTGGCGACGCTCGGTGCGGGTGTCTGGCGCTACGACGGGGCCAGCATGACCCATTACCCTGTCACAAATGGCGATGCACCGATCTGGGTGTACTCGATCTACCAAGATCTGCAAGGCGTCCTGTGGCTTGGCACGCAGGAGCACGGCGCGTACAAGTTCAACGGAACAACGTTTGAGAAGGTCCAGCCCTGACGAGACCGGTCAGTGTGGGCTTTAGGCCCCACCACCAATTGCCGCGATGGATCTCCTCGCCGAGCTCTCCCACACCATAACGCCATCCAAGAAAAGTTCTATTGGTGTTCTGTCACCCCGATTAAACGAGCAATGGCGGCCCGCTGGGTCGCCAGTGTTCGTTGGCTCTGGACGGGGCAATAGGCCAGCGACCGCGACCGCAGCGTGAACCCTTGATCGTTGTTTCACGCAGAGCAAGGCGAAGACGCTGCGAAGCACAATCCCGCCACCCGATAGATCAAGCCCTTCGACCACCATGTTAGAGGACTTTCTGATTACAGGAACAAGATAACGCCATCGAAACGGCTGTTCAAACGGAGGACGCCCGTGCACCGTGATGGCACGACAACACACCCGTGCTTCGCCAACTTGCTCAACCCATCCCGCCCTTTTCGATCAGTACCAACTGCTCCCCCACAGGGCCGCAGAATCCTTTACTATTTCCAGATATTTCTTCGGCAAGGTCGATGAGTTGAGCATCGCCCCATCCGAGCCCGGCAAGAAACGCTGGGAGGGCCGAGGGAGTGCTGCCCCAGAGCATGGGTTCGCCCCTGCGGCGCAGCCATCCCGCGAGAAGGCGCGATTGGCCGACAAAGCCGATAGGCTGTCCAGGCTCAGCGATCATCCACGATGCGATGAGGCGGATTCTCGGCGTCGGGAGGTTGGCAAGCGAACGCAGGAGATCTGCAACTGCCTGTGCCTGCAGGTACATCAACACGCCTTCGACCACGACGACGGTGGCTCGTGTTGCATCGAAGGTGTCTGACTTGGTCAGGGCCGTGCACGCATCCTCACCGGTCAAGTCCAGAGAGAGTAGCTCAGGGTCACGCGCCTCCGACATGTCTGCGCTGGGTCTACTGGGCACTATGTCCGGGGGGCGGCAAACCGACCGGGCCCCGTTTCGGGCCGTTGCAGTTCTAACGACGGCTAACGTGGCGGGATGGTCCGCCGAGATGACGCCCTCGAACAGACGTTCGTGAGCCAACCGGAACGCGAGCGTATCGAGGCCAGCTCCCAGCACGATGAGTTGAGTGAACCCCTCGACGGCAGCTCTGCGCACGAGCTGATCAACTCTCCGTTTTCGTCGCATCCAATGCGAGACGATGCCGGGGACAGCGATCGATTGGGCGAAACGCCACCAAGCTTTTCCCGGCGGGGACTTGACGCTCCAAAGGAGCAACCGATCTGCGCAGCTTGTCGACAGAAATCGCTCACACCATGACGCGGCACCCGCGGGCGCGGATGTTCGGGGCGTCCGTGCATGGTGACGCATCACGGTTGCGGCCGCGATCAGCCGGGCGGTAGCACTGGCTCGGTTGGCGTTCATTTTGGAGAGTTCTCGAAATGCGGGGCGTAGTGCCTGTACCAGTCACTTTGGAATGTTCTCGCCGGGTCAAAGTGTCGCTTGGCCTCGAAGAACTCGCGGGCACGCGGGTAGCAACGCTCCATCTGCCGCGGCATCGCGAAACGGTGATAGGTCAGGTAATAGCTCCCACCAAGATCGGCAGCAAGATTGATCAATGCGCGGAATGACTCCGCGGCATGCCCGATCGCAGCGCCGGTGTGATCGATGTGAAGATTGAAGACGATGCAGGCAGATCGACACCGCGCCCAAGCCATAACGGTGTCAGTGTCGGGCTGGATCAGCCGGATGGTCCCGTAAATAACCGGGGACTCCCGCTCGATCAGTAATCTCGCCGCAGCATGTAAAAACTCCACCAACCGATCGGGCGGAACGTACAACTCTGTGATCATCTCGGATCCGGTGTGCGCCGAAGCGACGCGTGAGTCGACTTCGCGGTGATAACCCTCTAGATACTCACTGAGCTGATGCGTGTCGCTCTTGTAAAGCTGACCGTCGGTCGCAAGATAGTGCTGGGCGTACATGGTGAATGCACGAGATTTGTCCGTGTGCGCCAGCGTCAGCAGGTTGACCCAGTCCTCGCTCGACAACGTCCGTTGACCCGGGGGCGGTTCGGGGTCGCCCTCCACGGGGCAGTAGCCGCTGAAGACGCCCTTGGTGAGGAAGTCGGGGGATCGTGGATCAATGTCGAACTGAAAGTCGCCGTATAGAAAACCTTCATGGATGCGTCGCTCGGCGGCGTGAACTGCGTCGTCGATATCCAGTATCCGCACGACGCGGCGCAAGGTACGGCGTCGTGTAAGGCGGAGCGTCACATCGACGATCACTCCGAGGAGACCGTACCCGCCGATGGACAAGGAAAACAGGTCCCGATTCTTTGTTCTGCTGCAGGTGAGCGGTTCGCCGTTGGCATCGATCAATGTGAACGATTCCACGTCATTCACAATTGGTCCCATGAGGAGTCCGCGGCCATGAATGTTTGCCGAAAGCGCGCCACCAAGCGTGAGCGCATCCGCGCCGGTCTGCTTCTGTGCAATCCCCCACCACGGCGGCCGCCCCGGTTCGAGACCCCGCTGGATTTCAAGGATGCCGCGGATAAGAGCTGGCCACTCAATGCCCCCTTCTGCACGGACGAGTCCACGCTCGATGTCCAGGTCAAGAATGCGGCTCATCCCGCGCAGGTCAAGAAGTTCGGCGGAGGCTGCAAACTGTTGACCACCCATGGCGTGCCGCCCACCACAGATCGCAACACCAGATCCCGTCAGTCTTGTTTCGCGTACGAGGGCACAAACGTCATCAACACTGGTTGGACGGTGAACGCGCATGCCGGCCCCGTTGAGCGCAGAATGCACGTCTGTCACCAACTCAAAGGACCCAGATGACAGAGGACACATTGTGTTAGTATACACTAAAAATACGCCGTCAATAATCCACTACTACATCCACCAACGCCTGATTCACGGCTCCCACACCAAAACGCCCTCCAAGAAAAGTTCTATTGGTGTTCTGTCACCCCGGCTTGGCGGCTTTCATGTGTTGCAGACAGTTTGCACGCGATTGCGACACCGTCTCGACAAGTTTCACGAGTTCGGCGAG
>CAYRPC010000101.1:0-11223 GCA_964425995.1 uncultured Phycisphaeraceae bacterium
GTGCTGGCCCGGGATGGGCGGCGCGGGGGGCAGGCGATGCACTCGGCTGCGACGGCGGGGCTGCTGGGCAGCGGATGCGACGTGCTGGATGTGGGTATCGCGATGACACCAACCGCGGCGGTCATCACCGATGAGGTGGCGCGCGCGCGGAGCGGAGTGCTGGTTGCCGGGATGGTGATTACGGCGAGCCACAATCCCCAGCAATGGAACGGCCTCAAGTGTTTGCTGCGCGAGCCAGCAGGATTGCACGACGCGGGGGCGAGTGCGCCGCCCGCAGCACTGGCGCATGAAATCATCGCGCGTTTTCACGAAGGACGGTCCAGCAGCGTGACATGGGAGCGGCTGGGCACACTTCGCAGCGACGCGGACGCGGCGCAAACGCACATCAAGCGTGTGATGGGGGCGATGGAGGACGCGGGTCTGTGCGCGATAGCGAGCAAACTCGGGGAAGGGACCAAGGTCGCGGTAGATTGCGTGAATGCGAGCAGCAGCGCGACGGCACCGCGATTCCTGCGGAGCCTGGGGTGCGAGGTGGTAGCGATCAACACAGTGTTGGAGGGCGATCAAGCGGGGCTGTTTCCCCATCCGCCCGAGCCCACGATGGAGAACTTGTCGGGGAAAGGGGGATTGTGCGACTGTGTGCGCGCCCAGGGGTGCCAGGTTGGCTTTGCGCTGGATCCGGACGCGGATCGGCTGGCACTCATTGACGAACAGGGACGGTACATCGGCGAGGAGTACACGCTGGCGCTGAGCGCGTGGGCGATCCTGGGAGCCGGCATGCGGGCAAGCGGCATGAAAGGGGTGAAAGGGGCAAATGGCGTGGATGGCGGGGAGCATCGTGTGATGGTCACGAATCTCTCGACCAGTCGCATGATCAATGATGTCGCTGCAACCTTCGGGGCGCGGGTGCTGCGCACGCCGGTGGGTGAGGCCAACGTGGTCGAGATCATGAAGCGCGAAGGGGCGATCGCGGGGGGCGAGGGGAACGGCGGGACGATCTGGCCCAGGAGTTGTTATGTGCGCGATTCGCTGGGGGCGATGGCGCTGACGCTCTGGCTCTTCAAGCATGCACACGACACCAGCATGGGACAGCGGCTGGGTAAGTCTAGTGCTCGCGGCCATGCACTGAGCGGTCTGGTTTCCTGCGTGCCCGCATACAGCATCGAGAAACGAAAGGTCGACCTTGCCAGGAAGGAAGACGCGACGGCTGCCGTTACGAAGATTGCGGCGTTCTATGGCGGGGCAGGACAGGAAGTTGATCTGCGCGATGGGGCGTGGGTGAACTTCACAAAGGGCCAACTTGCGAATCGGGCATGGCTGCATGTGCGGGCGAGCAACACGGAACCGATCATGCGACTGATCGCGGAAGCGCCGAGCAAGGCGGAGGCAGAGGGGATTTTGGCAGAGGCGGGAAGGATCATCGGGACTTGATTGGCGGCGCACTTGTCATTGGCTCGTTCGCCTGTTCGCTGCAAGGCTTCATAAAGTGAAACATGCCTACGACGCGCACCATCGATGTGACCGATGCCGATCCACTGGTCTCGATCATCACGCCCACGCACAATCCGCTTTTTATTGCGTCCATCTATGACAATCTGAAGCGTCAGAGGTATCCCAAGTGGGAGTGGGTGCTGGTGCCCAATTCCGGTGCCGCTATCCCGCCGATCGCCGATCCTCGCGTGCGGGTAATAGGTAACGCCGATCAGACCGCGATAAGCCGCTCGTCTGTCGGAGCATACAAACTGTTGGCGACGCGGGCGAGTAGCGGAAGCATCATCGTTGAACTGGACCACGACGACTTTCTTTCCCTGCACGCCATCGAGATGGTCGTCAACGCGTTCAAGAGCGGTACGCCCGCGAGCCCGGTGGACTTCGTCTTCTCCGACTTCGCGGAGTTTCACGAGCACGACGGTTCGCCCCACATCTACCGCGAAGCGTTTGGGTGGAAGTACAGGGATGTTGTCGGGCCCGATGGTCGCACGTATAAAGCCGCGCACGCGTTTCCTGTGGAGCCGCCCTGGATTCTGCAACTCACGCATGCGCCCAACCACGTCCGGGCATGGACACGCAGGGCGTATGACGAGGTGGGTGGTCACAATCCTGCACTGGACGTGGGGGATGACTTTGACCTGATGGTGAAGTTCTACTGCGCGGGCAAGCGGTTCGTGCATATTCCAGAGTGCCTGTACTTCTACCGCATGACGGCGAACAACACGCACAAGGAACGCAACGCACGGATTCAGGAGATCGTGGCCCATCTCTACGACCACAACGTGTATGCGATGATGCTGCGCTGGTGCAGAGAAAAGGGGCTGCGTGCGATTGATCTGGGCGGGGCCACGAATAAGCCAAGCGAGTACGAGGGCGTGGACATCGCGAGCGGAAGGGGCGTGGACTTGGTGTGCGACCTGCAACAACGCTGGCCTATAGAGGATGACAGCGTGGGCATCGTGCGGGCATGGGAGGTGCTTGAGCAGTTACGCGATCCGATCCATGTCTTCAAGGAGGCGTGGCGGGTGCTTGCGCCAGGTGGAATGTTCATGGTCGAGGTGCCCAGCACTGACGGGCGCGGGGCGTGGCAGAACCCCTCGAACATCTCGTTCTTCAACCAGAACAGTTTCTGGTACTACAGCAAAGAGGAGTATGCGAAGCAGTTGCCCACGTTCAAGGGTGCGTTCTACCCCATGAAACTCGCAACATACTTCCCGACGGAGTTCCACAAGGCTAATGAGATCCCGTTTGTGCGCGCGCACTTGTGCGCGGTGAAGCAGGGGATGAAGGCCGGGATGCTGGGGCCGGGGATGAGCGCAAGGCAAGCCCCAAAGTAAGTACCCAATCAAGCCCAGAAGTAAGTCATGCCTCAAGTCAATCAGCGTGCGCGGCGCCTTCGCAAAGTAGCGAGTGCTATGGCTGGGATGGCGAAGACAGCGGCGGGCGAAGGCACGACCACGAGCGTGGGATTGTCCACCTGTACGTTGAAGTTCGTGAAGCCATAGAAAAAGCCTGGTTCCAACGTTGTAAAGGCAATCTCATCGACGCTGGCAAGCACACTCGCAAAGGTGCGATTGGCGGGTAGTCGCGGGTTGGCAAACTGGTCTTCGTCTCCGGTACCGCCCCAACCACTGGGAAGGGTCTGGCTCGCGGGATTTGCGATATCAATGGCCAAGGTCCGCCAGTCGGGCTGGGCCGCGCTGATTGTCCCAAGGTTGAGCCAGACCGACACATACGGATAGTTGGGCGGCGGGTTGGTGTAGTCGCGGAGTTGGACGATGAGATTGCGAGCGACCTGGCTGCTGCCAAAGGTGATCGAATTGGTCTTGGTGTCCACGCTGAGGCGCAGGGGCGAACCGGGGCCACCCCCCTGGGTTTGCCAGGTCTGGGCATAGTTACCCAGGAATGCGGCATTGCTGTTGTTACGAATGTCGATGCCAAAGACATCGGTGACGAGCGGGGCGAGATTGGCACCCGGGTTGCCGCCATTGGGCGCGATCGTGGTGCGGCCGGAGATGGACCAGCCTTCGAGGCCTGTATCGAAAGTGGTCACAACGCCCGAGGCGACAGGGGCGAAAGTGAGGGCGGAAACGACCAAGTGCGCGAGCGCCTGTTGTGGAAGGTTGGAGGTGCGAATGATGCTCATGTCTGAAAGAGACAACACGCCGGCACGTTCGGCAACAAAAATGAGCGAAAATCCATCACAAACTCCAGATACCATAACTGAGGCTCACGCCCTCATCCTCTTCGATGGCGTGTGCAATCTCTGCAATGGAGCGGTGCAGTGGATCATCCGACGGGATCGCAAGGCGATTTTTCGATTCGCGGCCTTGCAGTCGCTGGCGGCTCAACGTGCGATCGAGGCGACGGGGGCCGGGGCAGGGGTAGAAGCAACAAGTAGCGGCACAGAGTTTCGTCCTGACAGCATCATCGTGATTGAGACTGGGCGGATACTGCTCCGATCCGACGCGGCCATGGCGATTGCGGGACGATTGGGGCTGCCCTGGTCGCTGGCGCGGGCGGGGCGCGTGCTGCCCGTGGGGATGCGGGACGGCATCTATCGATGGATCGCGCGAAACCGGTATCGCTGGTTTGGAAAGCGTGAGACGTGCATGGTGCCGACGCCGGAACTGCGGGCACGATTTTTATATGCTGGACTGGATGTTGGGGAAGAGCGGCAGGCCAACGATGTGCAGCGCGAATCGTCGCGCTCGATGGGGCGAGCGGGCCAGTAGCACAGAGTGTAGTGGCGACCCTCACGGGAACAGCGTGGTGATTCGGCTCATCGGCACATCGCCTCATCGTCGGCATGGCCCGGTTTGCCATATAATCGAGCATGACCGTCGACACCATCCAACCGGGCACGCGGGTTCGCGTGACGCAGCAGATTCCGCACCTTGGCAGTGGGCGAGATTCGTTCGCCGCGATGCCGATTGAGGGAGCAGTGATCGAATTGACGCAGAGCAAGACGGGCAGTTGGTACGCGCACAGCAAAGACAAGAAGTTCTGGCTGGACCGGCTGACACTCAAGAAGGATGACGGCGAAGTGGTGCATGTGAATCTGGATCAGTACACCAGCGTTGAGGTTGTGGAACAGTTCTAGTTGCTGGCATGCAAGTCTTGGCACTTATTGGGAATCTGCCTCGGGTCGCGGTTCTGAGGGGCGGGGAATTTGAGCGCGGGCGACGCGCGTCCATTCCTGCTGGAGCAGGCCATCCACGCCCCGATACATCGCGAATTGGCTGTAGAGGTCCATGCTCGCTGTGTAGCGCCGCCAGCCCAAAGCAGAAACCTCACGCGTGCGGCCGTTTGCATAGGTGCGCAGGTCCATCAGCGTCTGATGGTTCTTGCCGTCCAGGCGGCCAGACCAGACGGCCAGCGGTCGCTCGCTGTATCCGGAATCCTCGCCCGCGACGGTCGTGTCGGTAGTTGCCGTCGCCAACTCGCGCGGGTTGAAGGAAGGGGTCGGGCGCGAAGTCATGGTCGCACCGGGTCGCGCGTACAGAGCAAGCGACAATCCCAGCAATGGTGTATACGGGTCATACGCAGTGACGCTGCCCACAACAACACCATCCACACCCATCGCCTGCGCGAGGCTGCGCGCCTGGGCGGGGTTCTGGATCGCGCGGAGTTTGAGCGATTGCATGGCCGCGAGCGTCCGATCCAGCGGGACGCACCGAATGCCCTCGACCTCCTCGATCGCCCCGACCAAGTGATCCGACAGCACCAGCGGCTCGGCGACCGACGTGCCCGATTCGTTGCGCAGGGGGACCACCGCCCACAAGACTTCGCCCCCGCTCGTGTCATATGGAGTGGTCAGCGTCCGTGGCGGATCGAGTTGCTCGACGCGAGTCTGTCGCTGGCAGGCAGGAAGCAACAAGAGGAGGCAGCATGCGAGAATGGTGTGCAAACTTGTCATGGAAAAATCAGGGTAATGAGGCTTGCGATGAGCGAGGTCTGTGAACAACGAATCGGAAAGCAGTAGTATCGGTGAATACAGCTCGGATTCTGCGGTCTGAACAACAGGCGGGAAAAGACCTACTCGAATGGGCGAAACGTCCCTCGGAAAACGCATATGTCGTTTGCCCTATGGCACATATCCTGCCACATGACCAGTCCAACTCCAATTCCATCTGTAGCCACCACACCAACTTCCACCTCCACTTCAGGCCCAACCCCCGCTCCTTCTGCTGCTCCCGCCACTCCTCCCGCTGCTGGCACCCCCAAGCCGGTCGTCGCTTTTGAGGACTTTGCCAAGTTAGACCTGCGGGTCGCCAAGATTCTCAAGGTCGAGAACCACCCCAACGCCGACAAGTTATACAAACTCCAACTCGACGATGGCAGCGGCACGACCCGGCAAATTTGTGCTGGCATTCGTGCGTATTACCAGCCCGAAGAGTTGCTGGGCCAGCGCATCGTCATCATCGCCAATCTTGCCCCCCGCGTGATCCGAGGCGAAGAATCTCGCGGCATGCTACTGGCGGCGAGCAATGTGCCAAAGACACAGGGCGGTGATGCTGCAAACGAGACAGAACGTCGCGTCGTGATTCTCAGCCCGCTCACTGAGATCGAACCAGGAGCGATTGTTTCCTAATATGGTGTTCAGCGACTTCCCCGGGCAAGGATCGCCCTCAATAGCGCTCCATTGGAGAGTTGTGCCTTGCCCGATCCGCGTGAAACGCCCGCGATGCAGCAGTACTACCGCTTCAAAAAGCGGCATCCGGACTGCGTCCTGCTCTTCCGCATCGGCGACTTCTACGAAATGTTCGATGACGATGCGGTTAAGGTCAGCCAGGCGATCGGCCTGACGCTTACCCAGCGCACCGCTGGTGTCCCTATGTGCGGGATGCCTTACCACCAACTTGAAACCTACCTCAAGCGCCTCACCACGCGCGGCTTTCGGGTCGCGGTCTGCGAGCAGTTGATCGAGGCAAGCCTGGCCAAGGGCTTAGTGCCACGGGCCGTGACGCGCGTGATCACGCCAGGCACGCTGGTGGACGAGTCGCTCCTCGAATCCGACGCGAGCGTTGCGGTCGGTGCGGTCGTGATTGTGCCCACAATCAAGGGAAGTCTCCAGGGTGAGGGGGCGGGGGCGAAGCCGACGCTTGCGCTTGCGGTCGTGGAGGTTGCCACCGGGTCCTTCAGCGTGGTGGAGTGCGGCATCGCGTCGCTGGTGGACGAACTGACTCGACGCAGCGTCCGGGAACTTTTATTCGCAGATGCGAGCGGCTCGGGCGATATACCAGTCGAGTTGCGATCACTCACTGGGCTTGCGAGCATGGGCATCGCGCTGGCCCCGCGGCCAAGTTGGCACTTCCGTCCGCAGGAGTCGCTGGGTGCTCTCAAGAAGCATTATCAAGTCGCGACGCTTGCGGGGTTCGGACTGCGCGACGACGAGTCGTGCGTGTACGCGGCGGGTGCACTGCTTGCCTATCTCCAGGAAACCCAGACACTAGGTGAAGAAGAGTCCAAAGAGGCTCATGCGGCCCTGCAACTTGCGACCCGATCGGGCGATGGTGGTGCCAAGTCACCTATGAACGGGCCGGGTAGGGGCAAGAGCGCCGACTCCACGGGCGGTGCGGGTAGTGCATTGGCGGGACTGCGGCGCGGCAGTCTGCGCCATCTTCGCCCACCCCGGCGAGACGACGCGACCGCGCATCTGGTGATCGACGCCGTGAGCCTGCGATCACTCGAAGTTGAGCGCACCCTGCGCGCCGGACAACGCGCGGTCGGTCTGGTGGCTGGCACAGCCAACGCCATCAGCGCTGATCCCACCCTTGTTGGTATTTTTCTCTGTGCTGGCGCGGGACGGGGCGGAGCGCGCACGGCGATGGGCAAGCGTGCCCTGCGAGACTGGCTGTGTCGTCCCCTGCGAGACCACGCGGCAATCGAGGCGCGACAGCGGGGCGTGGGGCTGTTCAAGGAACACCGCGAACTGGCCGAAAAGGTGGGCGCGGCTCTCGCCAGTATTCAGGACATCGCGCGAATCGCGGGGCGAGTCGCGCTGGCTCGTGCCACCCCGCGCGATCTGGTCGGGCTGGCCCGGAGTGTGCTGGCATGCGGAGAGGTTGCAACACTGCTGGATGGCGCCTCGTCGGTTCGGCCCTGGCGCGACCTGGTCGCAGCCCACGCCGGCGCGACGACCTCTCCCTTGCGAGCCTTCGCCGACAATGTGCTGGAAGTGTGCGTGGATGATCCGCCCGCCCACCTGCGCGATGGCGGCCTGATCCGTGATGGGGTCGATCCCGCGCTGGACGAAGCCCGCTTACTCGAACGAGATGCCGGGGCGTGGCTGGCACAATACCAGAACGAACTGATCGAAAAGCACAAGTTGCCCAGCCTGCGTGTTGGGTACAACAAGGTCGCTGGCTACTTCATCGAACTGCCCGAGGCTCAGGCACGCAACGCTCCGCCCGAACTCAAGCGAATGCAGACGCTCCGCAATGTCGAGCGGTTCACATCGCCCGTGCTGGGTGAGTTTGAACGCAA
This sequence comes from uncultured Phycisphaeraceae bacterium, assembly GCA_964425995.1. GTDB lineage: Bacteria > Planctomycetota > Phycisphaerae > Phycisphaerales > UBA1924 > BJHL01. The sequence continues at coordinate 7,981 of CAYRPC010000101.1, forward strand.
AGTCACCACGGCCCAGTCGCGGGGTCTTGAGCGAGAGCGCGAACTCTTCCAGGGTCTGTGCGATGGGGCTGTCGCCCAGGTCCACGCCATCACATTGCTCGCCGAGGCGATTGGGGCAATCGATGTCCTGCTGGCATTCGCGGACAAGGGGGCGCATCGCGGCTGGATCGCGCCGGAGGTAGTCTGCGAACCGATGCTCGCGATCCAGGATGGGCGCCACCCGGTGTTGGATGAGTTGCTGGGACAATGCGTGCCCAATGACTGTGCATTGGGATCAAGAGACGAAGCAGGGAAGCGAAGCAGCGAAGCAACCACGGACAGAAGCAGGGAAGTTGCGCGGGATGCGATACCCACTGCTTCTGATGACCCTTCTGATGGTGTCGCTTCGTCGACTGGTCTCTCCGGCTCTGCTTCTTTTCTCCCCTTACATCTCCCTTCACTCGCTCTCATTACGGGCCCCAACATGGCTGGCAAGAGCACGTACATCCGCATGGTCGCGCTACTGACAATCCTCGCCCATGCGGGTAGTTTCGTCCCTGCAGGAGCCATGACCGTCGGACTCACCGACCGCGTTTTTACTCGCATCGGTGCCGACGATGCCTTGCACGCGGGGCAATCGACGTTCATGGTCGAGATGGTCGAGACTGCTCAGATTCTGCACCATGCGTCCGCGAGCAGTCTGATCATCCTCGACGAAGTTGGACGAGGCACCTCAACGCTCGACGGCTTGTCGTTGGCCTGGGCAATCGTCGAGCACCTGGCTGGCGACGCCACACAGGGTCCGCGCACGTTGTTCGCAACCCACTACCACGAACTGACCGAACTCGAAGACCGGCTTCCCGGCAAAGTCCGCAACCTGCATGTCGCGGTGCGCGAGTGGCCCGCGGGCGATGACCACGCCGAGATCGTGTTTTTGCATCGCATCTTGCCGGGACGCACGGACCAGAGCTATGGGCTGCATGTGGCGCGTCTGGCGGGGATGCCCAAGGGTGTGGTGACTCGCGCGCGTGAGGTGCTGGGAACGTTGGCAGTGCATGAGGCAGGGGTGGGGACGGGGTTCAACGCTGCGGAGGGTGGCGTGAACGGTTCAACACCGTCCCAATCGACGCGCAAAGGGTCACGACGTCGTGTCGATGTGTCGGCGGTAACAATACCAAGGGCGCGCGATGACGGCCAACTCGCACTCTTCCGTGAGTACATTCCCCATCCTGCCCTGGATGCGCTCAAGGAAGTCAAACTGGACCACCTGACACCACTTCAGGCCTTCGACGCGCTGCGAAAACTTCGGGAGTTGGCACAAGAGCAGTAGTGGCTTGGTCGTTCGCCCTTGCAAGAGCGGGGCAAGAACCAAGGTTGGCTCAACGTCCTAGTGTCTTCGCCATGAAGACCAGTTTTCCCAAGGACAAGATCCGTGTCGTGCTGCTCGAAGGGGTGCATGCGCGTGGTGCGGCGTTGTTTCGGAGCGAAGGGTTCGATGTCGAGACGATGACGGGCGCGCCCGATGAGGCCAAACTGCTCAAACTCGCCAGCGAGTGCCACGTCCTGGGCGTTCGCAGCAAGACGCTGGTGCCCAAGCGAGTGCTGGAGTTGTCGCCAAGGCTCCTGGCTGTTGGATGTTTCTGCATCGGGACTGATCAGGTCGACCTTGACGAGGCCCGCGACCGAGGCGTGCCGGTCTTCAATGCGCCTTTCTCCAACACCCGAAGCGTCGCGGAACTGACTATCGCCGAGGTGGTTGGGCTCTCGCGGCAGGTCTTCCAGAAAAGCACGCAAATGCATGCGGGGCAATGGGATAAGTCCGCAGTTGGTGCCCGAGAAATACGCGGACGAACGCTGGGGATCGTGGGCTATGGCCATATTGGAAGCCAGGTGAGCGTGCTCGCGGAGGCGATGGGCATGCGCGTTCTGTACTACGACATTGTTCCCAAGTTGCCATTGGGGAACGCACGATCGGTGCGATCGCTCGCGGAGTTGCTGCGCGAGAGCGACTTTGTGACCTTGCACGTACCCGCGACCGACGCGACCAGCGGCTTGATGGGATCTCGCCAGTTCAAGGCGATGAAGCCCGGTGCGTTTCTGATCAACAACGCTCGGGGGAGTGTCGTCCATGTGCCATCGCTGGTTGCAGCACTCAAGGATGGTTCAATCGGCGGCGCGGCGGTCGATGTCTTCCCGCATGAGCCTGCCTCGAAGGGGGAGAAGTTTGAGAGTCCGTTGTGCGGACTTCCAAACGTCATCCTGACACCGCACATCGGCGGCAGCACTGAAGAGGCACAGGAGACCATCGCGCTCGACGTCGCGGAGAAGTTGATCAAGTTCGTCAACGTTGGAACAACGACCGGCGCGGTGAACGTGCCCGAGGTCGAGTTGCCCGACCAGATCGCGCACTTCGGGGCTGCTGGCGGTGCGGATGAGGACGACGAAGAACTACTGAAAACGCCCAGAAAACACCGGATTTTGCACTTCCATCGCAACGTGCCGGGTGTGCTGCGTCAGGTGCATGCGCACATCGCTGGGCTGGGCGCGAACGTCAGCGCGCAGTACCTTCGGACCAACGGACATATCGGGTACATGGTGCTGGATGTGGATCCAACCAACGCGCAGCGAGTGGTGGACGAGATTCGCCAGGTACCAGAGACGGTGCGTGTGCGCGTGCTGTGGTGATCGAACGCGTGCGCGAGGGCGATGATGTGGCAATCGGTGATCGGCGATACGATGGACGCGCATGATGTTGCGCGAAAGCGCGCGTGAACGAGCGCGCGACGGGCATGCATCACAACGATCTGCACGAGTTGTTCACATTTTTTTACAATTCTGCAACACAAGAGCGCAAGTTTCCGATAAGATATTCTGGTATCGAGGATCGCTCGTGTGGCGCGGTGTCGCGTTGCATGAAGTGATTCGTCTAAGCCAAGGAGTTTTACAATGGCCAAGAAGGCAAAGAAAAAGGGCAAGAAGAAGGCATCCAAGAAGGCAACCCGCAAGGGCTGAGCCGATTGCGAGGATTCATTCACTGAATCCTCGCAACACACTTGGGCTCTAATCGCCCGACCGATTCGCGTCTGACCAGTTCCCGATGCTTGACATGCCCTGGCCGACTCGTCGGGGCTCGCATCCAAGGAACTTCGCGAACGGCAACGAACAACGCTGACGCGAGGCCCGAAACGGCCTCGCGTCGCTTTTTTTGCCCCTTGCCTTCCTTGATTGGTCACGTTCGCCCGGTTACCCCACACCCCCACACCC
>CAYRPC010000102.1:0-11143 GCA_964425995.1 uncultured Phycisphaeraceae bacterium
GAGGGGGGCTTTTTCGGGGCTTAGCGGCGGCGGCGGGTGGTGAGTAGTGCGAACATGGCTAGGGTTGATGCTGCGCCTGGGGTGGGGACGTATCGGCTCCATTCTTCGATCCAGGTGACGCGGGCGGCGGTCAGGGGGATGGCTGTCATTCTTGTTGTGTCGTAGGGGTTGAAGCGGGTGGTGGCATCGACCGAGCTTGGTCTTGCGTTGGCCTGCGTCATGACTGCGACCAGGGCGTTGCTGTAGAGACTCATCTCGCCAGCGGCCCAGTTGAAACCGCCTGGGCGCGTGATGGCTTCAACGGTTTGGGTCACGTTGGTTGCCTGAAAGAGGGGCGAGCCGGAATCGCCCGGGAAGGACACGCCTTCGGCGACCAGGAAGCCGGTATCGGTCGGGGCGTTAAAGTCGGCTTGAATGCCGGTGTAGGAATAGTTCATGTCGGAAGCATTGACGGTGCGCTCGAAACGGTTGTTTTGAAAGCGCTTCTTGCCGTCGTTGGTGAGCACGAAGGGAGCGGCATTGTTGTCGGTGACTGCCTGCATGCCGCCTTGGACGAAGGTCCCTGTGCCGCCATAGCCGACGCTGGAAAAAATTCGGCGCGAGGTCAGGAGGTCTTGGGTGGTCACAGCGTCGAGGGTTGCGGGGCGGAGTTGATCAAAGAATGCGCGGCGAGCGACGGTCTCGGCATCGTTGCCAACGACGTTGCCCAGACGCAGGCCCAGCACGCCCAAGTCCTCACCCGAACGCTGCAAGTACTTCGCGTTGCTGTTTTGGCCTTCGAGGATAACGGTCAAGTTCTGCTGGGGGATGCCGGCGGGTGCTGCGCCTTCGTCGCCAAACTGGATACCCAAGAGCAAGGGATTGCCAGTGAGCACATGGTCTGCGCTGAGAATGCTGATCCAGGCCTGGCCATTATCGATGTACTTACTGACAATGGTTCCCGTGCCCTCGTTGTTGAATCGATTGATTTTCACCACTGAGTTGAGCGTGCTGAACTGGGTCTCGCCCTGTCCAATCGCCCGCCAGGGCAGGCGCTGCTGGGTGGGGCCGGTGGCCAGGGCCTGGCCGCACGCTGCCAATAGAACCAATGAAACAAGGGCACGAGGACTGCTGAACATGACTCTCTCCTCTGCAAAGCGCTAGCGGACAGAAGACCAAACGGGGGACCAAGCCCGCCCCGGACGTTTCCGTGCGGGGCGATTGTAGATAATTAGCAAGGGGTTGCGTCAGCGGCGGCGGCGCGACGCGAAGAGACCGAAGATAGCGAAGGCGGCGGTAGCATTGGGCGCGGGGACGAAGACGCACCATTCCTGAATCCAGGCTACTCGGGCGGGGGTCAGGGGAACGCCTGCGCCAAAACTGTCGATACCTGTGGCGGCGTCCGTGTAGGGGGTGAAGAAGGAGTTTCCGCCTGGGCCGCCGGGGCGGCTGTTGCCGCGGGTGTGGACGGCGGTGATGGCATCGGTCAGGAGGTCCATGTCGCCGCCGGCCCAGTCCTGCTGTCCTGGGCGAGTGAAAGCGGTGACGGCCTGAGTGCTGAGCACGCTACGGAAGTAGGGCGCGCCGGAGTCACCCGCGTAGGAGATGCCTTCGCCAGCGAGGAAACCGTTGGCGGCGGCGGGATCAAAGGAGAAGCGCACGCTGTCATAGAAGTAGGTGCCGTCGGCGACGGGATCGATCTGGTTGATGACGTTGTTCTGGAAGCGCTTGTTGTTGTCGATGTTGAGGGAGTAGCGCGGGTTGTTTCCTGCGCCAGCATCGTTGACGCGGGCGTTCATGCCGCCTGCGACAAAGTCACCAGTACCGCCATATCCGACCTGGGTGAATTGGCGTCCGACGTAGGAGGGCAGATTGGTGGTGGGAATCATGCTTGCGGGGGTGAGGGCGTTGTAAGTGGCGAGGAGGGCGGCGTTGGCGCCTGCGCCCTGGACCTTGCCCAGTCGCACGCCCACGACGCTCATGTCGTCGTTGCCGCGCTGGATATGGCGGCTATCGGCGCCGCCGAAGGTGCCCTGCGCGAAGTTATCGCCCAGCCCGATCTGTACGTTGTTCTCGCCACGAACCACGTGATTTGCCGTGAGCACGCAGACCCAGGCATCGCCCGTGCCGGCGTCGATGTTTTTGCCGATGATGGTGCCGGTGCCCAGGCTATTGGTGGTGGAAATCTGAACGACCGAGTTGAGGGTGCTGAACTGGGTCTGGCCAGCACCCAGGGGGCGCCAGTTGACTCGCTGCTGGGCGGGGCCGGTTGCGAGTGCGATAAGGGGTAAGCCGGCACTGAACACGAGCGCGGCGGATAGAGAGAATGAACGCTTCATGATCTTGTCTCCTTTTTTGCGTGCCTGCTGGGCACTCAATATGTGCGTGCCAGAAGAGCGAGTACCTCATGGCAAAGAAGGTAGAGTTTTCTTGGGTTTTCTTGAATCATCTTGATTCAGGGAGTTTGCTTGGGGATATGGGGGTCAGGCTTGGCAGCAAAGCCGTCATTACTGCGAACTATCGAAAGCCACAGGCATGCAAGGTCACTGGCCATGCAACGCGGCTGGCATACAACGCCTGTGAGGGTTCTCTGTGCCGTGCCAACATCGCGCCAACAATAAGGCATGGAGCGCGAGACAAGCAGTCTGGAAGAATTGCCCGCGTCTATTGAGGGCGCGATAGCTGCATCGGAGGATCGGTCGATTGGCTTGCCCTCGGTGGTTACGCCGGTCGCGACCCCGATCGCCACCACGACGGCTTCTGGTGGGAACGACAAGAGCAAGCGAAAGTCGCGTGCTTCCGGTACGGCAACAGAGGCTGAAGCACCGCTGGATCCTGCGCTTGGGGGCACACTCGAAGCGATCATCATTTCGCTGGACCGTCCGGTGCAACCACTGCGACTGGCTCAAGGTCTGGGTCTGTTGCCAGAATCCGAGGGGGAGAGCGATGTCGTGCCGGTTGAGGGGCCAGTTGCGAAAGCGGCGGTTCGACTGGTCGAGCGCGTGATCGCGAACCTCAACGATCAATACGAGCAGAGCCATCGCAGTTTCCGCATCGAGTCGGTTGCGGGCGGCTACCGCGTGATGACGCTGGCGGGGTTTGCGGCGATATTGGCGACATTCCACAAACGCCAGGCCTCCTCCAAACTCTCGCGCGCGGGCGTCGAAACTCTGGCCATCATCGCGTATAAGCAGCCGCTGACGAAGGCGGAACTGGAAGCCATCCGTGGCGTCTCGTGCGGGGAAGTTCTCAAGACGCTGCTGGAACGGCGGCTGGTGACTGTCAAGGGAAGAGCCGAGGAGTTGGGGCGTCCGCTTTTGTATGGCACCACGACTGATTTCCTCAAACTCTTCGGTCTTGCTTCGATCAAAGACCTGCCCAGCCCAACCGAACTCAGACTCACGACGTAAGGAGTTGGGTGAGTATCGCGGCCCAGACAACTACGTTCTCCACGTTTTCCACGTTTCCCACACCAGCCAGGCCCACGCATCGGCGAGCCGTTCCGGGGATGTTGGGGCTGTCCGTGCTGCCATGGGCCAAGGTGCTTTCGCGTCGGTATCACTTCACGATTGCCAGTTTTGCGTACGCAGCGACGACGTGCGTGCTGGTGGTGGGGGCTGTGAATGGTCAGAACAACCTGCTGTTCTGGGTGTTTGGGCTTGCGGTTGCGGGCTTGCTGATCTCGGGCGTCATCAGTGGCTGGTCGCTGATGGGGGTGCATATTCACCGGCGCGTGCTCGGAGAGACGAGTGCGGGCGAAGCGCTGGAGATCGAGTACACGATCAGCAACAGCAACTACATCTTCGGGGCATTTGGGTTGCTGCTCGAAGAACTGCCCGAGGGGCGGAACTGGCTGGGCAAGCGATTCGGCGCGACATGGCCGGCGCATGTGGCACCACTTCGGACGTTCATCGCGTATGTGCCGCCTCGAAGATCGATCACTGTGCGAACCAGCACGCCAGCGCTGCGGCGCGGGGACGCGACACTGGGCCCGATGCGGGTTGCGAGCACGTTTCCGTTTGGCATCACTCGCAAGAGCATCACGTTTCTACAGGACGACACGATCCTGATCCGTCCGCAGATCGTCGATCTCTCACCGACCATCACGCTGGCTGGGGGCGCGCGGCGGAGCGAATCGCGAACGATGACGCGCACGCGCAGCGGGGATGAGATGTTTGCGCTGCGTGAGTACGCGTCGGGCGACTCGACCCGGTCGATCGCGTGGCGTGCGTCGGCGCGATTGGATCGCCCGGTGGTGCGGGATCCTGGCCTACGCAAGGGACGACGGGTCTGGATCGTGCTCGACGATGCTGCACAGGGGCAGGACGAAGAGACACTTGAGCGCGCTATCGCCTTCGCGGCTGGCCTGATTGCACTGGGTGTGCGAGAAGGTTGTCAGGTTGGGTTCGCGAGTCTTTCGCGAGGGCCGATCATGCAGCCTTCTGGGTTTGCGCCTGGGGCGCGGAGCAGGGCGGCCTTTGACTTACTGGCTCGATACAGCAATGCTCGCAGCGCGGTGGCCAGCAATGCGCAATCGCAGATTGAGACAATTCCTCGGAGCGATGGGCTGCTGCTTGTGAGCGAAACCGGCGGGAGGATTCGTGACGATGCCATGATCCTCAATCCGCTGGCTGCGAGCAACTATCGCGACGCCACGCTTCCAACTCTGCCCCCAGTCCCGGATCCCGCGCTGCTTGGTTCTGCCGGGACGTTGCTGTCTGCGCTGGACGGCGTGCGAGGCTTCTTGACTAACCTTGTCTTCACCAATCGGCTCAACGTGCGGAGGCCCGAGTGAACATGCTTTCGCGCCTGCGATGGGCCATTCTTGCCTGCGTGCTGCTGGGCTTCTTTGCGTATGGGATTGCTGAGGAAGCGCCCTTTGCGCTGCTGTTGCTGCTGCTTTGCGGGGGCACGGGCTGGTGGGTGACTGAGGGGCGAGCGATGCGCAGTCAACGCTTGCATGGCAGTGGCAATCCGCCCGCGACATGGCAGGGACTTCCGAGGTGGGTCACCAATATTGCCCTCGCGTTTGTCGTGCTGATGGCGGTGCTGCGCGGCACCAAGGGCGAGAGTGTGATCTCGGCCTTTGCCGCCTTCCTCGCGGCGATTTGCGTGCTGAAGTTGTGGGAGAAGCGAGAGCCAACTGATTATGGGCAGTTGCTGACGATGTCGGTATTTTTGTCCATCGGCGCGACGCTGAACAGCAACGCGCTGGGGGTTGGGGTTGTGATCACGCTGCTGGTGCCTTGCCTTGTGTTTGCGGCGTTTCTGTATCAAATGTTCATGGCTCAGTCCAAGGCACAAGAAACCAACTCTGCGCACTTGCCGGGCGACCAGTTGGCCCGCATGATCGCTCCGCTTGCGTCCGCGACTCGTCGTGCCCTTGTCTGGTGGGTCGTCATTGTGGTCGTGCTGGGCTTTGCGCTGGCGACGCTGGTGTTTATCGTTACTCCTCGCGGCCTGGGCGGAGGGCAACTAGGCGATATCGGTCGGCTCTCACCGCTACGCCAGACGGGATTTACTGATGAAGTCAACCTGACGGATGGAGGCCTGATCAGCCAATCGCAGGCCATCATCATGACGGCTCGCTTCAGCGATGGGCGCACCACTGTCGGTTCTGCTGAGGAAGCTCAGTACCTCCGCGGCGCGGTGCTCAACTCCTACGAGAGTGGGCGCTGGACCACCGGACCGATCAGCCCGGCGAACATGGTGGTTCGATCGGTAGAGAACGGCAAGGTGGCACGGCTGGCGGCGGATGTCTTTGAGACCAACTTCGTCGTGACGATCGAGCCTCGCTCTGCTTCGGTTCGGGCCGAGCCGGTCTTCCACCCCATCCGCGCGACGCGGGTTCGCTTTGACGGAGACAGCCAACTCCGCTATGAGCCCAGCACCGGGGCGATGCTGCGTGCCCGGGACAGGGGCTTGTGGTCGTATGACGTCTTCTGGAGCCCGCGCAGCGAACCAGAAACCACGGCTCCATCACGGCGGGGCCTAGTGACCTTTGCCGATCCGTTCGTGCGTGAGGAAGCCGCACGCATCCTTCGCATCTCCGAAGTCAGCCCGGATCCGGATGTCCGTCCGTCTGATCAGGATGCGCTTGCGGCGCGAATCTTTGAGGCCTACTTACGCTCGCAGTTCCAGTACACGCTCGACACGCCGTCTGCTCCGAGCGGGGCTGACCCTGTCGTCTGGTTCCTACGCACCAAGCCGGACGCACACTGCGAGTTCTTCGCCTCCGCGCTTGCGGCCCTGTGCCGGAGTGTGGGCATCGATGCGCGGGTCATTGCTGGCTACATGACTACCGAGTTTGATGACATCGATCGTCGCTACATCATCCGCTCCAGCAATGCGCACGCCTGGGTCGAAGTCAATACCGCGCCGGGTGCGTGGCGAGTGTTTGATGGAACGCCCATCGCCAGCCCGGTTTTCCAGGCCCAGCGGCGCACCTCGCTGTTGAGTTGGTTCAGCGATTCGCTGTCGAATCTTGACATGCTGTGGAACAGCGCGGTTGTCTCTTTTGATGATTCCTCGCAGCGCCGCGTGCTGGGTGTGCCTGGAGAAGGATCGCAGGTCCCCTGGTCGATTGAAATGCTGCAGCGACTGCCCGTTGATCGATTGTCACGCGTGCGCCGGGTGGCCTCGAACTTGGGCAACAACCTGGGCCTTTTCGCGGGTATCGGCCTGGTATTGGTGGGTGGAGGAGCGATCATCTGGTCGCTGCTGCAGGGGCGCACCATCCGAACGAAGGCGACATCGGGGTGGGCATTTCAGAGCAGCACGAGCATGGGCCGCTTGCACGCACGCACGCTGGCGCTGTTGCAAAAGTTGGGCGTTGCCAAGCCGGCGAGTGTCCCGCTGGCACGACATCTTCATGATCTTGCTTCGTCGCATGCAGACCCCAACGTGCGCAGCGCGGCCCAGTCGCTTGGGCCAATAGCCGAGTCGCTCTATGCTGCGCAGTTTGGGGCACGGGTGCCTGGCCCGGCGACGCTGGCCGCGGCGGATGCCACGCTGCGGGCGCTGAGCCGCCGGCGACAGTCGGGCAGGCCCGCACCGGTAGGCTGAGGCAGATGCGATGGGCTGGGATTGGGGGCTGGGGGCTGGAAGGATCATCGGTGCCATCTGCATCATCTACGCGGCTCGTTCTCGGACAGTTGGCGGAAGAGCGGCATGATTGACACCCGAACTTGTCCGAGTCGTCCGATCATTCACCCACAGAGCCCAAGGGAGAAGATCCATGCCCGCCAGTCGTTCGCGCACCGAGCGTTTTCACGATAGTTTCCATCAGGTCTGCGACCGGGGCGGCTGCCTTGAGTTTTCGCTCGCCAGCAGCGATCAGGCAACTGAGCGCTCGCCCGACCTGGTTTGGCGTGTGCGTTTGCTGCATGTGAGCGAGAGCGAACTGATCGTTGAACGGCCGACCGCGGCGGGCAAGACCTTATCGATTCTCGAAAACGTCCCGTTGATCGGCGCGCTGGTGATTGGCCAGAACCGCTGGCAGTTTGAGACACACACGCTTGAACGCGCGACGGCTGCGCGAGGCGGGCAGCCCAGCATGCTGGGTGGGGCGCTGCGTCTGGCGATGCCCATGACCGTCGAGCGTTGCTCGCGGCGGGAATCGGGGCGCGTGAGCGTTGGCAATATCCATCTTCCGCATGTTGAAGTGTGGCCACTGCTGGAGCCCAGTTCGGTAGTTGCTGCTGAGGAAGCCAACTGCGCTGCGCTTCGGGAGGCGGAGCGATCCCAGTACCAGGTGCCGGTTCAGGTGCCGCGACAGGCCTCTTATCTGAGGCAGCAGACGCAGCACCACATTCAACAACTGGCCAGCGACGAGCTCACGCTCCCAGTGGTTGGTCCAAAGTTCAACGCACGGCTGATGAACGTGGGCGGCGGGGGCATGGGACTGATGATTGATAAGTCTGAAACCAGTTCTGCGTCTCGCGCCAAGTTGGTTTGGCTGCGCGTGCATCTTGAACCGACGATCCCGCTGCCACTGGGCCTCACGGCGAAGATCGTTCACACTCACATGGACAGCACGCAGAATCTGTACGCGGGCCTGGCGTTTGAATTCGCGTTCCACCAGACGCATCGTGATTTTGTGATCGAGCAGATCGAGCGGTATATCACGCTGCTGCAGCAACCCAGCCGGGCTGCGGCCTGAGTTACCTGGGAACTTGAAGATTCACAATCCCAGGTCGGCGAGCATGCCGCCATCGATGTTGAGGGCCGCGCCATTGATGGCTTTGGCGGCGGGCGAGCAGAGGAAAGCCACCAATTCCGCGACTTCGTGGGGTGTGCCCACACGCCCGGTGGGTATTCGCGAGAGCAAGTTGGGATCATCGGCAAACGTGCCGACCATCTCGGTGCGCGTGTATCCTGGACAGACGGCGTTGCAGGTGATACCCCGGCGCCCCCACTCGGCTGCGAGGGCACGCGTCATGCCCAGCAGGGCGTGCTTGCTCGCGCAGTAGGCGACTGATCCCGCAGCGCCGATGTGGGAATGTGTTGAGCCGATGTTGATGATTGTGCCAGAACCGTGCATCGCCATCTGGGGCAGGATGTGGCGGCAGAGCACATAGGCGGCGCGAACGTTGAGACCAAAGACCCGGTCCCAGTCCGAGCCCGAGACCTGATCGATATTCTGGACTGGTCCACCATACCCGGCGTTGTTGACGAGGACGCTGGGGGTTGCGTGCTGCACAATTTGGTTGATGGCATCCACTGTGGCGCGCTCATCCAGCAGATCACAAGGCAGAACGAGCGGGTCAGTCGTGCGTCCGTTGGCGAGCGCATCGGCGAGAATCTCATCTCGCACGTCGGCCAGTTGATCGGCGGAGCGGGCCAATAGGGCTACGCGCAGGCCCTCGCGCGCCAATCGCAATGCGATCGCGCGCCCGATCCCGCGACTCGCACCAGTCACAATCGCAAGCGTGGGCTGCATGCGTTATGGTAGAACAAGCGAAGAAGTGTGTAGGCGTGTGGGCGAGCGGGTCGGTGTGGGCGAGTGAAAACCCATCGGTGCATGACAAGCGGCATCACGCGGCATCACGCGATAATTCAACTCAACTATCGCTGGCAGTTTCACCGCATGATCTGGTACACCAGCATCGCGCCCACATAGGCCACGCCGCACATCCACACCAACTGGACCAAGGCCCACTTCACGCTGCCTGACTCTTTGGCGGTGACTGCCAGGGTCGGGAGGCATTGCATTGCCAGCACGAAGTAGACGAGCAGCGACCAGGCTACGGCGGGCGTGAAGATCAGGGTTTTTCCGTCGTCGCGCGTCGATGATGCGATGCCCGCGATCACGCCCTCTTCTTCCGCGTCGTCGCTGCCTGTCGTGATGATGGCCATGGTGCTGGCGAAGACCTCGCGGGCGGCGAAACTGGCCATCACCCCAACACTCAGTTTCCAGTCATACCCCAGCGGGGCGAAGATCGGCTGCACGGTCTGCCCGATGCGTCCCAGGAAGGAGTTGGCCGCAGCGTGCGAGGCTTCCAGTTGATCAGCAGCACGCTCTAGATTTTTGGAATTGTTTGCGCGGATCGAGTCATCCGAAAGAAGCGCGGGGTATGTGCCCGACGCGACTATCGGAGTTTTGTCTGCCAGTACACGCTGCGCTTGGGCACGCATCTCCGCCACTTCTGCTGGCGCATCCACCTTTGGATAGGACGACAGCCACCACAAGACAATGCTGATCGCCAGGATCATGGTCCCGGCTTTTTTCAGGAAGGCCAAGGCTCGATCCCATGTTGTCAGCGCCGCCGAGCGCAGGCTGGGCAACTTGTAGGTGGGCAACTCCATGGCCATGGGCCGCCCGGTGCCCTTGAGCAGCGTTCGCCGCGCCACAAGCGCCGACAACAACCCCGCGCCCGCGCCAAGCGCATAACAGCCCATGAAGGCCAGTGCCTGCGTGCCGGCCTTGCCTGGAAAGAGCACGCTGGTGAGCAGCACATAGACCGGGATTCGCGCGGAGCAACTCATGAACGGCGCGACCAGGATGGCCGCGAGCCGCTCCTTGCGATCGGGAATCGCACGGGTCGCCATCAGGCCAGGAATGGCGCAGGCGTGGCAGGAGAGCAGAGGCACGAAGGCGTTGCCCGAAAGCCCAAAGGGCCTTAGGAACCGGTCGGCCAGAAAGGCCGCCCGCGACAGATAGCCGGTGTCTTCGAGCAGACTGATGAGGAAGAACAAGAGGCAAATCTGGGGCAGGAAGACGAGCGTGCCGCCGATGCCTGCGATCACACCATCGCCCAGAAAGTCGGCGAGAATGCCGGGGGGCATGGCGTCTTTCACGATGTCGGTGGCGCGCCCGAAGATGGCCTCGATGAGGCCCATGGGAATCTCGGCGATCCTGAAAATCGCATAGAACAGGGCGAACATGACCAACGCGAAGACTGCCAAGCCAAGCACCGGATGCGTCAAGATTCGATCAGCGCGATCGGTTGCAGAGTCCACAGCCATGCCGGCGCTGGGCGTGGCCCCCACGCCGGTGTTTGCTCCCTGCTCCTGACGCGAGAGGGTTACGAGCGTGCGATGGGCCCATGACTCCAGTCCTTCCTGGGTGCCCGGAGGTGTTACATTCGGGACCTTTGCTTTGTGCAAGGCTCTGACAAGTTGTGCGATGCCTTCGCCTTTGCGCCCGCTGGAAGGAATCACGTCGCAGCCCAGCAGCGTTGCGAGCCTCGACGCATCGGGGAGATGGCCACGCTTGCGAGTGAGGTCGATCATGTTGAGGGCGACGACGGTGGGCAATCGGCGACGCAAGACCTCGCCCACGATCAACAGATTGCGTTCCAGATTGCCGGAGTCAATCACGACCAGCACGGCATCGGGTGCCCGCGCTTCATGCCCGGGTGTTGCCAAGGTACCTGCGAGCACATCCCGGCAGATTTCCGCCTCGCTCTGGGCCAGTTCCAGGGAGTAGGTGCCGGGCAGGTCGATCAGGTGCAAGCCAGCATCGGTGTCGCCATCAACCTCGGCTTTGACCTTGCCTTCAAGCGCGCCTTCAAGCGCGCCATCCCCTCCAATGCCTTTGACAATTCGCCCCACACGCGCTTCCTGCGTCGTGCCTGGAAAGTTTCCAGTTTTGTGGCGCAGGCCACAGAGCGCGTTGAAGAGCGTGGTCTTGCCGGTGTTGGGATTGCCGACCAATGCGACT
>CAYRPC010000103.1:0-10705 GCA_964425995.1 uncultured Phycisphaeraceae bacterium
GACGTGGGCAGCGGCATTGGCGGGCAGGAGCACGACTTCCGGCGCGCCGGTCGTGGTGCGGCTCAGCATCGCGTCCCACTCGGCAAGCAGGCTAACTGCAAGTTCGCGATAATCCGCGGCACCCGGGGCGTTGGGAGCATACTCGAAAATAGTCTGGCCGAAACTGGGACATTCGGCGAGTTTGATGTTTCGGCGGATGGCGGGACGAAGGACACGGGCAAATCGCCAGGGCGTTTCCTGTTCGCGTGCGGAATCAAAGAAACCTTCGAGATCGGCAACGACTTCCTTGCTGTGCATGAGATTGCCATCGTGCATGCAGAGCACAACGCCAGTGACGCGAAGGCGCGGGTTGACGGCCTGGCTCATCAGGGCGATTGTTTCGAGCAGTTTGCTCACGCCCTGCAGCGCTAGGAAGTGGGCCTGCATCGGGATGATGACTTCGCGAGCAGCGGCCAAGCCGTTCAGCGTGAGCAGGCCAAGGCTGGGCGGACAATCGATGAGCACGAACTCGTACTCGTTGCCCAGTGAGTTCAGAGCCCGTTCGAGTCGCTTCTGGCGATCGGGGGCGGTTGCGAGTTCGGACTCAGCAGCGGCAAGGTCGGTCTGAGCGGGCAGGATGGCAAGCTTGTCGCGAACCTTGGTGATGGCTGTGCGCGGGTCCATCGCGGGGTCGAGCAAGACGTCATAGACAGAACGTTCGATCGTGTTTGGATCAACGCCGACGTGGAGCGTGGCATGGGCCTGCGGGTCTAGATCTATGAGGAGGCTGCTGCGGCCCGCGGCGGCCAGGGCACCCGCGAGGTTGACGGTTGTGGTGGTCTTGCCCACGCCGCCTTTTTGGTTCATAAATGCAATGACACGCTTTGCGCGGGGTGATGAAGCATTGGGGGAAGTCTTGTCCGCCATGGGCGAGCGTACGGGGGAAACGACGCAAAGTCAGTGCGAGCGGCGCGAAAGGCCCTGTGGAACGGAGAAAACGACTATTGCTTGGCGGTGGCGTGGCCAGCCGGATGATCGGCCTGGGATTGCTCGCTGGGGCTGTGTGCCTGCGGCGAACTGGGAGCAAGGCCGGCTTCCTTCAAGAGCATTTGCTGCTCGAGGAACTTGCGACGGGCGATCTTGATTGCGGTGACGCCTATGTACGAGACCAGCACGGTGGCGAGGAGGTAGACCAGGCGTGCTCTGCCCAGTGTCAGGAACGCGGCCAGGAAGGCGAAGCAAGTCGCGATGGCGTAGAGCACCAGGACAGCACGTTTGACACCCAGGGCACGCTTGAGCAAGTGATGCAGGTGCTGATCGTCTGCGGCGGAAATAGGCTTTCCCTCCATCTTGCGGCGCACTATGGCAAGCGCGGTGTCGAGGATGGGCAGGAGAAAGGCGATCAGTCCTGCGGCAACGAGGTGGGTCTTTCCAGTATCGCCAAGCGAGAGGATCAGAACGCACATGACAAATCCCAGCAGCAACGATCCGGCATCGCCCAGGAAGATGGTCGCGGGATTGAAGTTGTGGGGCAAGAAGCCCAAGCACGCACCGATGACCGCAAGGCACAGCACGATGCGCTGGCTGTCCAGGGGTCCGTCGTCTGCGACGGCCATGCCCAGGCAGATGATGAGGATGCCGCCTGCGCTGATGGCGGTCGTGCCGCTGAGCAAGCCATCAAGGCCATCGATCAGATTGGCGGCGTTGCAGAGGGCCACGACCGCGAGGCCGATGATGGCGGTGCCCGACCAGTAGACAACGTCAATGGGCACGCCGGTGCCGGGAATCATGAAGCCGACGGTCTCAACAACCTGGGTGCCGATGGTGACGTCCATCAGCGGAATGCCCAGGGTCTTGGCGATGGGGATGATCACTCCGGCAGCAAGCCGCACGCCCACTGTCTCAAAGGCGAGGCAGGCTGCGGCAAAGAGCTGGCCCCCGATCTTGACACGGGGAGAGATGCCCTTCATGTCGTCGATCACTCCGACCAGCGTTATGACCAGCATGCCCAGCAAGACCGACCAGGGCACGGGCATATGGACCATGCCATCGACAAGATGCTCAGATTTGTGGAACTCCATCCACTGGTAGCGACTGGCGAGCAGGCTGAAAAAGATGCCACCGATGATGCCCAGGAAGACAGCAACGCCGCCCAAATAGGCAACTGGAATGCGGTGAATCTTGCGGGGGTCGCTGGGGCGATCTATGACGCCCTGCCAGATGGCGAGGCGGCGCATGATGGGGGTTGCAATCAGCGTGATGAGGAACGAGGCGATGAAGACCGGGACGTATCCCTCGAACGCAACCAAGCGCGCGGACAGACTGGCGCTGGCGACGGTGGGGCCTGTGGGCGCGGTGCTCGCTGGAGTCGCGGCGGCGAAAGCGATCGGGATGAACTGAGCGAAACCGATCATTGTGCTTTGACCCAGTCCCCGAGGCTCTCAACATCTCTGTGCGTGAACTTGGCGTACCAAGTGGCTCTTTCAGGTGGCTCTTTCAACTGGTTTTATCAGGTGGCGGCGTTCTGGCGTTCGAGACTGGCAATATCTTCAATCGTCCGTTCTAGCGGGATCGTGGGGAAAAAACCGACGGCTTCGCGCAAGCGTGCGACACTTGGGCGGCGCTGGCGGAGATCCTCGAATCCGGAGGCGAAGGCGCGATCATATGGGACCATATCGATGGTGCTGCGCGAGTCGAGCGTGGCAATGACCAACTTTCCGAGATCGAGCATCGAAATCGCGCGATCTGAACCAATGTTGAAAACTCGCCCCTCGCTTGCGGGAAATCCCAACAGGCGCGGCAGCACGCCGACCACATCGCGAACATCGCAGAAACACCTTGTTTGTGTGCCGTCGCCAAAGACTTTGAGAGGCTGATGGGCGATTGCGGCCCGCACAAACCGGGGCAGGACCATGCCATAGTCGCCTAGTTGACGGGGGCCGACTGTATTGAAGAAGCGGGCGATGACGGCTGGGAAGGCGTGCTGGCGGTGCAACGCGAGGCCCAGGTATTCGTCGATGGCCTTGCTCTGTGCATAGGCCCAGCGGAAGACGGTGGTGGGGCCATAGACAACGTCATCGTCCTCACAGAAGGGAGACTTGTCCGACTTGCCATACACCTCGGATGTGCTGGCCAGCAGGGTGGGGCAGCCTCGGCTGGCGTAGGTGCCACTTCCGGCGGTTCTGGCGAAGCGGACAAGCGAGCTGGTCTCATGGACATTATTCTCGATGCAACCGACGGGATCATCGACGACCAGTTTGACGCCCACGGAGGCGGCGAGATGGTAGATTTGGTCGAAGGTCTGATCCTTCAGGTCGCCCGCAACTGCTTGGGCAACTCGCTGGTGGAGGAAGGTGCATCGCGGATGGGCGGGGACGTTTTCGCGCCGGCCCGTGGAGAGGTTGTCGACGATCACCACATGATCACCTCGGGCTAGCAATAGTTCCACGAGGTGGCTGCCAATGAAGCCAGCGCCTCCCGTCACGAGCACGCGGCGCGAAGGATCGACATGGGGCGACGGTGCGGGCATGGATTGAGGATGGGATGGTGAAGTGATCGCGAGAAGAGCCGCAGACTCAGATTGATCCGGTTGCCAGATATTTGCATCACCACAGTATCGGGATGCTCAACCTTCGGCATACTCACTGGCGGCCTTGATGTTGCTGCGCATGTAGCCGCCCGCGGAAGCACGCACGGCGTTAACAATGACGCCCAGAAACTCGGCGCGAGCATCGGCAAGTTCGTTCTTGACGCGAGCGACCATGCCGCGCTTTTCGTTCATGGCACGCACGACAAGGATGCTGGCGTCGCAGCGCTGGGCGAGGGCGAGGCCATCGCCGCCGACGATCGCGGGAGCGCAATCGATGAGGACGATGTCATAGATGCCTCGAACTTGCTGGAGCAGATCGGTCATGCCCTGGGTGGCGAGTCGCTCGTATTGGCGTAGTTCCTTGGAGCCAGCGGAGAGCAGGTCGAGGTTTGGCGTGCTTGTCGCCTGCACGACGTCCGCGAGTTGGCGGCGCTGGGCGAGCACATCGGACAACCCCGGGGCTTCCTGGAGACCCATGACCTTGTGCTGTGCGGGACGGCGCAGGTTGGCATCGATGATCAGGACTCTGCGGTCGCTGGTCGCATAGGAGAGGGCCATATTGCTGACGATGGTTGTCGCACCGGAGCCGGGCATGCCGCCCATGATCAGGATGGTGCGATGATCGACAACGCCCAGTCGCTTGGCAAGATTGCCACGAAGTTGGCGGAAGGATTCTGCAACAATGCCCTTGCTGCGATCGCGGAAGGCGGTCTCTGCGTTGCCCTGTCCTGCCGGGTCTTCGCCCGCATCGGGCACGAAGCCCAGCAAGCGGGTGCGTGGGATGAGCGTGACATCAGACGGACCCTTGATGCGCTGGTCGACCAGTTCGCGGATGACGATGAGGCCGGCCACGAGTGCGGTCATGAGCATCGCGCCCAGGGGCGCAAGGATTTTGAGTTTAGGAAATTCAGCGACATTGGGAACGCGCTCTGCTTCGAGCAACTGCACGCGGCTGGCACTATCCACGGAGAGCAATTGGATAACGGTGCTGAGTGTGCCCTGGTTCACGGACCGGCGCTCGGTCATGGACTCGATTTCGTTCTCGAGGTCGCGGACCTGATTGCGGATCTGGTTGAGGTCGACGATCTGCTTCTGGAGTTGTTCCTGCTCGGTCTTGAGCGAGACCACCGATGCCTGTGCGCCTTCGAGGCTGGACTTGATCTGCTCGAATTGGGAGTTGAAAAGGCGCTCAAGGACAGAGCGGCGGGTGGCTTCGAGAGCCGTCATGGTGCCCTCGATCTGGCCCACCAGGGCTTTTCTCAGCGAGTGATCCGCGCCGTAGCCACGCTCGGCATAGGCGTTGTCCGCGCTGCGAAGGCTTTCGATGCGTCCGCGCAGGTCGAGCACGACAGGATCTTTGTCGGCGGCTTCTTCGAGTTCGTCACCGAAGACGGGGACGGGGGCGTTACGCTGCTGGGTCATCGTGCGCAGACGCTGCGCGAGGTTGGAAATGGTCGAGTCGAGTTCGTTCAGGCGCTGGTTGACATCGTCCAGTTTGATGTCGCGAAGGCCTTTGGATTGGCTGTCGGTATCAAGACCGGAATCGCGGATCAGTTTGTCGCGGGCGGCGGCCTTGGCGGAAAGGTCGCGGCTGAGTTGCGTGATGCCGGCTTCGAGAGCCTGCGTGCCCTCTTCGCGACGGGTACGAGTGCGGTCTTCGAGAAGGGCCTGATACTTTTCGCGGACGAGGCGAACGATGGCGGTAGCCTCGTCGGCCTTCTTGTAGGTGCATATCAACTGCAGAAGATTTGCGCCGCCCACGGGACGGGCCTGGACATAATCCTCAAGTTCCTTAGCGGCGGTGATGCTGTCAAACCGCATCACGCCGGTGTTCTTGTCTTCCTTGAGGAAGGGCTCTGCCCACGTCGGAGCGTTCTTGGGCAGGGTAGGATCTTCGGCAACCCGGGTGAGCACGGTGCTGCTCAGCATGATGCGCGACTGCGTCATCATAAAACGGTTCATTTCTTCGTTGCTGGCGCTCTGTGATGAGACCAGGTCGTCAAAGCCCTTCACCGGCTGCAGCACTTCGAACGTGGCCTTGGGGCGGTAGTAGGGATAGACCTTCAACCAGACAAAGTGAGCAGCGACACCAAGGACGGTGCCCAGAATGGCCGCGACAAGCAGGGCCCACTTGTAGCGCTGGAGGAGTTTGACGGGATCGATCACGCCCGCACCGCCACCACCCGATGGCGCGGGTGTCGACGCGGCGTATCCGGGTCTGATCTGGGCGGAAGAACTCATGCTGGCAGGTATCGTGGACATCGTCGATCCGGTCTTTGGTGCAAACACGAGCGGGTTGGCGTGCGACAGGTGGCTTTAAGACCACTGTCCCTCGTTCCATCGACCAACCAGGCATGGAACCGCAGTGGCTATGAAAGGGAATGCGTTTTACGAACAGAACACGAACTATGCATCACAGGCGACAAGCCTAGGTCAGTTGACCTTGCTTCATTACTTCGGTCCGATAGCCCGCTGAACCCTACTTGAGGCTGTCGCGATGCGCATCCCACTGGGCACGGACTTCGGCTGGTAGTTCTTCCTTGTTGGCATCGTACATGTCGCTGATCCTTGCGACGAAGTCCTTGGCTTCCTGAATCTTGTTGAGTCGACGGAGGGCCTCGATGTAGTGCGAGGCGATGGTGAGGCTGGAGATCGGATTACGTGCGAGGCGACCGGCTTGTTCGAGCACCTTGCCCGCGTCCTCGTTGCGGTTGAGGTTGAGATAGACCACGCCCAGTGTGTCGAGCACGTCGGCTTGCTCGGGCAGCGCCTTGGCTGCGGCCTCGGCAAGCGGGAGGGCATCGTCGTGCTTGCTCAGGTGTTTGGTCAGGGTATATGCCAGGTTGTTCACCATGGAGTAGTCCTGCGGGAACTCCTGCACGCCCAACTTCCATGCATCGGCGGCGGGTTGATACTGCCCGAGACCATATTGAAACTCGCCGCGACGATTGTGAACGAGGCGGCGGAGGGCGGGGATCTTGGCGCTACCGACAAGTTGCTCGAGGACGCTTGCGCCTTCGGTGCGGGTGGCTGGTTCGGAAAGCAGACTGCTGGCGCGGTAGTAGGCCATCCATTCGGGCACGACACCCTGGTTGGCGAAGTTGATGAGGACCTGACGCAACTGGGCCTTGTCGGTCATCATTCGACTCATGTCCAGGAACCAACTATCCATGGCGATCTGGTTCTGGGAGTCGAGCAGTTTGATCGCATCCTGAGCGGTCTTGAGGGCTTCTGCGGTGCGATTCTGCGAGTAACTGATTTTGGCGTTGGCCATCATGTAGATGGGGTTGTTGCGGGTGCGCTCGGCCAGCACCGTGAGGACCCGCTGTGCCTCGGCGGTATCCGGGCGAGGGATGTCGAGCAGGTTGGCCAGATACGTCACCGCAATCTGATCGGACTGATCGATGGCGAAAGCTTCGCGGCACCAGCGGGCGGCAACATCAAGACGCTCGCGTTGACGGAAGAACTGGGAGACGGCCATCATGAACCGCACATCCTTGGCGCGGGACTTGATGACTTCTCGGGCGAGTTGGTCGGCTTCCTCCTCGCGAGCGGCAGCTGTGAGATCGCTCATGAAGCCGAAAATGGTTCGATCGTCGTTGGGCGCGACGCGGATGGCAGAACGAAGATCATCCTCTGCCTTTCGCTTGTCGTCGAGCCGCTCATAGGCCTGGGCACGGAGACGATAGCCGATGGTGTTGTCGGGCTGGAGTTCGATGACGCGAGAGAAGTCCTCGATGGCATCTCGGACGGTGCTCTTGTCACTCATAAGGACCTCGCCACGGCGCATGAAGACCACCGGCTCCTTGGGGAATCGCGTCACAGCCTCGTTGAGCACTTCCATGGTGCGCTTGGCGTCGCCCTTGAAGCGTGCCACGTCGGCAACGAGGATCATCGAGGAGGCATCGGCGGCGGCGCCAGAGGGAAGTTTGGCCACTTCTACTTCGGCCTCGGCCACTTTATTGCGACTGAGCAGTGATTCGACGATGCGCTTCTGGTAGAAGTTGTTGGGCGTATCGGCGTTGCCTTCAACCACCTGGCGTGCGCCGGCCTCCGCAAGATCGGCGGCTCCGATCGAGGAGCCCATGTCGCTGACAGCGCGGTCGATTTCCATGACCTTGGGGTCCTGGAGCGGACGGGCGCGGTTGAGGGCCTCGAGCGATTCCTTGGTGTCGCCCCGCTCACGAAGGAATCGCGAGTAGGCCATCTCTGGACGAGTGGTGGCAGGAATGTTGAACTTGGCGATGGCATCCTGAAAGGCCTTCTTGGCCTCGGGAATCTTGCCGATGCCCCAGAGCAGCGTCGCATCCATGGCCGCGAATTCAAGGTCGTCGTTGGTGGCACGGGTCTTGTCGATGAGAACGCGTGCCTTCTCGATCTGATTGGTTTCGAGGTACAGGCTTGTGAGAGCGAGGATGTTCTCACGGTCGCTCGCCAGGGAGGCAGCGAGTTGCTCGCGCTGGCGGATTGCAAGATCACGGTCGCCCGCCTGAGCCTCAAGAGTGAGCCAGAGTTTTTGGAATCGGAGATCGTTCTCCGCGAAAGTGCGGGCTTTTCTTGCGATTTCGAGGGCTTCGGCGCTGCGGCCTGCGGCGGCGAGCGTGTTGATCAGATCGATAACACCCTGCACATCGTTGGGACGGAGTTTCATCGCTTCGCGATAGGCCTCGATGGCCTCGCTCAGACGGCTGTCGAGCACCATCATGCGACCCATCAGGCGGAAGACTTCGGGCTGAGCCCCCCCACGATCAACGATGCCCTTGAGGAGAGCCGCTCCTTCGGCGGACTTGCCTTCGGACGCGAGGAGACGAGCGCGATAGGTATCGCCATTGAATCCGTCGAGATTCTCGCGCACGGCGCGCTCGCTCAGCGGGCGTGCGCCGGCGATATCACCCCGCTCGATGTGGTCAATGAACTGGGCTTCGACGACGCGCCGATCATTGGGTGCGAGTTTGATCGCTTCGGCGAGCGAGGCATTGGCCTCGTCGGTACGCCCGGAGGTGCGGAAGACTTGTTGCTTGCTCAGCAGTTTTTCGACGTCGGCGAGGCTGGAGTCATCGATCATCATCAACTGACGCTGCACGGGATCATCGATCTTGAGGCTGGCGAGCTGACGCTTGATAAACTCGTTCTCGGGGTTGGCGGCGATGGACTTTTCGAGCGTCTGCAGAGCCAAGTTGCGCTGTTGATTCACGAGGAAGGCCTGTGCGAGCGGCAGGGCGACGCGCGGGTCGTGCTTGAATCGCTCCGCGAGCGGCTTGAGAGCCTCGAGAATCTGGGCATTGGCACCGGGCTTGTCGCGCAATCGCTCCTGGAGTTGGTTGACCTTTGAGAGTTCCCCGATGATCGGATCGGTGGCCTTGCTGGGATCTTCGAGAATCTCCAGGGCGGTGAGAGCGCGTTGGGCGGCCTCATTTCCAGGGCTCAAACGAAGTGCCTGGATGAAGTACCCCTTGGCACCGGCGTAGTTCTGGAAGTTTCGTTCGAGTTCTGCAAGGGCCATGATCGCGGTCACGCTATTGGGCTGGATCTGGAGCAGGCGGTTGAGCGTGTCTCGGGCGAGGCCGGGCTGATTGCGCTGTACAGCGACCTGCGCGGTTAGAAGGAGCGCCTCGGTATCGCTGCGTTCCGTCTTGCGGTTATATTCGTCGAGTAGTCGCGCGGAGCGTTGGACTTCTTCGGGCGTGTTAGCGATGAAGGCAAGTTGCGCATCGACCAGCAGCATGCGCGGGTCATCGGCGCCAACGGTGCTCGCGGCACGGCCGCGAAGTTCCTTGGTGCGTTCGAGGGCCGCATCCTTCTCCGCTCCAACGGGCATGAGCTGCCAGGCGCGCACGCTCCACAATGCCTGCTGGACCAAGGCCGCACGACGCTGACCAAAGAGCATCGAGCCCTCAACGCTGATGGGCAGATCGGGAAGCTTTGTGACCTTGTCAAGTTGCTCGACCGCAGTGGTGTAGTCGCCGCGCTGCTTGGCAAGTTCGGCGAGCAGGAGCATATGGGTCGCGCTGCTGGGGTTGGCCTTGAGGCACTCGCGGATGAGTTCTTCGGTGCGGGCAAGGCGCGATTGTGCATCGACGAGCGACTCGGCGATCTGTATCAGTCGAATCACGCTGTCGGAGACTGGCATTGGCAAGGTCTTGGCCTTTGCAAAGGCTCGCTCCAGCACAGGTTTATTGCGTTCGAGAAACTGCTGGCCTATGCGATCCAGTTCGGCGGGCTGTGCATTTTGCGAGATCGCGAGTCGGGTTTTGGCGAGGTCAAACTGCAGTTGGGCGATCAGTGCGCTGGGGTCGTCCGGGGAGCCGGCGAGAAAGTTGGCAAGGGTCTGGTCGACCTGTGCCGTGAGTTTCGCGGACTCTGCTGGATCGGTGGCAGCGACCTTCTGGGCCTGGCTGGCATAGAGGTCGGCCAGTGCAATCGCGGATTCGCTGTCGCTTCGATCGGCCTTGATCGCAGCCTTGAGATCCTCGACGGCGGCGTCGCGCATCTTGGCGTCGGGCGAACTGCTGGATTGGTAGCGCCGGGAATTGATCATGCCGCGGTAGCGACGCAGCATCTCCCACTCACCCGAGGGCTTGCCATCAAAGGTGCGGAGCAGGCTTTCAACTTCGTTGGCAAAGGCGGTGAAGTTGCCCTCATCAAAGCGTGTGTTTCGCAGGATGCCAAACTGCGTGCCCAGAAACTTGCGCTGGTTCTCGACCTTCTCTGGCTCGACGGTGGCAAGCTGGCGAACGGCTGCCATGTACTCGAGGTACTGCTTTTCGTACTTGAGTTGGTTCTCCGGCGTGGACTGCTCCATCGCCTCGATCCACTTGCGGATGAACTCGACGTTGGTCTTCTCCTTGTTCACCGCTTTGGAGTACAAGGAAACGGCATCGCTCACCTTGCCTTCGGCCAGGCGCGCATCGCCGGCCTTGATCAAGTCGGTGGCGGAGTTGTTCACCAGCGTGTACGCGGTGTAGGCCATGCCGGCAACAGCGACCAGCAGGACAGCGGACAGACCGACGACGAACTTCGTATTGACCTTCGAAGGCATGCGAATCTCCAGCGGACGACGAAAAATTGAGGGAGCCTACGAGACAGAGCCGGTGTCGCAAACACGGGAGCTCCGCCCCCCGCCCCACCTTACACACC
>CAYRPC010000104.1:0-10640 GCA_964425995.1 uncultured Phycisphaeraceae bacterium
CCCCCCGCCCCCGCCCCCGCTGCCAACCCTCTTCCCGTCGTACAACGCCTGCCACTTGTCCGCGGCGACACCAGTCACTTCCGCCGTAGCTTCAAAGAGTTTCGCTTTGGTCATGGCTGGCTGCGCCAACATCACGTCAATATTTAACTTGAACGTCGCCTGATCCGGCATCACACCCTTGGCAATAAGCGCCCTCGCTTGCGTCCCCATCCCCTCAATGATGCTCATGTCCACGTTGGGCGGCAACTGCTGGCCCGTCGCCAAGATGAACGACTTGAGGTCCATCCCAGCGTCTTTCGCATACTTCTGCGCAAGCAGGATCGGCAGACCAGCTGTCACAGTCATTGAGTCAGCATCCATCCCGCGACCCGAATCAGCCCCCGACATGCCCGCTGAGGCCCGCCCGCTATGCGAGAGCGACGACGTATCACCCCCCGCCCAATCGCTGGCCCGGGGCTTGGTCCCCGCTGGTGCCTTCGAGCCACTCAGTTTCCAGTTCGCGCCCTGCTTGCTGCCTTCCCATCCAATCAAATAGGCCTCGCCCGGCTCCTGAATCGCGAACTGCACCACGAACTTCTCCGCATTCGCGGCCTCCTTGGGTTCCTGCTTGACAGCAATCACACGCACGCCCTCGATCCGCTTGGTCGACGTTTCCCAGTCGCCCGAATTGACCAGTCCGTCCAGCGTGCTCTGCGCGTCCGGTGCAAGCATCGCGCGCAGCGCGCTGTCGCTCCCCTTCGCCAGCGCGTCCGCCGCGCTCACGATCGCCTTGGCCACGCTTGGATCCGAAGGCGCCAGGTCCTGCGCAAACTGCACCCGCGCATCGGGCTTGAGTTGTGCCATGATCTGGTCGATCCGAACCGCTTCCGCCTTCATCACTTCGTCCTGTGCGGGTGGTGGTGCAGTAGGCTGTGGTGCCGACGGAGCCTTTGGTGGTGGTGGCGGGGCGGCTTCTTTCTTGCACGCGGGAAGGGCCAGCACCGATGCTCCCACCAGTGTGACCACCATCCACGCCGCTCTCGCGCCGCTGCTAATTTCCCGCCCGCCTTGCACGCACTTGAACATACTGCAACTCCTCACAACCAATTTCTCTGCTCAACGTAAAATCCGTTCCACTCTAGAGTGCCACAACCGGCTCATCTGGTTCAACTGGCTCATCATGCGTCACGACCTTGATGCTCTTGTCAATGCGACGCATCAGCCCCATCAGCGTCTTGCCCGGCGCAAGTTCGTGATACTCGCCTTGCAAGTTCCCCGCCATCCATTGGCAACTCTGGCTCCAGCGTACCGGGCTGGTCAACTGCTCGAACAGGTGCTTGCGCATCGATGATTCATCATGATCTTGAATACCCCCCGCCTTCCCATAGGGCCTCGCCGAGACATTGGCCATCACCACGCATCGTGGCACGCGCATCGTCGTCTGTGCCAGCGCCTCGCCAAGCCGCTGGGCCGCTGGTGCCATCAACGGCGAGTGAAACGCCCCCGCGACCGCAAGCATGGCGCTGCGCAGGCCCATCGCCTCCGCCACCTTCGCCGCCCGCTCGCACGCGACCTTGTGCCCGCTCAATACCACCTGCCCGGGCGCGTTGAAGTTCGCGCCCACCAGCACATCCTTCTCCCGCGCCTTGTCACAGACTTCCCCCGCCTGCTCGTCGGTCGCTCCAATCAAGGCCAGCATCGTCCCCCCGCCCCCCGCCAGCGCCTCAGGGCTTTGTGCAGCCTCCTGCATCGCCCGTCCCCGAAGTGTGACCAACTCCAGGCCATCCTCAAAAGAGATCGCTCCCGCAATCGTGAGCGCCGTGTACTCGCCTAGCGACAAGCCCGCAGTTGCGACCAGGTTGGACCCAAGGTCCGACGCCGTGAGCCCCTGCTGCTGGAGCCATCCCGCCCAGCAAGCCATCGACGCGACAAAGATCGCCGGCTGGCTCGCATCCGTCTGGTTCAGGCGTTCCACAGGCCCCTCAATGCACAAGTCCTTGAGCCCTACACCCAGCCGCATGCCCAATTGCTTGTCCGCCTTGTCGAAAATCGCCGCCGCAGCAGGGCACTTCTCGCTCCACGCCTTGCCCATGCCCACGACTTGGGACCCCTGCCCAGGACACAACACGATGAGTTGCGAAACCGTCATCGCGCGAGTGTAGGGTGAAAAGAAGTAGCCAGGCAGTGGCCAGCGAATCACCAACAGCCTTGCGAATCTTTTGCCCAAATAAAAAAGGCACCGTCGGTGCCTTTCAAATCATCACTTCTTCACCCCGCCCTACGCCGCGCGCCAGCCCGACTCGTTGTACGCAGCTCGCCCCGCCATCGCCTGCAGCACCTGCTTGGACTTGGGACCAAGGTCAAAGAACTCCAGCCCCGCCTCGCGTGCAAACAGGCCCACGCGCTTGATCCATCGAACCCTGCTCAGAATCGCGAGCGGCCCGTCGGGCGTGAGCAACGTGATCACGAACACGTTGCCCTCTTCGGGCAGTTTGTACCGCGTTCGTACCCGCATGCCCGAGGCCGAAAGGTCCTGAACATCGCCAATGCTGCACGTAATGTCCTGACAGACAACCCGCCCGTGCCGACGCTGCTCGGCACGCTTGTCAGCGCCCAGTTGCTCGATCTTCACGTCGGCATTCCTTGCAAATCGCATGGCAATGCTGTATCGACCAATAAATGCCATGCCTTCGCGCAACCTCTGGTCCACCACAAGTTTCGTGAAGAACGCCGGGTTCGATTGTGCCGTGGTCAGCCCATCGACTGTCCGAGAACTCACGAGCCATAACCACTTCAAAGGTCCACACATCGATCCCGCATCGCAAGATTATGGAGTGCCCGGGTATTCGTTCGTGCTTTGTATGGAATTTACCAACCCCAACTCCCAATACTCGTAACGCCCCCTTCCTAACCCGCGAACAATCAAGTGACTTCTTCCGCATATGCACAAGCAATGTCTGGAGCCCTGCCCATGGCGATGGCCCCGCTGAGTCAGCAAAGTCCCGAAGAACTCGCCGTCCGCGCTCAGGCCGGAGGCGGTCCTGCGCTCTCCTGCTTTGGCGAACTGGTCAATCGCTACGAAGTGCGCCTCTTCAACTTCCTGCTCCGTCGCACCCGATGCCGCGCCGATGCCGAAGAACTCACCCAGGAATCATTCCTCCGCGCCTGGGAGCGGATTCAGAGTTACGACCCCGCCTGGAAGTTCTCGACCTGGTTGTACACGATCGGCTCGCGTCTCGCAGTCAGCAAGCACCGCAAACTGGGCCGCGAACGCACCTGGGATTCGTTTGATCGTTCTGGCGAAGTAGGGGTTGATCCGCTCGAAGTGGGCGATGATCGCCGCCTGGGTCGCCGACTGTGGAACCTCGCCGAGGAAGCACTCTCCCCCGACCAGCAGACCGCACTGTGGCTGCGCTACGCCGAAGACATGGCCATTGGCGAGATCGCTCGCGTGATGGGCAAGAGCCAGGTCGGTGTGCGTGTGTGCCTCTTCCGTGCCCGCCAGACACTCGCCAAGAACGCGGCCGCTGAAGGGTGGATGCCCGACATCGAACTCAAGCCCGATGCCGCACTTGCTGAGGCAACCATCCAGGTTCCCGCGCGTGCCCGTCGTGCCACACAGGAGGTGGTGTGATGCCAATCCTGTGCAGCATCCTTCGTGGCCTCGCCGACGCGCCGAAGTACGCGTTCGATATCGTCCGTTCCTTCCAAAGCACGCAAGCCCTTGATCGCAGCAGCGCCCGGGGCACCATGCCCTCCCAGACAGTCGATCGTGAACAGGCCGTCATGCACGCCCTGCTCCGTGCCCCCGATCAGATTCCAGTCAGTCGCCCGTGCGCCGACCTCCGCAAGCAGTTGTTCCACCAACTCGAAGGCTCTTTCCAACTGGGCCATCATCGCTCAGCCGTGCTCGATGCCCTCCGCATGGGGGCAGTGCCCGCCTGTGTCGCGGCCATCCTCGCCCTGGGCGTGAGTGTCATTACCTTCCGCATGACCAACACGCCCCCTCTCAAGAGCATCGCTGCCACCGGTATATCCAACAACGGCGCACCCACCAGTGGAAAAAGCCCCAAGCATGGCTCGGCCGAGTTGGGCCTCAACAGCCCCGCCGCAGGTACGAGCGAATTTGGCAACCGCCCAGTAAGAGCCAGCGATCTGTCCTCGCCGATTACATACCCGCTCAACCGGCTGACTGGTCGTGATACACGTGACAGCAACGAAGCTTCAATACAATCGTCCCCGCTCATGCGTCAAGCCAACGCCCTCCAGCAGGCCGGCCCGCTCATCCAGAAGGCGATTCTCGAACGCCTCCCCCCAATGCCCGAACGCCCCAAGTAAAGCCAGACAAGTAAAGCCAGACCAGTAAATCCAGACGAGCAAGGCAAACCTAACTTGGCCAAACCTTACTTGGGCAAATCGAGTAAGGCCCCCAGCGTCGACGCGGATCAACCAAGTCTCCCCCTCATCAATCCACCAAGGCCCTATCGCTCACGCTTAGGGTTGGTAAACTCGTCGATGCAATCCAAAGCCACCACCGTCGCGGCTTATTTGGCCCAGTTACCCGACGACCGCAAGGCCGCCCTCCAGGCGATTCGCAAAGTCATTCTCGCCAACCTCGACAAGGGTTATGAGGAAAGCATCCAATATGGCCACATCGGCTACTACGTCCCCCACAGTGTCTACCCGCCCGGGTACCACTGCGATCCCAGGCAGCCTCTGCCCTTCGTCGCGATCGCCAGCCAGAAGCAGCACATGGCCATCTACATGATGGGCCTGTACTGCGGCTGCAGCGGCAACGACGAGACCGCGCATGTCAACTGGTTTCGCGAGGCGTGGGCCAGGACCGGCAAGAAACTGGACATGGGCAAGAGTTGCATCCGCTTCAAGAAACTCGAAGACGTAGCCCTCGACGTGCTTGGCGAAGCAGTGAAGCGCCAGCCCGCAAGCCTGTACATCAAAGTCTACGAACAGTCGCTCGCCGACCAAGGCATTGCCTACAAAGGCAAGCGCAGCGGCGCGACGCTCAAACCAGTGAGCCTCGCCAACAAGCCAGTCACGAAGCCAACCAAAAAAGCAACCAAAAGAACAGCCAAGCAGCCAACTCAAAAGGTTGTCAAAGCAGCAACCAAAAAAGCCTCGAAACAATCCGCCACCAAGCGTGAGCGGGGAGCCTGACCGCAGGGTTGGCAGTGGTAGTGGGGGGTCGGGGATCTGCGGATCGGAGCGTCACACGCATGAACGCTGGCGACAAAGCGTCAATGCAGCCAGCAAGTCAGCAAGAAAAATCGCACAACCAATGCTCCCTCATCCCTCTGTGCCAACTCCGCTTCCAATCTCCTCCCATCTCCTCAACGCTTCCTTCTGGCTGTATCTTCCGGCTTCCGCTGCGCGCAATGCCTTCCGCTTCCGCGTAAAGTTCCACCACAAGCACGCTGCTTGAGCGATTCGCATCGCAAGGAAATCACGAGGAAATCGCAAGGAAGGAAACACCATGGCCCTCTGGGGCGGCAGATTCGCGGGCGGGCCAGACCCGCTCTTCCAGCAACTCAACGACTCGCTCCCCTTTGACTACCGCCTCGCCTTGCAGGATGTCGAAGGCTCGATGGGCTGGGCCAGGGCGATCCAGCGCGCGGGCGTGCTCACTAGCGACGAACTCACCAGCCTGCTCGCCGCGCTGGATGATCTGCGCCGTGAAGTGATCGAGGATCCTGAAGCTCCGCTCAGGGATCAGACCGCTGCCTTGAAAGATGCAAATGCCAGCATCCACGACGAAGATGTTCACTCCTGGGTTGAGCGCCGCCTCATCGGGATGGTCGGGCAACTGGGCAAGAAACTCCACACTGGCCGCAGCCGCAACGACCAGGTCGCCACCGATCTGCGCCTCTGGACTCGCGCCGCCATCGACGATCGCCTGAGCGAGATCCTTCTCACCCGCAAAGCCCTGCTCGCCTTCGCGAAGGCTAACCAGCACATCATCATCCCCGGCTATACCCACCTCCAACGCGCCCAGCCCGTGCTCGTCGCCCACTGGGCACTCGCCTACTGCGACATGCTGGGGCGCGATGCCGCTCGTCTGCTTGATGCCCGAACTCGCCTCAACATCTGTCCGCTTGGCTCGGGTGCACTCGCAGGCACCGCATACGCCATCGATCGCGCAGCGCTCGCCACCGACCTGAGCTTTGACGCTCCAACCACCAACAGCCTCGACGCCGTCTCCGACCGTGACTTTGTGATCGAGACCCTCGCCGCCCTCGCCACGCTCGCGATCCACCTCTCTCGCATGGGCGAAGACCTCATCCTCTACGGCTCGGGCGAGTTCGCCTTCTTCGAGTACGACGATGCCTTCAGCAGCGGCTCATCGCTCATGCCCCAGAAGAAAAATCCCGATGCCGCCGAACTGCTTCGGGGTAAGTCAGGCCGCGTCATCGCCGCGCTTACCTCGCTGCTCGTCACGCTCAAGGGCCTTCCCCTCGCGTACAACAAAGACCTGCAGGAGGACAAGGAACCCCTCTTCGACGCGATGCACCACACAAGTCTGTGCCTGCGTGCCGCCGCTCGCATCTTGGAAGGCACACGCGTTCGTGAAGATGTGGCGCGCAAGGCAGCCCTGGGCGGCTACAGCAACGCGACCGATCTCGCCGACTACCTCGTCGCCCGGGGCGTCCCCTTCCGCGATGCCCACGACCATGTGGGCCAGATCGTTCGCTTCGCCCTCGAGAAGGGCCTGCCGCTGGAGAATCTCCCCCTCCACGAACTCCAGAAGTTTTCCACTGTCATCTCGCAGGATGTCTTCCCCGCCCTCACGCTCGAAGCCGGACTCGCCAAGCGCAACATCCCAGGAGGCACCGGCCCGCACGCCGTGCGTGCAGCTATCGATGCTGTCACAATCCAACTGCATGCACCATCAACCAAGCATGCAGCCCGACCGTAACGCAAGGCTGCGCCCTCACCAGGCCGCACAGTCTTCGCTCAGTCTTTCTTGGGAACCAGCGAAATCTGTTCATCAAGCATTGCCGTGCCGCGCATCAGGCTTGGGCGTTTCCAATGTCGTCGCTTCGATGATGTCGCTCGCCATCACGATCCCGCGCGTGCACAGCCGATCCACCACGCCGCGAAAAATCCCATACGCTGCCAGGCACGGAATCGCCAGGCACAGTCCCAGCAGCGTGTGGAACAGCGCCTTGGAGATGCCCAGCGACAACTGCGCTGGCCCGGCATTCCCGCCAGTATCACCAAGGCTCGTAAACGCCAGGATCATCCCCCAGACCGTCCCCGCCAGGCCCACGAGCGGCCCCAAGTTGCCGATCACGTTGAGCAGGTCCACCTTGCGAAACCACCGCGCCGATTCTTCGCTCGCCGCCAGTTCCGCCGCCTCACGCATCAGCGCCTTGCCCTCCGCCTTCTGCTCATGCGCAAACCCCGCCCGCAGCACCCGCGACAGGAACGAGTCATCCCGCGCGATCGCGTCGCGAACGTCGATCATTCTGCCTGCCTTGGCGTAGTCCAGCAACTTCCCGCCCAGCGCCTCCGGTGCGATGTTGGCCTCCTTGACCTCCATGACGCATATGAAAATCACCGCAACGCCCACGAGTGATCCCAAGAGCAGCACGACCGTGAACACGTCAAAGGACTGCATGAAGAGCGACCACAGGCTCGTGCGCGTTACCGCCGCTTCTGCCCCAAGCGCAGCCGGAGTCAATGCGATCATGCTGCACACCAGTATTCCAACCACGAGAGACACGCTCCGATTCATGCCGCCAGATTATGCACCCAAATTAGCATTCAGGCCATCGCCCGCCTGATTGCCAGTCCCGTGATCCTGCTCGCCCTGCTCACCCTCACGAGACCGACTCATCACCCTCGCCCGCCTCAAGTTTCCGGGGCAGCACATACCCCTGCGTCAGCCACGAGTACAAGTCACTCCCCCGGGCCCGCTCGCTCGCAAATGGATAACTGCTCGCGGTCGGACTCACCCACACCCGCGTCCTGGGGCAGACCGCTGGCGACCGCTCCAGCAGCGCTCCCATCCCCTCGCGATCCGACCAGTGCTGCGGGAACCGCCCGGTGATGCGCCGCACTCCCTCGCGCAGATGCTCGATCCGCAACGATGCCATCGCTTCGGGCCCGGGCAACCGCCCCGCAATCCGCTGCGGCCATTCCACCAGCGCGACCGCATCCGCCGCTGCCCCATGCGACCGCGCATCAAACAACTGATCCCAGCCCAGAACTTCCAGGTCCTCATCGCTGCTCAAGCGATACGCATCAACGTGTATCACGCGCGCGATGTCCGCTCGCCGCATCGGATACACATGCACAAACACAAAGGTCGGGCTTGCAACCAGTCCGCTTTCGTCCGCCCCGCCCTGTGCTTGCGCCGCGCTCAGCCCTTCCACCACGCCCCGCACCAATGTCGTCTTCCCCGCCCCCAATTCGCCCTCAAGCGCAACCACGTCCCCCGCCCGCAGTACGCTCGCCAATCCGTGCGCCAGGGCCGCCGTTGCCTCCGGACTCACCAACTCCCACGTCGCTTGCAGCATCGCAGGACCAGGCTCAGTCCTGTCATCTACATCATCCATGGTCCCACCCCACGTTTCCGATGTCCTCGATGCGCCCGTCGGGCCAGCGAACCACGCAGTCGCCGCGATCCCATTCTTCATGCTCGCCCGTCCGCGCCGAGGCCACCCCGATCAACCGGACCGGTGTCGCGTTGGGCCCGATCGTCGCCGGCATCGGCGCACGAGGCGATGCGAATAGTAACTCATAATCCTCGCCATCGCCCAATGCCGATCGCACATCCTGTACGCCCGCAGCCAGCGGAATCCGCGATGCGTCCAACTCCAACACCACGTTGGACCTTCGCGCCATCCGTCCCGCGTCCCTCCCCAGCCCATCACTGATGTCCATCATCGCGTGCAACTCATCCCCCAGCGCATCCGCCAGCCACTTGGCCTCCGCCAACCGGGGCGTGAACATCAGGTGCTTTCCGCCCCCGGGAAAGCCAAACGTCTCGTCGGGTGCAGCGCGAAACGATCCGCCCAGTTCACCCGTGACATACAAAAAATCGCCCACCCGAACCCCCGAGCGCAGCACCGGCCCGCGCAGCGCATGGGGCCGTCCCACCACCGACACCGAAAGTTGCAACGGTCCGTTGGGGTCTGCATGCCTTGCGATGTCCCCGCCCACCACCGGACAATCAAATTGCCCGCCCGCATCATGCACCGCGTCCACCAGTTGAATGACCTGCTCATGCGTGAAGCGGGAGTTTGCGGGCAGTGTCGCCGCCACCAGCGCGCACAAGGGCGTGCCTCCCGCCGCAGCAATGTCAGAGAGTGGCCGGGCCAGCGCCTTGCGCCCGATCAGGCTGATGGGTGTCTGGCTTGTGAAGTGCCGGCCCTCGATCACTTGATCGACCTTGAGCAGCAGCGAGCCGCGTCTTCCATCCCCCATGCCCACCACCGCACAGTCGTGCCCTGGTCCCACCAGGACCTGCTCGAAGCGCGATGCAATGTCACGCGTCCGAGCGAAGATATGTTCAAGCAGTTGGGATTCTCGCACACCTAACCGTAGCCAACGCCCTACGCAGCTTTCGAACGGGCGGTGGCAGGGGCGGGGGGCTGGGCAGCGAGCTGGGCAGCAGGCTGCTGTACAGGCGGATTCTGCGAGTTCGCGTTGGGATTGAAGGCAAATCCGCCCGCCACTCCATGCGCCTCAATTTCCATAGTCGTGACCCGCGCCAGCCCGAACTGTTCCTGGGCCATCCGCATGGCATTGGTGCCCAGCATCTCGCGCCAATCCGCGTCCGCCAGCATCCCCTGAAACGCAACACTGAATGATTCGGGCGAGCCTTCAACCCGAAGGCCAGTCATCCCGTGCAGCACTAGTCGGGCGACCGCCGGCGCATCCATCGCCACCACCGGCGCCCCGCAGGCCATCGCCTGCAGAATCCCCAGCAGATGATCTTCCGCGTCCGATGCGTGCGCACACACCTGGCACGCCTGCAGCCGATCCGTCAACTCCTCGTGCGTCGACACGGCAACAAACCGAACCGGCAACTTCAGTTCCGCGCACAACCCATCCAGCGCAGCCCGCTGCGGACCATCGCCCCAAATCTCAAGGTGTGCATTAGCGATGCTCTCTCGAGTCTGAGCCACCGCTCGCACAATCGTCTCCACCCGATGCCGCGTCAGCAGCGGGCCGACATACATGATAAGCCCCGCCTCGCGCTCAACCGGCAGATCCGCATCAGCCCCGATCACCACAGGCGGCACCACCCTTGTCCGCGACGCATGCAGCCCGTATCGCCACGCCAGATCGCGGATCATCCCATCCGTGGTGCCCACAACCAGATCCGCGGCCCAGCACAAAGCCCCCTCTTCGCGCCCCGCCTCCTGCGTGCCCGGAGATTCGCTCCCGTTCTCGCTCGCAAGCACGCGTGTCCACAAGTACTCGCCCCGCGCAACCAGCGCCACCGCCAGCCCTCGCTGTACTAAGCCATGGCACAGTTTGACCGCAACCTGTCCACACTCCAATTGGTACGTGCGCACCACAACCCGCGATGCCCCCTTGACGGCCTGATGCACCAGCCCCGGCATGTGCGCGACATACGCATCATCCGCTTCGCCCGTTTCGTTGCACACCAATGCAATCCGTCCACTCTGTTC
>CAYRPC010000105.1:0-10635 GCA_964425995.1 uncultured Phycisphaeraceae bacterium
GTGCTGATCACGGGCGAGTCGGGCACAGGCAAGGAAGTGATCGCGCCGACAGACCCGCCCGCACCGGCCCTGCGTGAGTTGCGATGCAAGGCCGCCGCGATCACTTCCTTGCCTGTGCCCGACTCGCCCGTGATCAGCACCGGGATGTTGGAGGGAGCGATCACCTTGACCTGACGCAGCACTTTTCGCATCGGCTCGCTCTTGGCAACAACTCCTTCGAAGCCGGCCTGATCCACCTGCTCCTGCAAGCGCGAATTCTCATGGCGGGCAAGCACCAGTTCCGCAGCGTTGTTGACACGCGAGCGGAACAGGTCTAGGTCCAGTGGCTTCTCGATGAAGTCATAGGCCCCGAGTTTGAAAGCATCGCGCGTCCGGGGCACATCGCCGTGGGCTGTCACCATGATTGTCTTGGCGTGGGGCTGGAGCTTTGCGGCTGCCTCCAGCACTCGCATGCCAGCGTCTGATCCGTCGGGGGCAACGGTCTGGGAGGAACTACCCACGATCACCTGCGTGCCGGCGCTCGCGGGCATGCGCAAATCCGTGACGATGACATCAAACAACCCCATGCGGAGTTCCTCGAGCGCGCCGGCGACATCGTGAACCACCGTGCAGATGTGCCCGGGACGCTTGAGCGACTCGGCCATCACGTCCGCGTGATCGGGCTCGTCTTCGATGATCAGGACTTGTGCGGGATTGCTGGCTGCTGATTTCATGATGCTGTGATGCTGTTATTCAGTTGAGGGCGATTCGCGACCGTACAAAGGTGCGCAAATTGACGGCTTGAAAAACGGCAGGTCTTCGATGACCTTCGGCAACAGGGTATCGGCGCTCACCGTCTTGGCCTGTCCTGTTGCAGGCGTGGTCCCAAACCAGCGGGCTACTTCCTCCGTCGGCGCTTCGCCAGCCCTTCTGCAATCGTCCGGTGCTCGATAGACGCCTCGGGGTCATCCTCTGAAACTCCAAACGTCACGACCTCGGCTGTCGTCAATGCGATCGCCAGCGCGTCAGCGACATCGGGCGGATCGGGAAGTTCGGGCAAAGCGAAGTACTCCTGCACCGCCCGCTGCATCTGCGGCTTCTCTGCGTTACCGCTGCCCGTCATCGCCTTCTTGACTGATCGCGGCTTCAGCTCCACCAGCCGCAGGTTCGCCTGCTTGATCGCCAGCAGCAGAACACCTCGGGCGTGCGCCATCACCATCGCCGTCGCTGGATGCGCGGCATGCGCGAAGAGCCCTTCAACGCCCACGACATCCGGGTGCAGCCGCTCCAGCAACGCTCGAAACTCTGTGTCCAGTTCGGCAAGTCGGTCCGGCACGCTCGCCTTTACCTTGGTTTCCCGATGCAGCAACGTCAAGCGAATCACCCCAGCCTCGACCAACGCGTGCTTGGGCGCGGCGACCTTGACCACGGCGTAGCCAGTGACGCGCAAACCAGGATCAACACCCAGAATCAACATGCAAGCACCCGATAAAAAGCGATCGACGCAGACTTGCTCGGTTCATCATCACTCAATGTCTTCATCGTCGTTCGCTAAGATCGGTACGACAACCGCAGTGTTGGTATATTGCTCGCCCCGATGACGAGCCCCCTCCCGCCAGATCGCGACAAACGCGGCGGGTGGCAAGCACCACTTGATAACGTTGCGAACGAAAGCCTGAGCAGTTGTGGGGTACGATAGTTGGAGCGCGTGGTCGGCGCTGGCTCCTGGGCTTGCACAGCGAACCACAAGCGAACCAACGAACCACTTACCCACGGTGCGGCCCGTCAGCGATTCTCCCAGCGTGCTCGTGGCCACCCCCACCAACAGCGTCGCTAAGAGCAGCGACTGTCCTTGTAGCGAAACGAACAGATCAAACACACCGATAGTCATGACTTCTTCAAAGCTTCCGTTCACAAGAAATGCCGCGAGCGTCGCGGATAACGTGATATCGATCAAGCCCGCCACCATGCGGCGCAATGGTTCAGCGAGCGAAACCTCTCCCGGCAGCAGAATCGTGGCTTCCCTCGGACGCACCAGCACCAGCGCAATAAGCCCTACAACCCAGGCCATGAGCAACCCAACCAGCCTGTATTCGTGCGTCGTTAACGTCGGCTGCCCGTGCATCGCCCCTCGCTCCATCAATCGCCCCGTGCTGGTTGACACTTGTGCGGATTGAATGTTGAGAAAACTAGCGAGGCGATCGCTGGCTGCAATCCGTTCGCTCTGTTTCCCAGGCCAGAGCAGCATAACCCGATTCTCACCATCCATCGGAAGCAGCACGGGCGGGCCAGATACTTCATCAACAGTTGCCAATTCTCGCCATGGCAGGCCCAAGCGTCCGTTGCGCTGAAAGCCACGTATCCATAATCGCCAGGCGCTTTCACCACTTCGCACCGCGAGCACCAACCCCGAATGCGTGAACGACACTCTCGCGCCGCGAAGTGCTGATACATGCACATCCGTCGGCAACTCTAAAGTTTCCCACGTGACAACATACCGCATTGGCACGCCGCCACCGAGCCGCATTGGTCTGGGCGGGCCTTGCAAACGTTCACTACGCAAGTATCCCGCCTGGAACTGACCCGGCGCGCCATCAACGCCCGAGGCAACCATCGCGAGCGGCGTCTGTGTCGTGGTCTCGCTTGTAACCATGCTATCGCTGGTGGTTGTGAGCCCAGCAACCAACTCAACCCGCGAGTCGAGGTCTACTCGTGGAAGAGCCATGACTCCTGAAAGCGATATCCACTGCGGCGCGATCCCTTTGCGTGGCAACAGTTGGAGCAACGGTGCTGCGGCAGTCGCTTCATCATCGGCCTCTCTTTCAAAGACCGCAGTCGAAGGCCCCAACAGAGCCAGCACTCCAACTTCAGACGCCGCGAGCGAAATCAAGGCCCGATCTCCAGGCAAACTCGGCAGTTCTTCACCCCCAGGCAATCCGTCTACCCGCTGCCCAACACCCGAATAGGCGGAGTGCCACCGCCCATCCCGCAGAAGCGTCGAGAACGCGTAGAGCCGCGTGGGGCTTATTGGCGGCGGCGGAAATCCACTGACAGATTCGCCTACTGCGGCTGGAATGGCGAGATACAGCAGTTCGTTGCAAGCCGCCAGTTGCGCTCTTCGATCAGGCAGCGAAAACCAGTTCACCAGTCGAAGCACTGAGTCCTCGCGCGGTGCAATCGCAAGGTCGGGCGGAAAGTGAAAGAGAGCCGCCTCTGCCGTACGCTCTTGTGTGCGAGAGGCTGCTTCAGACTCCGCTGCTTTTTTCAGAGGTTTGACAACATCTCGAACCGAGAGGACCCACGCGTGCCAGGGCACACGATCCAAACCATTAGGGGGCGAGAGGCTGCCTGCCACGAGAATTCGATCTGGGCTAGTGCTTGCAGGTGGCACAGTTTGTTCTGTGATTTGTTCTGTAGTTTGGCTGGCACCCTTGCCATGGCTCTCGGGAATCGTTGCGCACACTACCCCAAGAGCAAGCAAAAGCAGCACGATTGCGTGGCATGGGGATCGACACATACTCGAAAAGTATTCGGCTATCAATCGTTCGGATCCAGCATGCGTGGAATCGACTGCAACTTGGGCGTCGTGACCGGCGCACTTCCATCGCCTGTGCTAAGCGTATCGATGTCGATGATCTCCTCCACGCTATACGCACTGAGCACTTCCTCAAGGACAAACTGTTTGGTTCGCAGCCGCGAGCCGGGATTCTCGGGCTTTCCAAGCGAGATTTCCACCCGTGTCTGATCGCGCCCATCCTGTGTGGGGATCGTCACGTTGATGCGTGTGGCTATCGCTGCGGACGAAAAAGCGTTTCCATCCACGGGTACAGCTGCGTATCGCGTCAGTTCGCTCCACGCGACCGCTCGCCCTTTTGAAGAGAGCAGCCACACCGCACGCGCCTCGCCACTCACAGGATCAAACAACAACTCCCGCACGCCGCCAGCACGTCCCACGTTTGATGCCTGGGCACTGCCATGCATCAAGTTGTCGCGCACTCGGTGCACCCCGGCACTCGGGTCGCTTCCATCGCCGATTTGACCCGCCGTGCGCGTCGGGTCCCACCCTCCCCGCGCGGCCTCGCTCAAGGGCGTGATGGCCGCCAGTTCGAGCAGGTCGAGCGGATGCACCGGCAGACCAAACATCGCTGCTTTCTCCATCGATGCCTCTGCTATCCGTCCAACAAACGCCCGGCGCACATCCCCAAACTCGATCCACCAGTAATGCTCTTCATTGCTGCCCAGGACAAAGAGCGTTTGCGACAACTTATCGACTCGCAACGACACGCTGGCAGGCTGGATCACCTGCAGGTTGCCCTCGACCTGATCGCGCCTGCGTCGCTCGGGCTCGTCATGGCGCGGGTCAGGAGCATCGATGATCATGGTGACTGGCGTTCGCAGTCGGGCCAGATCTCCTATCCGCTCGTTGTGCTGGGCGATGATCGTCGCCATGCTCGCCACGATCGTCGGAGGCTGCATATCGGCTATTGCAACGAACCCGGCATTGGGCGCAAGGCTGGATATCCGGGGCGGCTTGGGCGCACAGCATCCGCCAGCCCCCACCATCAGGATCGTTGCCAGCAAGCCAAAGCCGCCAATGTGCCGCCCTCGCAAGGCAATCACGAAACAGCCTCGCCCGTTGATTGCGAAGAATCCGCGCTGGGCGTTGGTTGAGCCGCAGCGTCTGGATCGAGTAGCGGCGCGAGACTTTCCATCGCATCGGCTATCGAAAGATCATCAAGCCCGGGATCCACGACCTCCATCGGTGTCAGGTGCGGCTCTCCGCGTCGCAGCACGTGCAGTATCTTCATGCCATCGCGCGACTTCGTGGCGACCACGCGAAGCAGTCTGCGACGAGTCAGTAGGAGCGTCAGCAAGTATCGGAAGCGCACTTGGCGCGGATCCGTCGTCTGGCTGGTTGATTCAAAGACCTCCAGCAGCGTGTCGTCGTCGAGCAATTGCTGTTTGGGCTTGGCGTGAGGCTGGTAGATGCTGCGCCAGAACCCGAACAACTGCGCCGGAGCGGCGGGGCGAGCCCCAGCCTCCCACGCAGCAACGGAAAAGTCCTGACGTTGCAATCCAGCCAGTGGTACATCGACCAGGGCCGCGATAAAAGTTGCGCCCTGCGCGATCGGCTCCCTAGTCGCGCAGCAGGTGCCCGTGCCTTTGGACATCGGATAGGAAGAGAGAGCGGACATGGATAGAGCGTAGCGAGTCGAGTCAGCAAGAGAGCGTGAAGTGTCGCTGAGCACTGCCAGCCTGTCCCACTGCGAACCGCATGCTCTTTGCACACTTTGGGCATCGAGCCAGATAGTGCGTCCCATCGATCGAGCGATAGACCCGCTGATAGGCGTTGGCACAAGTGAAAGTCACCATCAGAAATGGTCTGGCTCCCGCCGTGGCCCGAGCCTCACCTGCTGCTTGCTGCTCCAACGGGCTGTCTCCTTCCACGATGTCCAAACCGTTGATATTCACGTCAAGAGTGATCGGCGGCTTGAACGACTAGTCTTGAGTGAGCAGGTGAGCCCAAGCGAGCATAGATTCACATAACCAATCATAAACCGTACAGAATTTGATTCGCTATTTGAAGATCGTCCCGAGGTCGCGTACGCTTGTGCCCACTAGTTTCCTATAAATATGACTTGACCTTCTTGCGACCGCCAAGTCAGATTGAGCCGACACTCTGTCGAACAGTTTGTGACTTGCAGTGCGTCTTGTGTGGGAACGATTGGCCGTCGCCTTTCTATAAAGCAATGCGGCCGGTCGTCCGAATCTGATGAGCGTCTTTCGCAGCCAACCCGGTCCAGTCTCTCCCCTGCATAAATCTGCGGGGCAGGCTGCTCGTGGCGTTGGTCGATCCGCACAAGACTCTCTCCGAGACCCCTCCGATGCATCCGGCATCTTTGCAAAGCCCGTCACGATCCTGACGGACCTACCAAGCCCTAGCGAGCCGATCGGCCTGATCGGCGGCGGTGGCGGACTTCCCAAGATCATCGCGAAGAACCTGCGTTCTGCGGGCTATGTCGTCCATGGCTTGGGCCTTGCCGGGCAGTACGACGCGGATCTCCCCAATCTCTGCTCGAGTTTCCGCGACATCGGTGTCCTGCGCGTTGGCAGTTGGGGCAAGCTCCTCTCGCGCCAGGGTGTACACCACGCCATCATGGTTGGCAAGGTCGACAAAGCACGACTGATGCACGATCCGCTGCGGATGCTCAAGCACACGCCGGATTGGCGCACGATCGCTCTCTGGTATCGCTACCTCCGCAAGGACCGTCGCTCCCACGCGCTGATGAAGGCGGTTGCTGAGGAACTGGAACGCTGGGGTGTCACGCTCCTGGACTCCACTGCTCCGATCCCCGACGAGATGTCCCATCTCGGACAAATCACCAAGTTGAAGGCAACCGGCGATCAGATCGGAGATGTGCAGTGGGCCTGGCCCAAGATGGCCACGCTGCTACGTTTGGATATCGGCCAGTCAATTGCCGTCCGCGAGTGCGACATCATTGCTGTTGAGGCTGTTGAAGGCACCGACCGGATGATCGAACGCGCGGGCCGGCTTTGCCGGGCCAAGGGCTGGACGCTGATCAAGGCCGCGCGTCTGGGGCATGATCGGCGGGCCGATGTGCCCACCGTCGGCACCAATACCATCCGCATGCTACACGCTGCTGGTGCTGGTTGCCTGGCCCTCACGGCGGGTGAAGTCATCATGCTCGAGAAGGATGAGATGATCCGGCTGGCTGAGAAGTTGGGCATTGCCATCATCGGCATCGAGCCACTGCACGATGTTCAAGATCACATCGCTGGGCGAATTGAACTCAAGCCCGATGGCCGCCCCCGAATCGGCTGAGACCGCATCCCGCCATCATCGACCGAAGATGCGAATGGTGACTCGCTCGCATGCCCTTCCCAGTTCACCTCTCCCATGGCCAAGAAAGCCGCCAAGTCCTTGCCCGTCATGGAAAACCGCAAAGCCGGCCATGACTACCACATCGAGGAAACACTCGAGTGCGGCATCGTGCTGATGGGCTCGGAGATCAAGACCGTGCGCGAAGGACGCGTCTCGCTGACCGAGGGCTTCTGCCGCGTTGAACAGTACCCGCCACAGATCACCCTGCTCCAAGTACACATTGGCGAGTATCGCCCCGCCGGTTCCTTAGGACACAAGCCCATCCGATCTCGAACGCTGCTGGCCAACAAGGGCGAGATTCTCAAGATTGCTCGGAAGATGACCAAAGGCATGACCATCGTGCCCCTGAAGATGTACTTCAAGGGCCCCTGGTGCAAAGTGCTCATTGGTGTCGGCAAGGGCAAGAAAGCCCATGACAAGCGTGAGTCGATGAAACAAAAGGATGCCAAGCGGGAAATGCAACGGGCGATGAGCACTCGGGCCTAGCCACAACATCATGCGTCAGCACCAATGTACGCAATTGGTCCCAGACAACCGGGGCAGTCATAAGGAGTGAAAATCATGGAAATTTTCTTCAAACTCTGGCTCGCGATTCTCGCTTCTGCTTTCGCTGCCTGGTTCTGGAGTTTTCTTTCCTGGACCATCCTGCCGATCCACAAGTACGATTGGAAGGCCTTGCCCGACGAGAACGCAGCCCTCAAGAATATTCAGTCCCTGTCACTCCCCCACGGCAACTATGCCTTCCCCTTTGCCACCGACAACGCCACCAGGAAAGACCCTGCTTTCATCGAAAAGTGGAAAACTGGCCCCGCCGGCACGCTCTCCATCTGGCGTATGCCAAACATGGCCGCCAATATGTTGCTCACAATCGTGATCTGCCTCATTGCCAGCGCGCTGATCGGCTATCTCCTTGCGATGGCACTGCCAGCGGGTTCGACCTTTTCCAAGG
Source organism: uncultured Phycisphaeraceae bacterium (assembly GCA_964425995.1). Taxonomy (GTDB): domain Bacteria; phylum Planctomycetota; class Phycisphaerae; order Phycisphaerales; family UBA1924; genus BJHL01. The sequence goes on from CAYRPC010000105.1 coordinate 7,833, forward strand.
TGATGCAAGTCGCTGCCACTGCGGGCATCCTGACCCACACCATCGCGATCCTCCCCGGCATGGTCTGGTTCCAAGCCTCTCCAGGCGCGTGGGTTTCTTCGATCGTCGATGGCCTGGTCAAGGGCTTGGCTACCGGCGCGATCTTCGCTGCGATGTGGCCCAACGCCTGAGGCCAAACTGCTCGTGCTGGTGCATAACGTCGATCTATGCGCAACATCGCCGCACATTGGTGGATACTGCTCGCGCTTTGTCTTGGCGTTTTGATGGGCGTTGCGTGCAATCTCGGTTGGGATTGGTCGAGCGTTGGCGTCGATGATGCCAGCGCTTTTCTCGCGGGCAAGGAGTCGACCGCCAATGCCCAGGCAGGGGGCGTCGCTGGCTTTGTTCGCTTCATCGTCGAGTTGAACAAGTTCATCGGTGACTTGTTTGTACGCCTCCTGAAACTCATCGCGGTGCCGGTCGTGCTGTTCTCGCTCGTCGCGGCCGTGGCTGGCGTTGGAGACTTCCGCAGGCTGGGTCGTCTGGGTGCCAAGACAATTGGCATCTTCGCATTGACCGCCGTGCTTGCAGTAACACTCGCCTTGGTCATCACCAATGTTGTTCGCCCGGGGCGTTTTGTTAGTGAAGCAACGCGAGAACAGTTGCTGACACAAGGTGCTGCGGGTGCAGAGTCCCGGGTTGCTTCCGCTGCCAAGTTTGGGAGCGAGAGCACCGTCTGGACCCAGTTGCTCAACGCTGTCGCGATCAACCCATTCGCAGCGCTCGCGAGCGGCGACATGCTGCAGGTTGTGACCCTTGCCATACTGCTGGGTATTGGACTCACACTGTTGACCGACAAGCAGCGCACGACCGCCCACGAGATGTTTGACATTCTTGCCCAGGCCTGCCTCAAGGTCGTGGGCATTGTCATGAAACTCGCGCCCCTCGCCGTCTTCTGCCTGACCGCTGCGCTCATTGCCCAACTGGGCTGGAGCGTGATCGCGACACTCTCCGTCTTTGTCGTCTCGACCGCCCTGGGGCTTGCGCTTATTCTCTTCGTTCAGTACCCCGTCGTGATGTACCTCTTTACCGGCGGCCGCATGAAACCCGCCCGCTTCTTCAAAGCCATGGCCCCCGCCAAACTGCTCGCCTTCTCAAGTTCCTCATCCTCGGCGACCCTCCCCGTCACCATGCAATGCACCAGAACACTGGGCGTTTCCGAGCGTGTGACCGGCTTCGTGCTTCCCCTGGGCACGACCATCAACATGGATGGAACCGCGCTGTACCAGGTCATGTGCGTCACCTTCCTCGCCCAACTCTTCGCCATCGACCTGACGATCGCCGAACAGATCAAGGTCGCGGGCATGGCAATCCTGGTTGCGATTGGTTCTCCCGGCTTGCCCGGCTCAAGCCTTGTCCTCATGGTGTTCATTCTGCAATCTGTTGGCGTGCCGCCACAGGGCATGGCGATCATCATCGCTGTTGATCGCATCCTCGACATGTGCCGAACCGTTGTGAATGTTGCTGGCGATGCCGCGGCGGCAGTTGTCGTTGCGCAGAGCGAGGGTGAACTCGCACCTGCCCCCGCACTTGCCTCCGCCGTTGGCCTTGGCCTTGCTCCCAATGCTAATGAAACGCCCTGAGTGCGAAACATCGCACGACAACTGCTTGCCTTCTAGACTTTGCTTCGGAAGTTCGCCACATGCATGGAGGTTGCTCATGAGTCTGCTTGCTGGAAAGTATGGATTGATCGTCGGAATCGCGAACGAGCGCTCGTACGCATGGCATATTGGCCAGAGCCTGCTCGCAGGCGGCGCAAAGTGCGCCTTTACCCATCTTCCGGGCGATCGCAACCTTCATCGCACCAGCAGAGCTATCGCTGCATTAGGCGTAAGCGAGCCATGGATTCGCTCTATGGACGCTGGCAAAGACGAAGAAATTGATCGCGTCTTCACCGAGTATGGAGAGTTCTCCGATCGCCTTGACTTCGTGATCCATTCCATCGCCTTCGCTGAGCGCGAACTGCTGCAGGAAGGCAAGTTTATCACCACGCCCCGCGCCCAGTACCTCTCCGCCATCGACATCTCCGCCTACACCCTCCTGGCCTTGGCCCGCGCCGCCCAACCGCGCATGGCAAAGACTGGTGGCAGCATCCTTGCCATGAGTTACTACGGCGCGGAAAAAGTCGTCCCGGGTTACAACATCATGGGCGTCGCCAAGGCCAGCCTCGAATGCACCGCTCGCTACCTTGCGAGCGAAATGGGCAAGGATGCAATCCGCGTCAACATCATCTCGGGCGGATACCTGCGCACACTCGCATCGAGCGCCGTCGGCGGCACTGGAACCATGGAAGACGAAGTCATCAAGCGAGCCCCCCTGCGACGCACAGTCGAAGGCTCCGATGTCGGCGATACTGCTGCGTTCCTTGTGAGCGATATGTCACGAGGTATTACGGGCGAAACAATTTACGTCGATTGCGGCATCAACATCATCGGTGCGTGACTTGCCTGTACATTCTCGCGGGGCTGATGCCCACTTTCATACCACTCAGATCAAGCGCAGCACGAACGGCGCAAGGATCGCAGCTACCACCAGGCCAATCACGACCAGCACCCAAGGCTTTGGTGTTGCCTGCTTCTCCGCGCCAAACGCGTGCCCGCACTTGTAGCACAGATCGGCCTCGTCATAGACGTCTGTGCTGCACTGCGGGCATCGTCGCGTCGCGTCGCCAAACTCCTCGACATCCTCAAGGCGCGGCGCGTCTTTGTCATGATCGGTCATGGCACGCTTGCGTGGTGGACGAGGTTTGTGCGGGGGCGGGGGA
>CAYRPC010000106.1:0-10562 GCA_964425995.1 uncultured Phycisphaeraceae bacterium
CACCCCCCCTTGACATCACTCTCAAATGCGCAGTCGCGCAGCACGGGCGTGGGCGAGCAGCCCTTCGGTCATAGCGAGTGCTTGGGCATCACGGGCGAGCGGGGCGATGGTTGCACGATCAGCCTCAAGCCAGGTGCGGACGCGCAGAAACGTGAAGACAGAAAGGCCCGCGCTAAAGCGAGCGGTGCTTCCAGTGGGCAGCACGTGATTGGGGCCCATGCCATAATCGCCAAGAACTTCGGCGCTTTCGGAACCGAGAAAGAGAGCGCCGTAGTGGTTGAGGCGCGTGGCAACGGCGCGTGGATCGCGCGTGACAACCTCAAGGTGCTCGGGAGCCATGCGATCGCACCATGCGATGGCTTCGTCCAGCGAGGTACAGAGGATAGAGCCTGAGTGGTTTGCCAAAGCGGCTCGGGCTGTTGCCGCACTTGCAGAATCCGCAGGCAGGAACGAAATCTCCCGTTCCAATGCCTGATTGACGGCGTTGATCAGAGCCTGTGATGTTGTGATCAAGACTGCCCGCGCGTCGGGATCATGCTCGGCCTGCGCCAGCAAGTCTGCGGCAACTCGCTGCGAATCGGCTGTCTCATCGGCGAGCACCACGACCTCGCTGGGGCCTGCAAGCATATCGATGGCGACATCACCAAAGACTAGTTTCTTGGCAGCAGTTACCCAGCGATTACCTGGACCCACGATGATGTCACTGGCTGGCACGTCGCCTGCGCCATACGCAAGCGCCGCGATTGCTTGAGCGCCACCAACTGCGAGCACGCCATCCGCGTTGGCAATCGCCGCGGCTGCGAGCGTTGCGTCGGTAGGACGTGGCGATGCAACCCACACTTCGCGCACGCCAGCAACACGAGCGGTACACGCGGTCATCAGGACTGATGATGGAAGTGGAAAGCGGCCGCCAGGAGCGTAGCACCCGGCACGGTCCATCGGCGCGATCGTGTGGCCTGCGCGCCCGCCTTCGACCTGCATGTCGAGACAGGTCAGACAGGCTAGTTGGGCTTGTGCAAAGCTGGTGATGCGTGCGGCGGTGCGTTCCAGTAATTCTCTCGTGGGTCGATCAATGCGATCAAGAGCGGCATTCATGTCAATACGGGACAGCACAAGCGGCTCGCCAGCGAGGCGATCACCAAGGCGAACGGCATGATCTCGAAGGGCGGACTCACCACGATTACGAACATCTGCGATGATGCTTGCAACTGTGCTGAGCGTTTCAGTGTCGATGACGCTGGTGCGAGCGAAGAGTGAAGATTGAGAAAGCGGGCGAAGCATGGGAGTGTCAAGGCAAAGTGTCGAGCAAGGGCAGACAGGGTTGACGAAGAAAGAAAGAAACAAGGTCTGTTCAGGGCTTGGGAATAAGGTGTTTAGCGTTGCCAGGACGGCGTGTGACTTGGCGAGAGCGTCGCTCGAGTGCTGTTGATACTTGGGACAGTGGGATGCCCGCTGCGGCAAGTTTCGCGAGAGTCATGTACACCAGATCGGCCGCCTCATGAACGATATCGGATGGCGTTGCTGCATGGGCAAGTTCTGTGGCTTCTTCAACAAGTTTTGCGGCGAGCAACCCCGGCTCGCTCGCCAGGCGGGCGGTGTAAGAGTTTGGTTCTAGCGTGCGAAGTCGCGCTGCAAGTCGTTGCTCAATCCCGGTCAGGCCCAGTGAAGGTTCTCCCGCGCCGTGGCGCCAACAACTGAGCGTGTTGCGATGACAGAACCCGGGTTCTCGCTGACGGACAGTGAAGCGAAGGGCATCGCGATCACAATCAACATCGATGCGAACCAGGTCTTGTATCGCTCCGCTGGTGGCACCTTTCTCCCACAGGCCTCGTGACCGAGAGTGGTAGAACCCGCGCCCGGTGTCGATCGCTCGTGCGAGCGACTGAGCGTTGGAATAGGCAAGTCCAAGTGCGATGCCAAGCTCGTCGACGATCACAGTGGGAATAAGTCCGTCGGGACGATCCGATGTGAGACATGCCGCCAGACTGCTAGCGAGGGAAATACGCCCGGTGTAGAGAGCCATGCCAACTTGTGCATGGATGCCTAGCGCATCGAGAGCCGCGATCTCCTGCTCGTTACGAATGCCTCCAGCGACGACAAGGTCTGCTCCATCGGCCGCGTCAAGCAGCGGCTTGGCGCGATCAACAGGCAGGCCCTGCATGGTGCCTTCGGTCTCGACAAATGTCACAAGAAAGCCGCTAACGAACGCGCGGAGCTCGCGCATGCGCTCGATGATTCCTCGCCCAGTTCCTTGTTTCCAACCCTCAACAACAACCTCGCCATCGCGTGCGTCGAGTGCTGCGATCACACGCTCACGCGGCAATTCTCTAAGCACATCAGGTCGAGCAGCGGTACCCAATACAACCTTGGTCGCGCCAGCATCGAGCCATGCGAGGGCAGTCGCTGCATCACGGATGCCGCCACCAACACGGCAAGGTGCGATAGCCAGCAATTCGCGCATAAGCGCTGTGTTTGAACCACGCGACATCGCACCATCAAGATCGACAACAGCGATCTCGCCGACACGAGCAAACTTCGTTGCAATTGGACGAGGATCGCCCGCGTCGAGAACGCGTGTGGCACCTTGAACAAGTTGGACGGTCTGGCCGTCCATCAGATCAATCGATGGAATGATCATGCACGTACTTTCACGTTGAGGGCTTGAAGCGACTGTTTGAGCGATGCGACAGTGTTGTGACCGTCGTGTAGGATCGTGGCGACAAGTACGGCGGATGCACCAGCATCGAGAGCAGCCGCGAGATGTTGGGGCGTGCGCCCGCCTCCTGATGCAATAACTGGAATATCGATGATGCCTGCTATTGCACGTAGCAATGGAATGTCAAAGCCGCTTCCTGTGCCGTCGTGATCGATGCTGGTGAGTAGTAGTTCGCCAGCGCCACATCCTGCGGCACTACGAGCAAAATCCACAGCGTCGATATTCGTGTCGCGAGTGCCAGCATGTGTGAAGACTGTCCAGCCCGATGCAGACGAACCAGTATCTAAACGCTTGGCATCTATGGCTTGGACAATGCACTGACAACCGAAGCGATTGGCGAGTCTCGTGAGCAGGATAGGGCTTTGTACGCTTGCAGTGTTGAGTGCCACTTTGTCGGCACCAGCATCGAGTAGGGCGCTTGCATCTGATTCACTGCGGACGCCGCCGCCGACGGTCAGGGGAATACTCAGCACACGCCGGAGTGCGCGGACTGTGTTCAAGGCAGCGGAACGATGCTCACTTGTCGCGGAAACGTCCAGCATGACTATCTCGTCCGCTCCGCTTGCTTCATACTTCGTTGCAAAGTCGACTGGATCGCCAACATTGCGCAGGTTCTGAAAGTTGATGCCCTTTACAACGCGTCCATCGCGGACATCAAGGCATGGAATGAGACGAGGTGTCAGCATCGCGATAACTCCGTGTCTCGCATGGACTGATCTCCGAGGGCGTTCGCTTTTGCAATGTCCAGCCATCTCTGCAGCAAAGAATGTCCGAATGCGCCCGAGAGTTCGGGATGGAACTGGCATGCAAGGAGGGATCCACGAGCGAAAGCCGCTACAAAAGTACCGGCGTACTCGCTGGTGAGCAAAGACCACTCAGGCATCGTGCCCAGCGCGATGGACAAGCGATAGGAATTCGCGAAGTAGGCATCAGCAATTAGCGTGGGCCAGGGCCAAGCGGGAGCATCTGTGCTCACCCTCACTGTGTTCCACCCCATGTGCGGCACGCGGACCGCGTTGTTTGGAAATTTCACTGCTGTGCCAGGAATGATCGACAATCCCGCAACGCCTGGTGATTCTTCACTCGCGTCAAGTAGTAATTGCAGACCCAGACAGATCGCGAGCGTGGGCTTGTTGCCGGAGATACGAGCACGTAACGCTGTATCGATCCGCAAGTCACGAAGCCGCTGCATTGCTGGGCCAAACGCGCCAACGCCAGGCAGGACTACAGCCGGAGCAGCGAGAACATCATCGGGCGCTTCTGTCGTCTGCGTTCTGCAATTCAGTCGTTCAAAGGCCGCTCGTACGCTGGCGAGGTTCGCGGCTCCGGTATTGATGATGGTGATGTGCATGGCTAGAGCATGCCCTTCGTGCTGACTGAGCCTGAAGTATCAACTGTGCAGGCTTGGCGAAGTGCAAAGGCAAGTGCTTTGAACGCTGCTTCAGCGCGATGGTGGTCGTTGATGCCTTTAAGCACGTCGATGTGCAACGTCATGCGGGCGTTGATTGCGAACGTTGTAAAGAAGTGGGGGAGATTCTCGCAGGAAAGTTCACCAATCATCTCACGCCGTAGGCCCAGATCGATACTTGCAAAGGGTCGTGTCGCAAGATCAACTGTCGCGCGAGCAAGTGCGTCGTCAAGCGGGGCATACGCGCTGGCAAATCGAGTGAGGTTTGTGCGATCGGCAAGAGCCTGGTCAAGGCATTGGCCTAGCACGATCGCACAGTCTTCGACGGTGTGGTGATCGTCGAGATGCAGATCGCCATTGCAGGTAAGCGAGAGCGACCAGCGGGCATGAGATGCGAGCGCGGTCAGCATGTGGTCAAGAAAACCAATACCGGTCGTGATCTGCGCAGGAGTTGGCGCGTCGAGCGTGAGCAAAGCACGGATGGTGGTTTCGCGCGTTGAACGCGTAACCGAGCCACTTTGGGGAGCGACAGAAGAAGTGGCTGAACCCGCAGTGGCAAGGGTCGAAATATCAGGTGCCGAGAAAGCGTGTGTCATGTGTCGAGTACCTCATCGAGCGCAACAAGCAGGCGTTCAAAGTTGCATTCGTTGGCTGGGCAGGTGATCCTCAGGAATTCTGCGAGCGTTGCATCGTCTCGAAACCAACGAACAGCGATGCCTCGATCCGCGAGGCTGTTGCGGACTTGAAAGGCACTATCTCCGATGCGTGCAAGCACGAAGTTAGCCTGAGATGGAACAGACCATATGTCGTGAGCACGCAGCAATGCAGCGAGCGCGGTTCGCTCTTGACGGACTCGCTCGATGGTGACGCGTGTGTAGTGATCGCCGCGAGCGAGCACAGACGCAGCAATAGCCAGTGAAGGACCAGAAACGGGATACGGATGTCCGACCACACGAAGCGGAGCGATCAGTTCCGGTTTGCCTACTGCATATCCAACTCGCAAGCCAGCCAGACCGAACGCCTTGCTCAATGTGCGTGTGACGATGACGTTGGGCAGTTCGATAGCCTTCGGCGTGTGGTCCTCGTCTGCAAACTCGGCGTAGGCCTGATCAAAGACGATCAGGGTCGATGGCAGCGACTCACTGATTAATCGTAAGTCATTGAATGTCGCTGCATTGCCTGTTGGATTATTCGGCGAAACGACGAAGACGATGGCGGGTGATTCGCTATCCGCGAGTGACAGTACCTCGCGAACTGGAAAAACACCATCGAGCCACGGGACCTCACGCAGAAGGCCTTCGTTCATATTGACATAACGCGACAGCATTGAGAATGTCGGCTTCGTCAGAATCACTATTCGTCCTGGATCAAGCCATGCTCTACAGATGCGTTCAAGACCATCATCTGCCCCTGCTGTGACGATCAACTGTGCTGGATCGACAGCCCATCGGAGCGCGAGTATTTGTTCGAGATCGCGTGTGCTGGGATAACGACGCAGCGTTTCTGGTGTGATGGTGTCGAGTAACGAGTCGGCTTCAATCGGTGCGGGGCCTTCGTTCGCATCGAGCCATAAGTCGATTGGACGATGGTCTGGCTGGCTCCCGTACGAGGTCAGACCCTTTGTTCGTCGCGCGGGCGAGAGTTCCTCGTTGGAGCGAAGTGATGAACCAGTTATTTCTGCTGGCGAAGCACGCAAGGAAGTCATGGCACCACCTGTGCGATATTGGTGATGACGATGTCGGTTCCACCTAGAGCCTTGAGTTGTGGTATCAACCTTGGCACGATCTCGCGAGCTACTGCGGCCTTCACCGCGTATCCCGCACCGCCATGCAGTGGCGAAATCGTCGGCTGGCGCATGCATGGAAGCTCGCGGACGACCGCATCGAGCGCCGACTGGTTGACATTAAGTTCGACCATCACGCGCAAACGAGCATCGAGCACGCTGCGCAGGAGCGTTGCGAAGTCTTCGATGGCCAAGCGCTTTGCTGGATCGGCCCAGGCGGCTTCGCTCGCATAAAGACGTGTGCTAGAGCGCATGAGTTCATCGACTACCTGTAGGTTGTTGGCCTCAAGGGTTGCGCCGCTGCTGACCAGATCGATGATGCAATCGGCATCTTCGGGCGGAAAAACCTCTGTGGCGCCGTAGCTGCGAACGAAGCGGTCGTCGCGGTCGCGTGTTGCAATCCAACGTTTGCTCAATCGCTCGAGTTCGGACGCAATCACCAGCGGTCGATTGGGCAAGGTGCCGTCTGCGTTCAGCAATGAGCGTGGAGCCGCCGCAACCACGCGGACTAGATCCATTCCCGTGTCGAATACTTCCACGACCCGTGCGGACAGTTCTACGACCCAATCGGCACCGGCAAAGCCCAAATCTCTTGAGCCAGCGTCGAGCATTTCGATGATGCTCTGGGGCTTGAGCAACTTTGCTTCGACGTTGGGAAGTGAAAGGCTGGGGCGATAGCCTCGGCTGGGCATACTGACGCTGATGCCAGCATCGCCCAGCAGGCGCAGCACACCCTCCTGCATGCGCCCCTTCGGCAAGCCAAGGCGAAGTGTGGTCGTTTCAGGGCCTAGAACTGCTGGATCTTGTGCGGTCTGTATGGGAGCGGTGGGAATACGAACTGGCATGATTTGATCTCCGAGTGTGGCGGGGGGGTGCGTGTGGTCTTGAAGTGGAACACGCCTCGGCAAGGTTTGCATGGGTAAATAGACCCAAAAAAACAAACGACACCGGGCGAAAAGGCCGGCATCGCATGCTGATTTCTGGTGTGGGCTTTACTCGCCTCTTCAGCAGAACGCACGATCACCGGCACGCGTGTGGGCGTGGTGGTGGTGGTGCGAAATGCAGGCAGCTGAAAACATTACTGCTACTGAATGGCAAGTGCGAGTCAGAGTCAAGTCAGGAGCACACATTCGCCGCAAGATCACGCGAGATCTTCGGGAGAACATGTGAATTTCGTGTTGGATTCAACGAGGACAGCGTCTTTCACAGGGGTTTCATATGCCTTCTTTGGCCGCATTATCGTACCGTGTATGATCGGCAATGGCCGATGGGCGCGCGACCAACTTGACTACCTACCTGGCGGGGCTTGAACTCGCAAACCCGGTCATGCTCGCAGCGGGTACGGCGGGAACACTCGACGAAATGTCGGACGTGATCGACCTTGCGCGCGTGGGAGCGGTGGTGACCAAGTCGATCACCCCTCTGGCTCGCGACGGCAATCAACCATGGCGGGTGGTGCCGTTGGAGGCGGGGATGCTCAACGCGGTCGGACTAGCCAACCCGGGAGTGGACGCGTTTGTGCGCGATTACGCCCCGCGCATTGCCGGACTCCCCACGCGCGTCATCGGCTCGATAGCGGGTTTTAGCGTCGACGACTATGTGCAGGTCGCTGCGGCAATGAACGTGATCGATGCCATCCCTGCGGTCGAGTTGAACGTCAGTTGTCCCAACGTCCACAAGGGCTGCGAGTTTGCCGCCGATCCGGAGTTACTGACCGAACTTATTCGCGAGGTGCGAGCGGTCCTCACGCACACAAGGTTATTCGTCAAACTCAGCCCGATCCCTACTGGCAAGGTCTCGATGACCGACATCGCGCGCGCGGCGGTTGACATTCCTGGTTCCAATCCGACGGGGCCAGGAGAACGTCCCGGAGCCGACGCGCTCTGCATCGCCAACACGACGCCTGCAATGGCAATTGATGTGCGCACGCGCAGGCCAAAGCTCGGACGAATCACGGGCGGACTGTCTGGTTCGGCGGTACACCCGATGGCGGTGAAACTTGTGTATGACGTGTACCGGAACTTCGCGAAGGCAAGCGAAACGCCGATCATCGGCATCGGTGGTGTGCTCCGGTGGGAGCATGCGGCGGAGTTCATCCTCGCGGGAGCAACAGCGGTGGAGGTGGGGACCGGACTCTTTGTCGATCCTCGCTGCCCGATCACGATCGTCAAGGGACTCGAGGCCTGGGTTCGTCAGCAAGGCAGGGGGAGCATCGCAGAGTTGATCGGCGCGGTCGAGACGGACGAGGGCCAACCTCGCTAGATTTGAGGCCAATTCGATGAATGACCTCGCAGCTTCAGCACTCCGTCACGCAAGCAATCAGCACTCCAAGAGTCCAATAAAAAAACCCCGAGGATGTCCTCGGGGTTGTGGGGTCTTTGCGGATCATTTACGGAGGGATCAGAGCAGTGGCTCGCTTGCAACGTTACGTTGTGGCATCACTTCGACCTGAGCATCGTCAAGCCGACGCATTTCCTCTTCTTCTTCGAGTTCATCAAAGTCCTCGTCGCCACTGGGCAACTCAACCAGCGGCTTGACCCTGATCTCCTGATAGGGACGGAAGCCCGTGCCCGCAGGAATAAGGTGGCCCAGCAGGACATTCTCCTTGAGGCCGATGAGGTAATCGCTTGCGCCCTTGAGGCTGGCTTCAGTAAGCACCTTCGTGCTTTCCTGGAAACTCGCACCCGAGAGGAACGAATCGCTCGACAATGCCGCCTTGGTGATGCCCAGAAGCAGCGTGCGCCCCTTCGCGGGACGGGCACGCTTGGCCTTGGCGCCTTCCTTGCCGTTGGCCTCTGCCTTGGCGTTGGCTTCCTTGATCTGATCACGATGGACCAGCTCGCCAATCTTGAGTTCGGTGCCGCCGACCTCGCTGATGCGGAAGAAGCTTTCCATCTCACGGTTGACCTGCTTGAAGTTGTATCGGTCAACAACTTCCTGGGGCAGGAGGATGGTGTCTCCCGGATCTTCGACCTTGACCTTGCGGAGCATCTGGCTGAGGATCAGTTCGATGTGCTTGTCATTGATGGGCACGCCTTGTGCACGATACACGTTCTGGACTTCGTCCAGCATGTACGCCCACAAGGACTCTTCGCCCTTGATGCGCAGGATATCGTGCGGGACCAGCGGGCCTTCCGTCAGCGGATCGCCAGCCTGCACGTAGTCGCCCGTGTGCACCAGCAACTGCTTGTCGGCGGGGACGTGGTGGTCCTTCTCGAGCCCCGATTCGCTGACGATGCGGATCGTGATCTTGCCCTTGCGCTTATCGGAGAAAATTTCCACCCGTCCCGAGATTTCGGCCATCATGGCCGGTTCCTTGGGCTTGCGGGCTTCAAAGATTTCCGTCACGCGGGGCAGACCACCGACGATGTCCTGGCTGCCCGCCGCGGAGCGCGGCTGACGGGCCAGCATGTGCCCGGCGGTGATAGCCTGACCATCTTCGACTTCCAGACGCGCCCGAGCGGGCAGGTAATGGAAGTCCAGGATGTTGCCGGTCTTGTCCACGATGTTGATGGCTGGGTGGAGGTCGCCCTTGTGCTCGATGACGACCTTGGCACGCTTGCCAGCGCCCGCGTCTTCGATGCGATAGGTTTCCTTCTCGAGAAGGTCGACGTACTGAACGAAGCCTTCCTTTTCCGCAAGAATGGCGAGGCGGTGGGGATCCCAACGCACCAGAGTCTGACCCTTCTTGACCTCGCTCTTCTCTATGGCGTACACGTACGCGCCGTAGGGCACCTTGAACTTTTCGGCCTCACGGTTGTTTGCATCAACAACCGCCAGTTCGCCGTTGCGCTTGAGCACAACCCAGCATTCGTGGCCTTCGTCGTCCTTGGTTTTCGAGACGCTGCAGTCGCGGAGTACCAGCGTGCCGTTGCCGGCCGCGTCGTACTTGCTCTGCTCGGTGCTACGCTGCCCGATACCGCCGGTGTGGAACGTGCGCATCGTGAGCTGCGTGCCAGGCTCGCCGATTGATTGTGCAGCGATGATGCCCACCGCCATGCCCGGCTCCACCGGCTTGCCGGTGCTCAGGTCCAGGCCATAGTCCAGCACGGAGCAACCGAACTTGCTCTCGCTGGTCAGTGGGCTACGAACTTCGACAGCATCGATGCCCATGCCTTCGATGCGGGCGGCGGTCTCCATCGTGATGACCTCATTCTCGCGAACGATGGTCTCGTCGGTGACGGGGTTGGTGATCGTGCGGACACTGACTCGCCCGTGGATCTGGTCGCGGAGAGGTACGTCGACCTGTTCGCCCTTGTAGATAGCGCGCTTCATTATGCCACGTCGGCTGCCGCAGTCAATCTCACCGATGATGACGCTCTGTGCAATGTCGCAAAGTTTGCGGGTGAGGTACCCGCTGTCGGCGGTCTTGAGGGCGGTATCAGCCAAGCCCTTGCGTGCGCCGTGCGTGCTGCTGAAGTACTCGAGGATGGTCAGACCCTCGCGGAAGTTGGAGCGGATGGGCGTCTCGATGATTTCGCCCGAGGGCTTGGCCATCAGGCCACGCATACCGGCCAACTGCTGCATCTGGCTGATGTTGCCGCGTGCGCCCGAGTCGATCATCAGGTACACGGGGTTGAGATAGGCCTTGCCAGTCTTGGACTCGCCCGTCTCGTTGCCTTGATCGTCGCGACGATCGCTCTTGAGGGCCGCGA
>CAYRPC010000107.1:0-10525 GCA_964425995.1 uncultured Phycisphaeraceae bacterium
GGGTCAAGTAAGGGGGTTGAAGTTGGGATAGTGACACGGGCGAGAAGACCTGTGCCGCCCTTGGATCTTCCACGTCAGAAAGCGGGCGGACGGGATCGAACCGACGACCTACGCGTTGGGAACGCGTCGTTCTACCACTGAACTACGCCCGCAGTCAAAGGCATTATACACGCGAGCGATCCGGTTTCGCGTGATCCCATCGTGATCCCATCTTGATCGCGTCGTGAACAGTGCGATGGGCGACCGCAATGAGTGTTGGAACAGGAAGAACAGATACTTTCTGCGGTTTTCATGGTTGTTTCATGGCGAGGTCGATAGCCGAAGATCGGCAATTAGCCGACTTGGTCCGTGATTGGGGGGCACACAACAGCAACGCGATTTCGATCGCGATAGAAAGAAGGAGCTTTGCATGGGACTGATTCAGGAATTCAAGGAGTTTGCGCTCAAAGGGAACTTCTTTGACATGGCCATCGGCGTTGTGATCGGCGGCGCTTTCGGCAAGATTGTCAGTTCTCTTATCGAAGACATCATCATGCCCATTGTGAGCGTTCCCGGCAAGGTGGACTTTACCGAAGCGGCCTTCGTGCTGCGTGAGGCGGACCCGATCAAAGACGTGTCCGAGATCACCATGAAGTACGGAAGCTTTGTCACGATTGCCATCAACTTCCTGATTCTGGCCTTCGTGTTGTTCTTGGTTGTGAAGATGTATAACACTGCCCGCAAGCGGTTTGAGGCGGAGAAGCCTGCGCCAGCCCCTGCTGGCCCGACGGCTGAACAGAAACTCCTGATGGAGATTCGTGACCTGCTCGCGAAGCGTTGAAGCCAGTGAACGATTGAGCACGAACACGCCGCTCCGCGAAGGGGCGGCGTTTTTCATTGCTCTGTTGACAGTCGGGCCGCTTTGGGACCGTTTTACTGGCGCACAGTTTTTAGACGCCCAGCAGATTGCGGATGTCGTTGTAGGTCACAAGCAGGAACATGCAGCCGATCATGACGAGGCCCGCAATGGTGACTGCGTTCTGAATGCTCAAGGGCACGGGACGGCCGCGTATCCATTCGTAGAGGATGAAGAGGAATTGGCCGCCGTCAACGATCGGGAGGGGGAGGAAGTTGATCACGGCGAGGTTGACAGAGATGAGTGCGAGGAAGAAGAGCAGCCAGATAACGCCGCGGTCGGCGATGAGTGTCCCAAGGTGGGCAATACCGATGGGGCCTTTGAGGTGCTCGACCTTGATGCTGCCTTGGACAAGGCGGGCGAAGGTGAGGTAGGTCTGGAGCATGGTGCGCTTGGTCTCGTGAATGCCCATCCGCAGTGCATGCCAAGCGTTATCGGCGCGCAGGGTTTCGGTGGCGGGCTTGAAGATGCCCAAAGGAAAGTTGCTGTCCCAGCCCAGGTCCTTGATGGCTTGGAGTTCCTGCTGCGTCAAAGTCCAGGGGATGGACTCTGTGGGCGTGTTTGCCTTCAGGTCTGCTTGAGTGCTGGGCAGGCCGTTGGCAGGGCGATGGATGGTCAGCGTGACAGTGGATGCCGACTTGTTTGTGACTTGCTCGCGAACAACTTTGGCGACATCGCGCAGGGTGCGGACCGGGATGCTATCGACAGCGACAATGATGGTGCCAGGCGTCAGGGGGAGGGCGGCGGCGCTGCAGTCGATGCGCTGGCCCAAGTCATCACCGACTTGGGGGATGCACGCAGCGATGAGTGCCAAGGTGTCGGCGGTTTCGCTGACCGCCATGCCGATGCGTCCGTCGGACTTGACCTTGGCAACGGGATTTGAAAACTCGACAAAGGTGCCGTCTTTGGCGGGGGAGGGGCGCAGGACGACGATGGGCAGTGTCTTACCCTTGTGCTTGCGAACTTCGAGGATTCCTTGATGGATGCTGGGAAACTCAATAGAGCCAACGCGGGCGAAGATATCGCCCGGCTCGAGGCCCTGTGCCCTGGCGTGATCGTCGAGGGATTTGTCATGGTTCTGCACTGACATCACGCCCACGAGGCCTGCGAAGTGGGCGACGGTGTGCAGGGTCTTGTTGTCGCCAACAAGCCCGAGCATGAGTTCGGGCGTCGGCTGGACGGCATACTCCTTGGAGGCGCCGGTTACATCTCGAAAAGTGGCGCGGAGCGAATAGCCATTGGAGTTGTGAACGACGTGGTCGAGGTCGTGAGCGGACACAGCGGGCCGGCCCGACACGTGTGTGAGGACATCGCCCTTGCGGGGGCCATCGGGCAAATCGATGGCAACCACATTCCCGAAGGCAGGCGTGGCGCCGATGTCCTGCATCGCGGTCAGTCTATTTTCGAGGGGATGAACATCGAACAGGATCGGTTCGCTGACCCCATCACGCTTCACTTGCATGGTGAGCGAGGCTTTGGGCGAGGCCATCGCGGCTTCCAGGCGGAGGTCGTCGAAACTCAGCGGGCGCTCGTTCTCGATGCGCTCGATGATGTCGCCCGCGCGAAGGCCCGGGCCAAGGTGGGACCAGGGTGCCTGGGGCTTGGCAAGGGCGGCGGCGCGGCCAGGCTCGACGAAACCGATGATGGGGGGATCGACGTTGCGGCCGATGCTGAAGACAATCACGAAGAGCATCGCGGCAAGGATGATGTTCATCACCACGCCCGCGGAGATGACAATCAGCCGCTTCCATGGGACGCAGCGCTGGTAGGAATCAGCGGCATCGGAAACGGCCATGGGATTGGCATCTTCCTGGCCAAGCATTTTGACGTAGCCGCCGAAGGGGAGGGCGTTGAGGCGGTACTCGGTGGGGGAGATCGCGAGGGTGCGGGTCGAGGCGGTCGCAAGATCGCCACGATTGGGAAGGCGGGCAAGTGCATTCTCTCTGTCAAGGGTAGCGAGGTATTCGGGCTCGGTACTGCCCTTGCGGAAGCCCATGCCTTTGCGGTAGGAGACAATGGCTGGACCAAAGCCGATAGCGAAGGCCAGCACTCGAATGCCAGCCCAGCGAGCAGCGACAAAGTGTCCGAGTTCGTGGACGAAGATTATCGTACCGAAGCCGAGTAGGACCATCAGGACATCGATCAAGGTGTTGAACATGCGTGATTCAATGGGAGTTTGGTGGTGGGAGTTGGCTGCGAAGCGTTGGGGGTTGGGAGCAACAGCCGGTGTTCATCGGCAGTATTGGAAGGGGAGTATGAACCGCATTGGACAGCGTACGAAGGGGGCGTGAGTGAAGTTTGGAAAGAAAAAACCCACGACACAGGGGTCATGGGTCTTGGTGAATTGCATCTGGGCAGATTGGCTGGAGATGCCAAGTGCGGGTTGGTTTAGTTGCCCTGCTTCTTGGCGTACTTGACGGAGCAGCCGTAAGGCTTGGTTTCCGTGGTGGTCACGCTGGTGCCAGCCAGCAGTTCGCCCAGGGCCTTGTCGACATAGTTTGTCTTGCCAGCGCTGTCGACGCTGCTGTCGTCATCGATTGCGCCCTGGTATTCGATCTTGCCTGTCTTGCCGATCACGAACATGTGGGGCGTGCGTTGAGCGCCGTAGGTGCGGCCAACTTCGCCGTTCTCGTCGAGGAGGATGGGATAGGCGATGGAGTCGTCCTTCTTGGCTTTAGCGTTGCGTTCCTTGCCGAAGCCCTGCTCGCCCTTGGCACCGCTGTTGATAGCGAGGAAGACAACCTTCTTGTCCTGGTACTTGGTGTACAGGTCCTTGAAAGTGGTGTTGTTCTCGTGGTGCTTCTTGACGAAGGGGCAATCGGGGTTGTACCACTCGAGGACCACGATCTTGTCACCATCCTTCAGGATGGTAGCGAGGTCGACGGTCTTGCCGTCGGTATCGGTCAGGGAGAAGGCGGGAGCGACATCACCGATCTGGATGCCAGTGGTGGTTGCGGCTTTCTTGGCTTCATCCATTTTCTTCTCGCCGTACTTCTTGGCCTTGTCGATTTCCTGCTGCTTGTCTTTGGTGATCTTCTCGAGCTGCTCCTTGGAGGGCTTCTGAACCTGTTTCTCGACCTGCTTGGTCACTTCCTGCTTGGTGGGGATGGCGGGCGTGGAGACCGGGGAGGTCTGCTGAGCCAAGGCGGCACCAGCGACAAGGAGTGACGCAAACAAAGATGACACCGTGCGATTCATGCGTTGCATTGAACAGTTCTCCATAAACCCCCACGATCGGCGACACGCCGAGGTGCAGAGGATGGTGACTTCGTGCGATCATTTTCCGCCCGTTGCTGGGGTTGCTGTTTGAGGCAGCGACTCTGCAACGGCGGAGACGGGTAATTCTAACCAAAAGTACTCGCGTGTTGAAACGCCAGCCTTCAGAGTACGGACTTCAACGATACCACGCGCCGCCGATTGAACTCCCTTATTCAAGGGATTTTTTTCTATTGCGGAAAGTGTGAGCGTCAGTTCCCGATCGGTTGTGGTCCATAGTTGAGCATCTTCGTCGATAGCAGAGGTGCCAAGGGCTGGGAAGAAGGCGAGGCCTTGGACCTGGGCGGTGTTTGGCGGTTGCTCATCGGGAAGGGTGATACGGAGTTTGTTGTTGACAAGGGTGGCGCGGAGGGCGAGTTCGATGGCGCGCGGCGAGTTGATGGAGGGGATCGCCGCGGCCTGTTCAGCACGGGTGATGATGTGGCGAGGAAGCGATAAATCGGCGGGTGATGGCGTTGTGTCAGTCGTATTAGTAGTATCAGTGGTAGTGCCAACCAGTTGGCCCACCGCATGTTGGACGACGCGAAGTTCGACGCTGCTTGAGCCTTGCTCGGAGAGGCAGACATCCTTGCAGATGATCCATTTGGTCTGAACACCGATGCGGACTGTACCGAGCGGTGCATCCTTGGGGACTTGGACGGGAACGAGCAGGGTCAGGGTGTGCTCGAAAATATGCTCGATAGCAAATTCGTTGGCGGCGTTTCGGTGTGGGACTGGCCAACGGACATCGCCAGCGACTTCCCAGCCCGTAGGCAGGTCCAGCGTCCAGCGCGGTTCCATGCCTTCCTCTGCGATGCCGTTCCAGTACATATGCCAGCCGTCGTCGATGGTAAAGTGCAGGGCGATGGTGGTGCGGTCGCCTGCCTGAACGATGCCCGAGGCATGAAGAAGGCGGAGGGATGCACGAGAATCCCGTGAAGTCATGGTGGCAGTTTGGCTCGCAGTTGGAATCGTCGCGTGGAGGCGCGTGTCAGATTGAGCCTGCGCTGCGCAAGCGACAAGGGCGATGGCGAGCCACGACGCGAAGTGTGGAAATTGGGTCTGCATGAGCGAGTGACAGTTCACGGTCCAAGGGCGCAACGCGGCTACCCTGAATACGATGCTACGAATGAGCGATCGGTTCCGTTCGAAAACCACTGATTTCACGGGAATCACTAGACGAAGTGATTGGTACTGGAGTCACGGGCATGACAGCAATCGCATGCATGCTCGCTGCATCTCGGGCTGGGCCGGTGTATTGCGCACGATTTTCGCCACAATGATCGGTGCTGCGGGGGCCATCAGTGCCATTGGTATCATCTCTGTCATGGGGGGGTGCGGGGCGGGGAGGACCGATCTGTCGGTCCAATACTGGCAGGCAACTCAGGCACTGCCCAAAGTCGCTGCGTTGGAGAAGTCCAAGACCAAGGAAGAATTGGCCATCATTGACGTGCGATCGCCAGCGGATTTTGCACTTGAGCATCTGCCTGGTGCGGTGAACCTGACGCTGGCGGACTTTGCCACCGGGAGCACTCGAGGCAAGCGATCCGCGGGCGAGGTGTACTTGGTTGAGAAAGACGCGATTCTGATTTATGCCAATGACCCGGGTTCTGCAGTTCCTCGTGCCATGGCAAAACGATTGATGCGTTTGGAATACGACGACGTGTATGTCCTGCAAGGCGGTTTTCTCGCATGGAAGCGGGCGGGGGGCGATGGTCGCAGCGGCGCGGGAGCGAACTGAGCGATTGGTCGTGATCGCACACACGCGAGCCTTCTAGCATACAAGTAGATTTCACGGCAATTGGCATTGCGGTTTTGCGCGTCGAGCAGACGGACATGGATGTCGGCACTTCCAATCTGGCAAGTTCTCTGGCTCTATCACTGGCTACCTCGCCGGGATCTTTGCCCGATTGTCAGCCTGCATCTGCGGCGCGAATACGCACGCTGGCAACCTTGGTCGCAAATCAGATCGCGGCGGGCGAGGTGGTGGAGCGGCCTGCGTCGGTGGTCAAGGAGTTGGTGGAGAACGCACTGGACGCGGGAGGAACGCGGATCGTGGTGGAGTTGGAGGCTGGCGGGATTGAGTTGGTGCGGGTCACGGATGATGGGGCTGGGATGGAGCCCGAGGACCTACCTCTGGCGATCGCTCCGCACGCGACGAGCAAGATCGTAGAGGCGCAGGACCTGGACCGGATCGGGACGCTGGGATTCCGGGGCGAAGCGTTGGCGAGCATCGCGTCCGTCTCGCGGATGAGCATTCGCACGCGAACGCAGGCTGGGGTAGGGGCGTGGGTGCTGGAGGTGGAGGGGGCAACGCAGGGGACGGCGCGTCCGGTTGCGGGGAGTGTGGGCACGAGCGTGAGCGTGCGAAACTTGTTTTTCAACACACCTGTTCGACGGAAGTTTTTGCGGACTGCGCAGACCGAGCGTGAGCGCTGCGCGGATGTGGTGGAGCATCTCTCGCTCGCGCATCCGCATGTTGGGTTTGTGCTGATGGTGGATGGGCGGACGGTGCAAGACGTGCCAGTTGGTCAGAGTCCTCGCCAGCGCGTGCTGAGCGTGCTGGGCAAGGAAGTAGCCTCGCAGATGGTGGATGTTCATGCGGACCGGTTTGATGATGCGAGAGGGATTGCTCTGTGGGGGTTGGCTGGGCTGCCCAGTCTTGCGCGGGGGAGCATCAAAGGGCAGCATGTCTTTGTGAATGGAAGGCCGGTGCGAGATCGGACCATTCAGCACGCGATCAGCGAGGCGTATCGCGGATTGATCGAGCCTGGGCGCTATCCGACGCTGGTGCTGATGCTGGTCTTGTCGCCCGAAGGCGTCGATGTGAATGTGCATCCGCAGAAGGCGGAGGTGCGGTTTCGCGATGGATCGATGGTGCACTCGACGGTACTGCGGGCGCTGCGGGAGGCACTGGCGAGGGCGGACTTGACCCCGACGATGGGAGCGCTGCGCCCCAGTCTGGCATGGGGGCCGGAATCATCCAGAATGGGCCTGCCCAAAGTGGACCTCTTGGGAGCGTCCGCATCGCAGACTGGGCTGCCTCTTGGGCTGCCTCTGCCTCTGTTGGAGGCGGAGTCGATATCTGCGAACATCGCGGCGGCAAACGTGACCGCGGCAAAGTTTGCAAGTTACTTCTCGCGGTTTCGGCCTGGGCAGGAGCAGGTAGCATTGACATTGGCGGACGCGGATCGATCGGGAAGCCAAGACGCGGGCGGGCGGGAAACTACGCGAAACGACTCGCCAGAGGTATTCCCAAACTTGTCTCTAGACGTTTCGCGCGTCGAGGCTGGTGCGACGGAGGCGGGGGGTGCTGCTGGGAGTATTGGTGTTGTTGGTTGGCATGCTGATGATGCGCGCATAGTGCGACGTGCGACTTCGCTGGAAGGGAACTTGCTGCAGGTCCACAATTCGTATGTGGTGACGCAGGATGAGCAGGGGGTCGTGATTATCGATCAGCACGCGCTGCACGAGCGGGCGATGTTTGAGTATCTCACGCAGCGGGTGCTGGCTGGCAATCTGGAGAGTCAGCGGCTGTTGATGGCGGTGGTGGTGCGGGGATCTGCGGCGGCCTGCAAGGCTCTGCTCGAATCAGGTTCGCTTTTGGAGCGGATCGGGATCGAGGCATCCGCTCTGGGCGAGAAGACACTTGGTGTTCACGCGTTCCCGAGTTTTCTGCTGGAGCGGCATGTCGAGGTGGGCGAGTTTGTCGAGGAACTACTGCGCAAGGCGGAAGCGGGTGAGTTGGGCGAGGGCAAGGCTGATGAAGGCAAGGTTAGTGAAGGCAGTGTTGGTGAGCGCAGGCAGAGCGCAGCAGAGCATGCGCTGCGGGACGTGCTGGACATGATGTCCTGCAAAGCAGCGGTGAAAGCGGGGGATCGATTGACTGCGACAGAACTTGCGGAGTTGGTCAAACTGCGCGAAGATGTGGAGCGGAGCAGCAATTGCCCGCACGGACGGCCCACCAGCATTCGCCTGACACTCCGTGAATTGGCGCGGCTGTTCGGTCGGTCGTGAAGCAGACGAGGAGGGCAAAGCCGGGGTTGGCTATGCCGGGGCTGGCTACGCGGCGCGGGCAACGGAGTTGATATCGTCGTCGCGATTGTCACGCTCAGGGATGGTGGGCGACCATTGCGAGGCCTGGGCCATGCGGGCGGCGACTTCCTTGAGGAAGACTGGCTTCTCGATGGGCTTGGTCAAGCAGAAGTCGCAGCCAGCATCAATGCACTGCTGTTGTTCGCCTTTGAGGGCGTGGGCGGTGAGTGCGACGATCTGGCGCGGGTACTGCTGGTTGCGCAGTTCACCAGCAGCGGTGTAGCCGTCCATCACGGGCATTTGCATGTCCATGAGGATGAGGTCGAAGGGCTTGTTGGCCCGCCAGGCTTCAAGGGCTTTGTGCAGGCCGACTTCGCCGTTTTCAGCCACTTCGACGGTGGCGCCATTCTTCTTGAGGATCAGGGTAATCAGTCGCTGGTTGTCGATGCCATCTTCAACAAGGAGGACAGTGCCCGAGAGCATGGCGGGTGCTTGTGTTGTGGCAGGCGTTGTGGTTTGGGCGATGGCCGTAGCGCTCGTTGTAGGATTTTGTGTCGTGCTGGTTGGAGCGAGGGCGGGGATGAGTGTTTCGAACGGTGACTCGCGCTTTTCGAGATAGCTCCATTCGACGCCTTCGAGCGAGCCTGTTGGGATGGTGAGTGTGAAGACGCTGCCCTTGGATGGGATGCTTTCGAGGGCGAGGCTGCCGCCCAGGCGTTCGGTGATGTTTTTGGTGATGAAAAGGCCCAGACCGGTGCCGCCGAAGCGACGCGTCATGGAATTGTCGGCCTGCGTGAACGGATTGAAGAGGCGATTGATCTGTTCGCGAGACATGCCGATGCCATCGTCTTCGATGCGGAAGGTGAGGCGCTGGCCATTGGCATCACACGCGGCGATGACGCGGACGCTGCCGGACTTAGTGAACTTGATGGCGTTGCCGATGAGGTTCATCAGGGCCTGTTTGAGGCGGGTGGGATCGGTGTGGATTCTGGTGGGGAGGGCGTTGGCGCTCCAGCAACGGAGGATGAGTTGATTTTCCTGGGCCTTGCCGGAGAGCATGAGCTCGACATCTTGCAGAATCTGGATTGGGGAACACGGGATTGCCTCGATGTCGAGGCGGCCTGCTTCGATCTTGGACATGTCGAGGATGTCGTTGATGATGGCGAGGAGGTGACCGGCGTTGCGACGGATCGTGGTGGCTGCGCCGATGCGATCGTCTTTCATGCTCGCGGGATCGAGCAGGATGTCCGAGAAGCCGACGATCGCGGTGAGCGGCGTACGAATCTCGTGGCTCATGGTGGCGAGGAAGGCACCCTTCGCGCGGGAGGCCATCTCGGCATCGTCGCGGGCGAGGTTGGTTGACTGCACGAGCGAGAGAATCTGATCGCGTTGGCGACGAATGCGGTTGACGACGATGCGTGCTGTCAGCAGCGCGCCCAGGGCGAGGGTCAAGAAGAGGCCCAGCACGGCTGAGTATCGGAGGGTGAGCTGCTGGTTGACGAGCTTGTCGACGCGTGCGTCGAGGGTTGTGCCCGCGTGGGCGTATTGCTCGCGGAGATCTGAATATGCCATGCCTTGTGTGATTGTTTTGGCCGTAGCGACATCGTCGGCGAGCAGCAGGGTGAAGACTTTGGATTCAAGTTGCGCGAGACTATTGCCAACGGAGTCGGCATCCTGGGCGGCGGCGCGAAGATCAAGGTAATTCGGCATGCCCAAGGCGCGGGCGGCGTGGTCAGCCTCTCGGAGTGCTTCGCCGACTTCCTGTTCGATGCTGAGATATTCGTTTCGGAGCGAGAAGTCCTGAGTAGCGGCGGCAACGCGGACAGTGGTGGAGAGGCGATCTTCGAGTTGGGCGATGCGGGTGTGGGACTTGACGAAGTCCTGGGCAAATTTCTGGACAGAACGCATTTCCATCAACAGAATGACCAGCGCGGAAATGATCAGGAAGAAAAGCAGGAAAGGGACCCAAATCATGCGCGTGGCACGTTCGATCGTTGGGAGAGCGGCGGGTGCGGGATTGGGTGGCAGAGGAGCCATGTCTCAGGGAGAGGATCGGGTGTGCGTGCGCGGTCCTCAAACATAACTGGCCAGCCGCCATCGTTGTGATGCAAACAAGGACTGTTTGGCGCGATGGGAAGGTTCGTGTCCAATAAATATGGCGGGTTGAGAGCGCCAACACTTGGCACTTGGCAATCAGGCGGTTCATTCCGGTCGTGGTGTGGGTGGTTCTACTGCTGACGAGCATGGTGGTGCAGCGCCTGGGTATCAGCGGGACGACGGTGCGTGCGATTGAATCAGGCGAAAAGAGTGTGGAGGTTCAGGAATCGGGGCGGGGGGCGG
>CAYRPC010000108.1:0-10467 GCA_964425995.1 uncultured Phycisphaeraceae bacterium
CGCTCAGGCTGGCACCACCGAAGCCTGATCCTTCAAACTGCTACTCCTGCTGCCTCACGCCACCGACCGCCGCTTCGCCGGTCGGTGTTTTCTCGCGCACCGCACGCTCCCACCATCCCCACCACACAATCCCTGCTCAATCCCGGTCAATCAACTTGATTCCGGGAATCATCGCCCCCCACACCGCTTGCCGTTCCAGGACCGTCGCGCGTCCATCGCCCGCCTGGGTCTCGAAATCCGGCAGCGCCCTGCCCCACAACTTGCCGTGCTGTCCATTGGCCCGATCCTTCGTCCACTCCGGACGCAGGAAGTTGATCACCCATCGCTGCGCAAGGTCCAGCAATGGCAGCGTCGAGTGCAGCCCCAGTTGGTTGCTCAGCACCCGATCTCCCATCTCGCCCAACCACTCAAAGTCCTTGCTCCGCACCACCACCGTGTTTCGCCACGATTCTTTCCATGGTGGCGTCGCCCCGCGCAAGGGCACCGTCTCGTCTCCGGTCTCAAACGACAAACCATCCCAGTCGTCATCCGAAAATGCACCGGGAATCTCAAAGTCAAATAACTTCTTGCCGTACTGATCCTTGCCGATGCCCGTCTTGATACTGGTTTTTTCGCCAACTCCGACAATCGCCAGCCACGCTCCATCCGAACGCAGCATGGTCGGATTGACCGTGTTGGTCAGTTGCCGGAACTTCCACGCCGCGTCCAGCATCTGTTCAAGTATCTCACCCGCGATCCGCCGACACTCCGGCTTGCTCCGCGCCACCGACTGATCCGCCGTTGCCTCTGCGACAAACTCCCCGATCGTGTCCGGGATCGATGGCTGAAAAGTCTCCGACAGGAAAATATCCGTGTCCTTGCCATCCTTATCCACCACAGCGTTCTTGAACGAAGGCAGCAGTTGATACACGCTGGGCGTCACCCGCGCCATCGTCCGCTCGCGTTCCTTCGAGTCACGCCCGAACATCGTTCCGCCGCCCGTTGCAAGTTTCTGAATCGAAGCGTTGGCTCCCTGGAAAGGCGTGCCCATCGTCACCACCCGCCGCACCCGCTTGCTCGCCCATCCCTCGCTCGCCCCGCTGGCAATCGCCCCCGCAACCACCAACCCGCCCATCGAGTGCCCGATCAAGTCGACGCTGTCGCACACTACCCCGCCCACCTTCGACGCATCGTGCTTCATCAGGCTGGTTCGCTCAATCACTTCTTCAACAAAGTCTCGCAATCGCTGCGCTGAAATAATATTGTCCTGCCGCCAGTCGTACACAAACGGATACACCGGCTGGATCGGCGTCGGGCCATACGACAAGTTGTGCTTCAATTCGCTGACCAGGTCCTTGTACACAAGCCCGAACGCCTCGCTTGGCCGGACCAGCGCCGGCTCGATGGCCTCATATCGCGGCTTGGTCCGCAGATGCTTCTCATGCGGATACAACTGAATCCGCTCGTAGTTCTTGAAAGTCATCTCGACGGGCGACCAGACCCGCTCCGCGTCCATCGGATACTGGTCCTGCAATCCCCCCGCCGTCACGGCATGCACCAGCACGATGGGCGTGATCTTTCCAGTAGCAACATTGTTCATGTGTGACCCCTCCTGCGTATCGCCGAATGGCGCTTTGCCAGTCGGTGCCCTGAAGTAACCCTAGCGTGCCGGCACATCCGCCCGATTCCCACGCAGGAAGTACTCCATCAGTTCATGCCCATCCTCGATCTTGAGATCGCTGTCATGCGCCGAACTTTCCGTGAAGTCGCGCCGCACCACACTGCGCATCCACGCACCCGCGATAAGAAACGGCACGGGCGTCGCATCGTGCTTGCGCGTGCTGCACAGCGTGTAGTGATCGGGCATGATCAACAGCCGCCATCCCTTGCTCGCTCCCTTGCCAACACTTTTGCCAACACTTTTGCTGGCCCCCATACTCGACCCATCCTGCTCGGGATCACCAAACCGCTTCGCCAGCGCCGCATGCACGGGACCCACAATTTCCCGATCAATCGCTTCAAGGCTGGCGACCTTCGTCTTCCAGTCGCCCTGGTGGCTCGCCTCGTCGGGCGCTTCGATATGGCAGCACACAACGTCGTAATGGCTCAGCGCGTCAATTGTTGCCTGCCCCTGCGCCGCATAGTCCGTGTCGTGATAGCTTGTCAGCCCAGGCACCTCGATCCGTTCCCAACCGATATACGACGCGATCCCGCGCAGCAGGTCAACGCTCGTGATCATCGCCCCGCGCACCCCGAACCGCTCCTGAGAACTCGGCACGCTCGGCTTGGTCCCCTGCCCCCACAGCCACGCCATCGTCGCCACCCGTTTGCCCGCCTCGCGCCTTGCAATATTCACGCGATGCCCGGGCAGATAAGCCGCTGACAACTCCATCAGCCCACGCAATTTTTCGACGCCCGCACACCTCCCAACTTCCGCCGTACTCATCGCCAGCGCGCTCTTGGGAAGATGCTGCTCCCACAACTCTCCAGGTATCGCGTGAGGTGGCGTAGTCACCAAGTCCAGATAATCCGTCCCGGAGTGGTCGACCATGATGTTGCGATAACTCACGCCCGGATGCAGTTCGATATCCTGCACCAGTTCCGGCACCCGCTCCCGCCAATGCACCACCAGATCGCCAAGCAGTTCTCGCGCCTCTTCATCGCTGATCGCCCCCGCACTGTGATCCAGCATTTTCCCAGCCGAGCCCGCCGCCTCGTTGTCTCGCCCTTCGCCCAATCCCGTCGTGACAAAGTTCAACCGAAAAACCCAGTCGCTCATCCCCAACGTTAACCCCAGCGCCGCCGCCTCCAACGGCGCCCGACCCGTGTGGTACCGCGCCGGGTCATACCCCAGCAGACTCATCGAGCAGACATCGCTCCCCGCCTCAAAACCCTCCGGCGTCGTCCACGCACATCCCACCTTCCCACCATGCGCCAACCCTCGCGTGTGCGGCATCTCCGCTGCTTCGAACGGAGTCTTGCCCCGAAGTTGCTCCAGAGGCAAGTCCGCCCCTCCATCCGGAATGATCACCACAAACTTCATGGCATGAGGATAGTGAGCCTCGCCCCCGAACTTCATGCCCGGCTACACCACCACCTACATCATCGCCTACACCATCCGCTCCCAGAACGTTACCAGCGAATCCGCCACCGCCCGCCCGATCGGCCACACAAACCTGCCTCCCACAAACATCAAGCCCAGCCCCACCACTAGCACCACTCCCTGCGCACTTTCTTTCCGCCACAACCGGTCAAAGGCCGGCACAAAGTTCCCCAGTATCCGCGATCCATCCAGTGGCGGCACCGGAAGCATGTTGAACCCGAACCCGACAATGTTGATCACCGTCCCGATGAACAAGAAGTTCACCATGTTGCGGTAGAACTCATCGTTGATCAGCCCGACACCATGCTTTTCGTAGAGCACGCACGCCAGCGACAGCACCACAGCCTGAATCAGATTGGACAATGGCCCTGCAAACGCCATCAACGCCTCGTCGTACCGACGCCGGTAGTTGGCGGGATTGGTCGGCATCAGCCCCCACGTGAACCCAAGCAGCAGGAAAATGATCCACGCCATCGGCGGAATATGTACAAACGGATTGATCGTCATGTGCCCGCTGTGCAAGGGCACGTCATCCCCGCACCGTATAGCCACCCACCCGTGCGCGAGTTCGTGAATCACAATCGACACCACCACCCACACCACCCACGACACGAGGTACGCGGGACTGTTGTTCCATGCTTCCGCCATCCACCAACTGTTGGGCATTAATCACTCCTTGCGATAACATGGGTCGTATGACCGGCACGGTAGCGGGGTCTGCACCAACCGATTTGGAAGTGGACACCACGAGCGGCACTATGCAGCCTTCCGAACCATGTGCACCTTGTAGCACGCGATCTGGAACCCATACCGGCGCACGTTTCGCTCTGTGCCCGCGCCCGGTATACCACCGATCGTGACAAATTCACAACCCGCAGCGTGGGCCTCGCGAAGGCGATGCACCAGCAGGGCCTGCTGCACACCGCGGCGGCGGAATGGTTCCGCAACCGCAGTACCGAACAGCGCACCGAATGTGACGGGCGGACGTTTCGCCCAGATGGGGTCGAGCTTCGCGAGATCGCGGGTCGAGACGACTTCGAGGTACGAGCCGCCCACACACTCATCGCCCGCAAACGCGCCGAACGAGCGCGTGCGAGCATGACGCATGCATGCAAGCGAAACCTCGATGTCACCCTCGCGAGGCTCAACGCCCTGAGGAGCAAAGGCGCAATTGACGCACCATGCCATGGAACGCCCTCGGGCCTCCTCTGTGGGGTTGTCGCGGAAACGCACTTCTTCGATACGGATGCCTTCGCCTAGTGGTACGAGCGATTCGAATCGCTCGGCGGGATGCATGTCTCGCGTAAAAGTCGTCTCGAACATCATGGGCTCATATCCCCGCTGGCACAGCAGCTTCATGAGCGACTCGTGGGCATGGCAGGAGACCTCGACCTTCGCGTCGATCGCATGATCGGCATACCAGGCGGTGAGACGATCAACCTCGTTGGGCGAGATCGCACCGTCTTCGCCATCACGCAGGCACAGACCCAGGGCAGTGTTGATCCAACTCTTCTTCGCGCCCCGACACGCCATGCCGCCCGCGATTGCAAGAGCGTGGGGCGCAACCTCGCTGCAACCGAGGGCGGCGCGGGCTTCGTCGAGTTCTGCGTAGGTGCGGAGAGGCGTCATGCCCCATTAAAGCGCGTCGTGCGGGCCTGGAGGTATGGTTTCAGCGACAGAAAAGGAACTTTCAAGCATGCACTAACCCGTAAGTCGGTTCGTCCCTGGGCCTCACCCCCTGCCGACGACAGGCACCGTCCACACACCGCCCATTGTCCGCGCCGATTCCCATGCACTACCATCCGCCATGGCGCACCCCGGCAAGTCCACCGACCCCAACGTCTTCATCCTCCCCGACCTTGGCGAAGGCGTCCACGAAGGCGAACTCCTCAAGTGGCGTGTCAGCGTTGGTCAGTTCGTCAACGAACTCGATGTCCTCGCCGATATGGAGACCGACAAGGCCGTCGTCGAAGTCCCCAGCCCCCGCGCTGGCACCATTAAGGAACTGCACGGCACCGAGGGCGAGATTCTCAAGGTTGGTAACCCGCTGGTCTCGTATGTCAGTGAAGGCGCACCCCCCGTATCCCCAGCACCCGCCGCGCACACAGCCAAGCCCGCCCACTCCAATGGCTCCCATGCCGCGCCCGCCACCGCGCCGCGCAACGTCATGGACGACATCCCCGAACCCGCCGCCCGCACCGAAGACGATGGCACCGTCGTCGGCAAAATGAGCGGCGATACTCCGGGCCTCAACGCCGAAAAGGGCAAGGCCCTCGCCACCCCCGCCGTCCGCCGCCTCGCGCGAGACCTGGGCATCGATATTGACACGGTCAAAGGCTCGGGCATCGGTGGACGTGTCCTCGATAAAGACCTGAATGGTGGCACTCCCCTCCGGCGCGGGAACATGACTCCCACTAAGCAACCCGCAACCTCCCAAACCCCCGCAGCCTACGTCCAGCCAGCACCGCGCTCAACTCCCCTATCCGAACCAACCCACGCCCCGGCCCCGGTCTCGCCTCCCGCACCTCGCGCCACCACCAGCAACGACGACACCACCCGCATTCCCTTCCGAGGCGTGCGCCGCACCATCGCCAACCGCCTCCGCGAATCCATCAACCTAGCCGTCCACTTCACCGTCATGGACGAGGCCGATGCTTCATCTCTCGATAGCCTGCGCCGCAAACTTGCCGCAGCGAGCGGCGAGAAAGTCAGTTTCCTTCCCTTCGTCTGCAGCGCCGTCGCTCGCGTGCTGGGCCAATCCCAGTTCCGCGCCCTCAACGCAACAGTTGACGAGAAGCCGGGCGAATCAAACGACGACGCCAGCATCATCCAACATCGCAGCGTCCACCTTGGCATCGCCACCGACACCGACAGTGGATTGATGGTCCCCGTGATCCGCGATGCCGATCGCCTGGGCGTCCTCGAAGTCGGCCGCGCCGTTGAGCAGATCGCCTCAGCAGCCCGCAACCGCAGCCTCCCGCGCGAACAACTCATGGGCAGCACCTTCACCATCAGCAACGTGGGCAGTTACGCTGGGCGCTTTGCAACCCCCATCATCAATTATCCCGAAGTCGGCATCCTCGCTGTGGGTCGCGCTCGTGAGGGCGTCGTCGTCCACAAGGGTGCGATGCGAGTCGGCCTGCTCATGCCCCTCAGCCTCGCCTGCGACCACCGTGTCGTTGACGGTGCCACCGCCGCCCTCGCCCTCGCCGAGATCGTGAAGCTCTTGCAGGATCCCGAACAACTCATGGCCCCGGCACGCCACTGAAATCATCAAAATACGTGCCCGATCGACCCTCCGCGCGCGCAACAACGCGGTCATCCGCACTTCGACCGCAACCCTTCCCACCGCACCGGCATATCACTCTCCGGCGACTCCCAATCCTGGGCAAGTCCCACGCTCGCCGGGGCCTTCGGAAGGGCGCTCGCGAATCGAACGCATGCTCAAAGGAGGGGCACCTCCCCGAGACATGCTTCGCAACGCAAGCTCCCCCGTGTGACACCCCGACACGCGTGAACTTCGTCCACGCCACAGAGCCGCCACGGTCGATGGGGAGAGTGTTTGAAGACGCAGTGCTGATTGCCTCGATGCCACAAGCCTCGATGCCTTCCGCACCTTCACCACTCCGAGGTGTTTGACGACCTCCGAGGCGTGCCCCGAATGGCGCTGCCAAACCCCGCCGCCCGTCTTGCCCGAGCGCGCCGTTGTCACACCGCGCCCGTGCTTGTCAAGCCCCATCCCGATGGTGCAACGTTCCCCACTCCACGGGGATAGCTCACCACGCCTTTTATCCCAGCCGGGCCGCGATCGCCTGCGCCAACGCCGCTCCGCGCGCTCCGTCCAGCGTTCCCGCCTTCCACCCAATCCCCAGTCCCTCCCCCAACCCGCCCGCGTCGCCCGATGTACCCGTGTCGACTGATCCGCCTGCAAACTTGGGAATGATGTGAAAGTGAACATGCATCACTGCCTGATGCGCCAGCTCCCCGTTGTTCTGCAATATGTTGCATGCCTTGGCCCCGCTCGCCGCCAGCACCGCCCGAACAAGCCGAGGCAACACCCGCCCCACCGCCGCGCTCGCCTCATCCGAAAGTTGATCGAGTGTCGCCGCCGCTTCCTTGGGAATCACCAGCGTGTGCCCATGACTGAGCGGAAAAATATCGAGCAGTGCCAGCACATGCGCATCCTCATACACCTTGTGGCACGGAATCTCCCCTCGGATGATCTTGGAAAAAATAGTCTCAGCCATGATGGAGAGTAGATGGAGCGTAGAAGTCACAGACGCAGAGACAATCAGAACAAGAGACCAACAACCCAGCCAACTTCAACTTCGTCGCTCCTCGCTTGGTCGCATGCCTCTCCTCTAGCCTGCCCTCTTGCCTACCCATATTTTCCCGTGTACCGTACCACTTCCGAACAGCATCGTGCCTGTTCGATTCAAGTCGCAGGACAACCTTCGAGGAGTTTGCTATGAAACTGTGTACTTCAAGCGTCGTAACTGGTTTGGTGCTGGGCCTTGGTATCGCTGGCGCAGCCATGAGTTTGGGGCAGGGCGAAAAGCCTGACGCCATCTCCGGCGCTGCGAAAGGCGCGTTGGAAGCATTCGGCATCAAGGAACTCAAGGACGACAAGCCAGTTGCCGCTGCCCCCGACGCTGCGGCCATGGAAGCCTGGATGAAGTCGATGAAACTGGGCGAGCAACATGGAGAGTTCAAGAAATACGTTGGCGAATGGACGACCAGCACCAAAGTAATGATGCCCGGCGCACCCGAAGCACCCGCCTCAACCGGCAGCGCTTCATTCAAACTATTGATGGACGGCCGCTTCCTGGAACAGACCTACAGCGGCAACATGATGGGCATGCCCATGGAGGGCATGGGCCTCATGGGCTTTGACAACAACCGCAAACTCTTCGTCAACACCTGGGTCGACAACTTCAGCACCGGCATGATGATGATGAAGGGCAACAAGAGCCAGGACGGCAAGACCCTGACCATGATCGGCGAAATGGACGAACCCATGACCGGCGAAATGGGCAAGGCCATACGCTCCCAAACCAAGTGGCTCAACGAGAACTCCTTCAAGTTCACGATGGACGAGATCATCTATGGCGAGCCCTTCACAGTCCTCGAAGTGACCTACACCCGCAAAAAATAATCTACTCATTGCAGCCAACGAGGCGCTTCGCTATAGCCTCGCACTCCCGCTCAATCGATTCACACACTCTCCGTCGCCGATGGGCCGACGGGTGTACCGTCGCGCATGTCCCACGTCCCGGTCCTGCTCAATGAAGTCATCAACACGCTCGCGCCCAGTCCGGGCGAGGTCTACGTCGATTGCACCGCCGGCCTGGGTGGTCATGCCCGTGCAATCGCAGATCGCATGGGGCGAGGCACTATCATCCTCAACGATCTTGACCCCGCAAACCTCGATGAAGCGGCGGAAAACGTGCGTCGGGTTCCAGGGATCGACGTGATCACCATTCGCGGCAACTTCGCAGAGTTGCCCCATGTCCTTCGCGAGCGCAACATCCGCGCTTCGATGGTCCTGGCCGACCTCGGGTTTGCCAGCAACCAGATCGAGGACGCGAGCCGTGGCTTCTCTTTCCAGCGGGACGGCCCGCTGGATATGCGGATGGACCAGACGCTCGCCGTCCACGCTGGAGACCTCGTGAATCGCTTGCCGGAATCAGAATTGGTTCGAATTCTCACCGACTATGGCGAGGAATCGGGGGCACGCAGGATCGCGCGGAAACTTGTGGAAGTTCGGGGCGGCAATCCGATACGTACTACGTTGCAACTTGCGCATGCGGTGCATGCTGCGCTCGGCTTTTCGGGAGGTCCCATCGACCCCGCGACCCGAACGTTTCAGGCCCTGCGGATCGCAGTGAATGACGAGTTGGGTAGCCTCGAAGGGTTGCTCGGGCTGGTGGAGCAGGCTGCAGGTGAATTGCTTTCCGGTTTGGCCTATGGCGTGGTTTCCAGTGTGATTGGCGGTACAGACAGAAGTTCTTCAACCTGGCTGGCGCGTGGCGCAAGGGTTGCGATCATCTCTTTCCATTCGCTTGAAGATCGGATGGTCAAGCAGGCATTTGGACGAATCACCAAGCAGCATGCAAAGCCAGACTTTGGCTTGGGAGCCAAGGACCTGACGAACGGAGTTGTCACAGCGAGCGACGCAGAGTTGGCGGTCAATACAAGGGCACGTTCAGCGAAGGTGCGATGCCTGCGAATGCCCGACGCGGCCAGGTAAGATGAATGACAAGTCCAGCACGCCCAACGGCGGCTCCGACAGATTGGTAGGATAACCAGAGATCGCCGATTGCTCGTTCGCATGGATGCGAGAGAAGCAATCGGACCGGTGGCCAGCCATGACGGCCGGCGCATCGGACGACAACGGGAGTTGCGTGCGCTTGGCCATGCGTGCGCCACTGATTCCATTGTCGGATCGGTTCGGAAAGGCCGCAAGGATGCTCGCCGTGACTCGAGAACTCAAACTCGCCCTCATCGTTGGATTTTTCCTGGTTCTGCTGGTGTCGTTCCTGATCGCCGACCACCTCTCGGCATCTCGCCGGGTCGTCCTCGACCCCAAGATCGCCCAGCAGCAGCCGCCGGTTGCCCCCGAACAGTTCGTTCGCGAACCGTCGCAGGCTCCGGTCTTCACTCTGACCCAAGGCATGAAGGGCTCCAATTCAGCCCTTGGTGCAAATGGCGATCAGTCACTGACCAACCAGTCTATTCACACCGACAGCAGCCACACCGATACCAGTGTGATCGCTGAGGTTGGCAATCGCGTGGGCGAGATCCTCAAAGGCAACACACCATTACCGCCCGCCGCTAACACCGGCAGCATCCCGCTCAGCGGCCTCTCAACGCTGACCATGAGCCAGAACCAGACCACCGGCATCGACACGCTGGGCGCGAAGGGTGCGGCAGAACCCAACGACACTGTCGCCGACGCGCTATTCAACAGCACACCAGGCAAGTTGCTTGCTGGCAAGCCGTCGACGATCCCAAGGGGCTCGAGTGCTGTGAAGCCATTCGCGCCCGTGACGGTCGCTCGATCCCAGAACGGCTCAATGGCCCCAAGTGATGGCACCATCGGTTCGCCGATTGTTCAGAAACTCACGCCCGATGTTACCCAGCCCATGCTCACGTCTTCCGGCTCTCCAGCGAGCAAGGCCGATGAAGATCGCTGGCACACCGTGGCGAGCGGCGATACCGCGATGAAGATCGCGAAGCGATACTACAACGACAGCAACGCCTGGCGCGAACTCGCCAAGTACAACGGCGATCGCATGGGCAAGAACGGCGAACTGCGCGTCGGCGTCCGCGTCCGCATTCCCGCTGGCGAGAAACTGGGCATCAAGACCAAGTCTCCAACCGCG
>CAYRPC010000109.1:0-10466 GCA_964425995.1 uncultured Phycisphaeraceae bacterium
CCCCCCGTTAGCCCGAAGTAGGTTTTCGGAGAGTCGCCAACCTGGGCCGAGTACCTGGGCTGCGACTATGCGGCGCGTACGCTCGCGTGATGAGTGAAGCAGCCCCCACCAAGGATCTCATGCAACTCGTGAGACAGCACGCGCAGACTTCGCGCTTGCTGGGTGTTGACTTCGTGCCAGCTTTTCGCACCACCAGTGACGATGAGGACGAGGAGTTGGATCAAACCCCGGTGATAGATCGCGTGATAGATCCCGTGATGGATCCGGTAATCGAAGCCAAGCCCAACATGCTCACCCGGAGTATGGCGCACGCGAGCACCACCAGCGACGACCAAGGCCAGAGCGTGACACGTGTCGAGCCACCAACCAAGTCTGCTGGCTCTGCGTCAACGGGCGAATACTCGGGGGGCGGGTATTCGGCGTCGAGTGTTGCTCGTCTGGCCAATTGGCATTCGCCGTCCAAGATCGCGGGTGAGGACGATCGGACCTATCGCACCCGAGCTATGGGGGCCTTGCGAGCGAGATATGAGGCGGACGCGCCGCACCAACAGTTCGTCACTGATCACCACAACATCGTCTGGAGCGATGGTGACGTGCTCTCCAAAGTGGTTTTTGTCGGCGAAGCCCCGGGCGAAGAAGAGGACAAGACCGGCGTGCCCTTCGTGGGCAGGGCGGGGCAACTGCTCAACAAGATGATTGTGGCGATGGGCCTATCGCGCGATAGCAACGCGGGTGACAAGGGTGTCTACATCTGCAATGTCCTCAAGACACGTCCGCCTGGCAATGCGACTCCCACCAGCCAGGAAGCCGCGCTGTGCGAACCGTACCTGCTCGAGCAGTTGGTGCTGATGGCTCCACTAGCGATTGTGACCCTGGGGCTTCCCTCGACTCGAACGCTGCTCAAGACCGACGAAGCCATGGGGCGGCTGCGCGGGCGATGGGCAGAACTGCGAATCCCGGCTGGAGCGGGCGGCGACGCGACGACCATTCCCGTCATGCCGACGTACCACCCCGCGTACTTATTGCGCTCGTATACCGAAGAGAACCGACGCAAGGTGTGGCAGGACCTGCAGTTAGTGATGCAGCGATTGCGTTCCACCTGAATCCTTGTGCATTTATTTTCTTGCCGTTTCCAGTCACCGCTGCTTGCTTCCATCCCCTGCCCCGGGCCGCGTATACAGGGATAGCAAACGTCGCGCAACAGAATTTTTGCAAGTTCGTCAAAAAACTTCAAAACAGGGTGGAACCGAGTTGGCACGCGCACCGAAAATACATATGTTGGAAGTCTGGTTGATGCGCTTCCAACAAACAACTGACCCCCACGAGACCCGGTTCCTGCCCTTTGTTTGTGGGAGCCGGGTTTTTTTCTTGGTCTGCGTCTGCGCGAAGGTGTCCTGCCATCGCGAAGGCATCTTGGCACTACGACCTGCCCAAGAGCGACAGCGCGATCACGTCGTAGGTCGCATGTGTAGCGACGCAGATTCCAAAGCCCCTCAGAATAAAGAGTACGGCGAAGTACAGCCCTGCGATCATGTATACCGCCAAGAGGCGCAGGTCAGCGCCGCCCCCGCCGCCAGGATGTTGGATGTTGTGATAGAACGTGAAGGCAATCGCGGAGAGGAAGGCCGCGATGACGTAGGTGGTGCCCTCGCTAATGCGGAAGAGGTCCTTGAGCACGAAGTGCAGGCCCGCAATGAGGATCAGACGGAAGAGCAACTCTTCGTAGATGCCCGCGCCCAGCGCCAGCGTCCACCGGGCGGGCAGGCTCAATTGCGCGATCGGCACTGCCTCATCAACCTGGGCCATCATCAGGGCCTTACTGGTTCCCAGGATCGCCGCGAGAACGAAGAGGGGCAGCGTCCAGAGGAATGACTCGAGCGCCATGCCCAGCACAATGTCCTTGCGCACCCGCAAGCGATCCCGCTCCAACACATGCCAGATCAGCAGGATCACCGAGAGCAGTATGGGCGGCAGGTGAAAACCGACAGCACCAAAGACATCCAGCGCCTGGCTGAGCATCAAGCGTGCCTTGATCACTTCGACCATGCCATTGCCAGACAGGAAGAAGAGCGTGCCCAACTCATAGAAACCCAGCAGCGGCGCGAGAAAGACCAGCGTGTGCAAGGGGCGGGTGGAGAGAAAGAAGTAACTGTCCCGATCGACCATCAGCGCTGGGGAGGCGTCTGACCCCGCTCTGCGGGTCGCGGGCGGGCGCATGTGGGCGGGCTTTTTAGAAGGGCCCGTGCTGATGCGTGCACCGGCCTTGGTTGTGGTCTTGTCTGGTCCAGCCCCCGATCCAGCTCCAGATCCAGCCCCCTCTGGCACAGCCTTCATCGAGACCTTGCGAGCGCCTGTGCCGCTGGTGCCAAAGAGGCTGGGTGCAGTGTCACGAGGACCCGGCTTGCAGGCTCCGCGATCCCCCGAGGTCGATGTCGACAGTGGCACAGAGAATGGTATCGGCGCGAGCCCATGGCACACCATGAGCCCAAGGCTCTGGCGATAACGATCTTTTCTCTAGCGCCTGGAAACCACCAGGCCGACACTGGACTTGGTTGTGGAGACGCGGACGGACGCGGGCAATCCCTCGAAGACCACGTCCTTGCTGGCAATCGCACGCTGCAATTCGTCGCTGGTCAGGGCGACCGTCGCTGTCAGGGGCAGGGAACCGTCGCGGATGCGTTCGATCACATCACCTGGACCTTGCACACGCACATTGGTCAGGAACTGCTCGTCGGGCGTGACATACACATCCCACCTGGCCATGTCGCTGGGCAGCATCCGCACCGCAACTGGCACGCGAGCCACCACATGCTCGACTAATCGCGAGCGAATTTTGATTTGGACGTCGGCGACGGTCGGGGTGAGCGTCACGCGTCCGTTCTGTGGCAAGAACGAAGGCGAACGGAGGCGCAATCCGGTCAAGGATTCGTTGCGGCCGGGCGTGAGCCGGTCAAATTCTGTCCGCGTGAGGACTAGTTCAACCGCCGCGTCGTTGGGGAGTTTGTCCGCATCGCGCCTTGGAAGACGCACGCGCACTCGGGGCGGGCTGACGACGGGCGTGCTCTCAAACTCGCCACCCTCGGGAAGGACAACCCGCACGGGCAACTCTCGCACCATCAATTCATCCACGAGCATCGACAAAGTGGGAGGCTCGACCCGTTGCAGCGAGATGCCCAGAGTGGTCAATTGCGGGTGTGAGCGCAGGGCGGACATCAGATCGACCTTGTGCTCTCCGGTGCTGGCGGGTACGCCCGGATCGCCCAGGGTCAGGACGATGGGAAGCGTGGTCAGTTCGCGCTCTGCTTGATCCATGCGAGCGGCTGCCCCCTCCACTTCGATCCGCGCCACCACCTCGCGCACTTGCGGGGGCTTGGCACCGGTCACATCAACAACCAATTGCTCGCCCTCGATGCCCGCCGCGCCCGAACCAAGCCCCACACCCACTCGGGGCTGCACCAGCACGACGACATCGATGCTGCTGTTTCGCAGGGTTTCGGCTTCTGCGAACAGCCACACCATCGCCGCCACGAGGGTGGTCAGGGTGATGGTCTTGATGATGTCCCAAAGGCGTTGCATGTTGAGGCTCGGTCTTATCTGCCCTTCGTTCTTTAGGTGTCGCTATCTCTCTCTGCCGAAGTTCAATCCTTGCGGCGCGTCGTGCCGGACCGTGGCTCCTCCGACGGACCGCCCGCAGCGCCCACCGGCGTATCGCTCATGGATGCTTCATTCAACGAACTACCACTCATGGTTTCACGCAAGTTTCCACTCAGGGAACTTCCCGCAAGGGAACTACCACCCAGCGCTGTATCGCCCATCGCCGTGAGGTCGCTGGTGCTCTGGCCCGCGATGCTGCCGCCCGGCGAGCCTTCGCCATGCAAAAGGCTCTCCATCATCGGATCGTTCTGGTCGCGTCGTTCCTGGGCCGTGGGCTCGTTCATGGGCACCGACGCCTTGGTGGTCTGCATCACGACCGCAGTGCGTTTGGCGTTGGTCAGGCGTGAGGTGAGTTCATCGTGGAGTTCTGACTCGGTGAGGGGTCTGGTCAATTTGCCGCGCTCTGCGAGGCGTATCGATCCGGTTTCCTCACTGACAACAACGACCAGCGCATCGCATTCCTGCGTCAGGCCCACAGCGGCCCGATGGCGCGAACCCAGGCGTCGGTCGGGCATGTCCGCTGGCTCTGCGAGGGGCAACTGCACGCCAGCAGCGTCGATCACTCGTCCCTTGAGCACAACCGCGAGATCATGCAAGGCCGAACCGGGGAAGAAGATGGACTGGAGCAGTCGCCCGGAGAGTTCTGCGCCCAGTTTGGTGCCGCCCTGCACGATGCCCGCCAACTTGGTCTGACGCTCGAGGACGATCAACGCGCCGAACTTAGACTTGCTGAGATAGGCCGCGGCTTCGGCGACTTCCTCGACGATGATGCGGATGTCCTTGGGCGTGCTGCGGATGAAACTGGTCTCGCCCAGACGGACCAGTGCGCGACGTAGTTCGGGCTGGAAGATCACGATGAGGGCGATCGCGACGAGGGCCACGAACTTGTCGTAGAGCAAGCCCAGGCGCTGGAAGGCACCCCCGCCGCCCAACATGCGAGACAAGATAGTGATGACCACGAGAATGACCAGGAGGCCCTTGAGCGCGCCAGCGGCACGGGTGCCTTGCACGAAGCGGACGATGAGGAAGACGACAACCCAAATGACCGCCACCTCGACCGCGATTTCCCACGGTGAGTAGGTGTGCAGGCGTTGCTGCAATGCCTGGATGCGATCCATCAGGTCCACGTTCAAGAGCCGACTCCCATGTTCATCGAACGGGGTTTGTCCAACTGGTTTGTCCTAGTGGCTGTCCAAGGGCCATACGCATCCGACCCATGGCGGGTGCGGCTGGGGCCAAAACCTCATGTCACCAGTCTACCAGTCGGCTAGCGGCGCACACAAACTTGTCTGGATCTTTCCTCAAGAAAAAAAACCGGCGTTGGAGCCGGCCTTCGGGAACAAGGGCAGTGGATGTGGGATGGGGGGTGTGGAGGCGGTGCAAGCCCGAATCGCGCGAGACGCGGCAGATATGCAGTATCTCAGGCTGCACGAGGGCCGTCGGTCGGCTGGTCCATGCCCAGCAAGGCACGGAGGTTCTGGAGTTGGCGTTCGACGTGATCGAATGCGTTTTCGGTGTGTTCGATGATGTCCATGCTCTCGGTCATGCCGGGCTGCCAGTTGTTGCGGGGCTTCCAAGTTCGTGCGAAGCCATCCTGGGGCGAGCTATCGCAGGGCACCAAACGCAAAGATCCGGTATCAATGGACCCGGTGTCAACGGATACGTCATCAACGGTTTCGACTGCATTGACAGCATGGTTCGTGCGCATCCAGCGATCTCCCAGTCCGTTGTGGGGCCGGCGCGGCGTGCGCAAGCCTGTTCCACGCAAGGACATCGGGGGATTGTGGGTTTCACTTTGGTCGCTCAGACGCATGCCGGGCCTCCATCTGGAGTGCTTTGGGGAGGTTCGGTCGCGCCATCCGGCATGACCGTTTCAGCCCATCGACCAAGCGAGCAATCGGACCCGAGTTTCGACCATATCGATTTGTGCCCGATAACTTACCAGAGGGGGAAAGGGGTCTTTGGGTTAAAAGGTTTGGGTGTGGCTTTGGGCGTTAGGCCTTCTGAGCAGCGCCGGACTTGCCGGGGCGATACTCGGGCTCGGTGCCGGCCCGAAGCCGCTTGATGTTGCCTCGATGGGTCCAGGTGACAAAGAGGCCGATGCCCAGCGTGACCCAGAAGTAGACGGCGCTGCTGCCTGAGAGCAGCGTCCCCACTTGCCAGCCGTCGCTGCGCAAAGCAAACAAGAGCACCCATGCGCTGACCGAGAGGGCAGCGAGGATGGAACCCAGGCTGATTTTTTTCCAGATCGCGAAGCAGAGCAGAAAGACAAGCAATGCACCACCCCCGGCAAAGGTGAGCATGGGAAAGACGCCCAGCAAGCCGCCAAACCCGGTGGCAATCCCCTTGCCACCCTTGAAGCCGATCCACGGCGAAAAAACATGACCTAGGACGCAGGCGACGACGCAAGCCAACCATATCCAGGTACGTTGGAACGGCGCTTCCCAGTGTGCGATGCTGCCCAGGGCAAACCCAGCAAGCACGACGGGGAGGACGCCCTTCAACATGTCGGCGAAGAAGCCAAGGAAAAAGTAAGTGCGGCCCAGTGCCCGGCCCAAGTTGGTGGCGCCAACATTACCACTGCCGACGGTGCGTATGTCAATGCCCTTCATCTTGCCGATGAAAAGTGAGAAGGGAATGGAACCCGCGAGAAAGGCGAAGGTGATGAGGAGTGGAGCGAGTTGGATGAGAGGGAGCCAGGGGGAGGGCATGAACTCGCATCGTATCAGGAGCCGGGCATCGACATGATCGGCTCTGGCATGACATCAAAGCGTGCCAGCACGTTGCCTGAAATATCAAGTCGCCGCACGGTCACTTGAGCGATGCTCGTGTCAGCACACCAAAGAACCCCAAGGATGACGCACATGAACCTGTTCTTGAGCATTGGACGTACTCCGCCGTGGTCGGATGACACAGAAACCTAGCGTGCCGATCGCCAGTGCGCCCGTTCCGGGTGACGGCACAACGCTAGCAATTCGAATACCGTAAAAAAGGACATCCACAAAGGGTAACTCGCCACCTATGTTTCTTATAGCATCGAGCGTGGTGGAAGTCGAACCTTAGTAGGAACCATCAACGATACGTCAACGCTCGAACGTCCGCGGATCTTGAATAACACCCTCCGTCCACTCAAACCTACACCCGCCACATCCAACAACCCCCAAGGCGTTTGCGTCTGCGGATAGCTACCCAGCGGGATCGTGTACTGGGCGCTGTTTGCCAGCGTGAATCCCGCGTTGGCCATGCCTGTGCCGTTGCCGCCGAAACTGGGCGGAGGGCCGTTGGTAAGCGGGATGTCGGTGCCGTTGGAGTAGCGCCACCAGCCGCCCACGGTGCCATCCGTGTTGGACTTGTTGGGGTCATAGTGCGCTGCCTTGAGCCATTCGTCCCAACTCGGGATGAAGTACTTCGCGCCTTACGAGCGCGTGAGTTGATCCTGGAACTGCTCGGCCCCATTGGGCAACTGGATGGTGACAAACGTGCTCACGTCGTACGCGCCGTTCAAGAACGCTTCGCGGTTGAGGGACTTTTCATTATGCAGCTAGTTGCAATACATCGCTGCGGCTCGCCAACTGATGTCGCCCACGCTTCGCAATTCATTGCCCGCCGGCACGGAGAATCGCTGCCCGCCGTTCTGAGGTAGCGCGCCCCCAGCGCCCCAGAACTGCGGGGCACGGATGTGGGGCAAGCGATCGTCGCTGGGCCGATCAAGCGCGGCGTTCATGAACTCGACCCAGTTGGCCGTGGCGACTTCGTACTTACCGATGCGATACTCATAGTCAACACCGCCCCAGCCAATCGCTTGATCGCCAATGTGCCGTCACCAGCCCATGGTGCGTTACCCGCAGCGTCGATGGTGACAAAGTCGATGCCGGAGGCGGGGTCGATTTGGGCTATCGCGGGTGAGAGCAGGCAGCAACTGGCGAAGACCGCGACAGACGCGGCGAGCGTGCGTGTGGTTGAGCGAACTGAACTCTACCCGGAACCCATACATGAAACTCCCGAAGTGTCCGCTCGCAATCTTGATAGCAGCATCAGGAATATGCCACCGATTCCGTGTCGGGCCAGCAAAATGGGAACTTGGTTGTGCAAGTTCGTGCCCGGGCGGGATGTCGGGCTTACTGGCCGCAGGGGGTGCAGGGACCTTCGCTGAAGGCGAGGAGGAAGGCGTCGACATCGCAGGGGTCAAAGAGGGAGCCGTCGTTGTTGAAGTCGATGTCGTTGCAGGTGGTGGAGACTGGGACGCAGGGGCCTTCGCTGAAGACGCTGAGGAAGGCTTCGACGTCGGTGGGGTCAAAGAGGCTGCCATCGGTGTTGAAGTCGATGGAGTCGCAGATGAGTGGCAGCGTGCGTTGGAGGCGATAGGCAGTGGCCCACCCGCCGCCGGCGGGATTCCAGAAGACTCCCTCGGGCATGGCGTAGACAATGGCCTGACCC
This sequence comes from uncultured Phycisphaeraceae bacterium, assembly GCA_964425995.1. Lineage (GTDB taxonomy): Bacteria > Planctomycetota > Phycisphaerae > Phycisphaerales > UBA1924 > BJHL01. Next base: position 8,092 of record CAYRPC010000109.1, read on the forward strand.
AGCGAGTCGTCAAAGCGGTCGGTGAAAAAACAGTTCTCGATTGCGTTGGCCAAGGGGCCGCCTGTGAGCAATGAGTTGGTGTCGGCAAGCCCACGCTGGGCGGACCAGACAAACGCGCGCTGGGCAACGATCTGGGTACCGAAGTACTCAAGGTAGTAGCCCGACAGCACGCCCTCGCTGCTCATTTGAAGGGGTAGCGCCAAGGCATCGCCCGCGCTGGATTGGTTGACGACCAGGTTGGTTTGGGCAGCGGTGGTGGTGTCGTAGACCCACAAAGTGCGGCCTGTGCCGGAGTCAAACTGATCGCGCCCGTTGTAGCGGTAGGAAACCCCAAACACGCTGCCGGTGGGAGAACTGCCATAAATCTCGCTGCGCTGGAAGCCGTCCGAACTGGTATGCAGCGCGTCAAATAGACCCACGCGAATCGTTCGCCCCTGCGGGAAACCCGGAGAGGGCGGCAGCCAGACCCAGTTGGATTGGCCGATGCGATCAAAGATGGAATCGCGCAGGCGATCGGAGTATCCGGCGATCGCGCCGTTGGGCAGCGAGAGAATGGGAAAGCCGTCGCGCTCTGCGTTGGGGCCGGTGTGCTGACTGTCACGCAGACCGATCTCGATCATGCCTTCGGCGGGCGTCCACGACCAGGAACTGCGCCCGTCAAAGAAGCCGCCAAGGTCGAGGAAAAGTTGGGAGTAGCCGGCGATTCGCAGCGGTCCGGTGGTGCGATATGTGGTTGGCTCTGAGCGCTGAAACCCATCGACGCGAGTGTGGTCCGGTCCGCGCAGGCCGAGCAACTCGGGCGCTGCGGTTGCGGCCCGGATGATCCAGGTGTCGCGGCCAACATCCGAGGTGGTATCAAAGAAGGTCCAGGATGCTCCGATGCGATCGCCAGCCTCGGTGGGAGCGGCGATGTAGGCGTATTCGGTCCCATCGAATCCGACATAGCGCTGGCCCTCTGGGCCGATGCGCTGTGTGCCGGTTGCCTGCGTCCATGCCCACGCGGCCTGCCCGTTTTCTATGCCAAACTCATCGAAGCGATAGGAGATTCCTACAACCAGCCCGGAGTTGTTCATTGAGCGCGGCGAGTGGAACTGAAAGCTGTCAACCGATCGCACATAGGCAGAGCCGGAAAGATCGAGGATGGTGGGAGCGGTGCCGGGACTTTGGATCCATGCGCTGATTGGCGGCAGCACGCCGTCAAGCAGGGTGTCGGGCTCATAGCGGCGCGACCAACCGATGACCCTTCCGGCGTTATCCATGCTGATTGGCTGGGAGTATTCCTCGCTGCGCGGACTAGTGAACAAGCCTTGCGACAGGTTGCCCGTCAGGCCCACGCGCTGGGTTCCAAAGGAAGGGTCCCAGCGCCAGGCCGAGCGCCCGTTTTCAAACGCGCCGTCATAGCGAGTTGAGAACCCGATGGACTGACCCAGGACGTTGATTGCGCCATTGGAAGCGGCGGTCGGCCCGACGGCTGCTCCCACGTCGCTGTCCTGCAAGCCCTTGCTGCTGGTGTGAATCGCGTCGAAAAAACCGATGCGCTGGAGGGGCTGGGACAGGGTGCTGGCCCAGGCGGTGTTTCCGGTGAACTCACTGCCCTGGTAGCGCTCAGAGATACCAACGATGAGCCCATCGCGAGCGAAGAGCGAGCCGCGGACGGGCGATTGCTGCTGCCCGTCGTCTTTGGTATGAATCTGATCGCTGTAGCCCAGGCGCTGGGCTTGCCACTGGTTGACGGACCATTGGGCGATGGCGACATGGCCGGTGAATATCAGGCCGGCCAGCAAACCGGCCGGCAGGAGGAGGGATTGAATCGGAGTGGCCTGCCTGGGGTTAGCCTGCATGTTTGCATGCATGTTGGCCTGATTGTTGGCCTGATTGTTGGCCTGATTGTTTTGGACCAGCGTGAATTGTGCGGTTATGGACATCGGGTGCTCCGGAAGGTCTCTGCATCTTGTTCGACGGTCGGCGGAACGAGTTGCACCCTGAAGCATATTTCTCTCAGAGAATTTCTACTTGAGCCAATTCCACAGCCAGCGATCCTATAATAAAGAATGGCTAAGCAGCCAAATCGTGAGAGTCTGGCATCTAATGCCCGCGACATCACTGGTGGTGTGGTTGGCGGCGTGCCTGCATCACGGCCTGACAAGACTCGTGGCAGCGGGGGCTCGAAAAGCAAGCAGCAGCCATTGCGGGCGGTCTCCTTGCACGCCAAGCAGTTGCGCGATGCGATGGCCGAATTGGCGAGCCAGGTTCTGCCAAGTGAGGCTCGGGGACGAGACTGGGTTTATCGCTTGGGACTGGACAAGTCGCTGGTGAGCCGAGTTGTGCGCATGCTGCGCAGCGAGAACGATGCCGAACTGGTGCGGCACATGCCA
>CAYRPC010000110.1:0-10400 GCA_964425995.1 uncultured Phycisphaeraceae bacterium
CACCAATTTCCCCGCACCCCCGCCGCCCCCTGTCCAACCTCCTGTCCAGCCCGCCGCCACTCCCGTGCCCGTCGACCCCGCGGCCAATCCCACCACCCCCAAGTAGTCAACAAGGCAAGCAACCAAACATCAACGCTACATGTACCATCGTGGGCGCGTGCGTGGTACGCTGCGAACACATGAGTCTCGCTCCGGTTCGTCTTCCCTGGCTGCCAGCCATCGAGCATATCGAGGGCTTGCTCCTGCGCGCTCGCGCCGCCAATGCCTTTGCGCCGGCGGTACTCGCCATCACCGGACCAGTGGGCGCGGGCAAGTCCACGCTTGCCCAACACCTGCGCGACAGCGCGTGTAATCAGACAGGCAACAAAGCCAATATACCCAACTCAGGAAATGATGCATCATCGCTCAAACGAGCAAGTATCCTCCGCACCGACGACTACCTGCCCGACTACGACATGGTGCCCGAGGAGGAGCGCGACCTCCCCCATCACGCCGACTTCGCGCGACTCGCCCGAGACCTCGCCTCGCTTCGTGCCGGCACACCAACGCTCACGCCCCGTTGGAGTTTCCAGACCCATCGCCGCGAGGGCGAGCAACTCACTCAGCCCGCTGGCCTCATCATCCTCGAAGGCATCCACGCTCTGCACGATCCGACCGACCATCCGATCCAGCATCTCATCGACGCTCGCGCCTTCGTCGAAGCGCCCGCAGGAGTGCGCTGGCAGCGCTGGGAGCATCTGGAATTCACTGGGCAGCGCGGCTGGGGTGTTGCGATCGCGCGTGAGTTTTTCCACGCCGTCGCCGAGCCTACCTTCGCCAGGTACGAATCGCTCTATCGAGCCCGCGCCGATGTCATCGTCATCAACGACGCCACGACGCAGCAGTCCGTTTGAGCATGCTGGCCAATCTCAGACCCGATCACTACTACCCAAAAAAACGAGCACGGCCGCTCCACGCGAAGCGACCGTACCCGAGAAGGAGTAGATTCGTGATTGGCCCGGACTTATTCGTCCTTGGCCGCGGCGATCGCGCTGGCCAGCCCTGGCTCTTTCGCCAGACGCGAGGCGATCTGATTGCTCGGATCAATCGCCGCCGCACGGGCGAAGATCGTTTCCGCCGAGCGAGTCTTGTTCTGTGCCTGTAGGACCAGGCCCAGCATGATCATGTTCTCGCTGTTGGTCTTGGGATCTTTTTCGAGTTCGACCGCCTGGCGGAACTGATCTTCCGCTCCTTTGAGGTCACCCGTGCGACGCAGATGCAGACCCTTCAGGACATACCCCTCCGGACGCTGCGGTGCCATCGCGATCAGTCGCGAGAAGGCCATGCGGACGCGAGACGTGTCTCGCAGGGTGTAGGCAACTTCGCCAAGCTGCACCCACGCTTCGGTGTCGGCGTTGCCGCCCTCCTCGCGGGTCAGAGCGACCAGAAGGTCGCGGGCTTCTGTCGTGCGATCAAGCGAAATCAGACACTTCGCACGCATGTGCGCCAGATCGTTGCGCTGCTTGAAGGTCTCATCCTTCAGCAATCGCGAGAGATGCAGTTCGGCCTCCGCATACTCGCCCGAGAGGTAGAGCGAGCGAGCCAGGTCTTCGACGATCTCATTCTCGTTGGGTGCCAGCAGCCGCGCCTCGTTGAATGAAATCGCTGCCTTGCTGTAGTCATTGCGCATCATCGAGATCTGGCCAAGCAACTGCTGGATGCCAGCCGCGTGCTGAAACTTGTCCTGGCGATCCCGCAGAAATGCTTCGGCCTGGTCGATGTCGCCCAGGTCGATCATCATCTCAGCAGCGGCCATGGGATACTGCGGATTTGCAGGGTCCAATTCGGCTGCCTTCAGATACCGAGTCTTGGCTTCCTCACGCCGTGCGACGCGCTCCGCGAGGATGCCCAGGTAATACTGCGTCTCGACATCCGTTGGCGACAGTTGCTCAGCACGCAGCAGCGAATCGTTCGCTGCCTGCATGTCGCCCTTTTCCATCATGATCCTGCCGCGCAGGACCCAGGAACGGGGAACGTTGCCGTTGAGCGTGATGCAGCGTTCGCCATGCTTGCGGGCCTTATCGAGGTCGCCTGCCATCAGAGCCTCAACCGACATCTGGTATTCGTTGGCAGCCTTGAGGGTGTCGATGCGAGACTGGGCCGCGTTCTTGGCTTCGGTGGTGGACTTGCCCCGTAAGGAACATCCACCCATCGAGGTTGCAGCCCACATCATCAGGGCGATGCCGCCCGCGATCATGCTGAACCGAATGATGTGCTCGCCGAGATTCTTGGTCGACTGCTGATGCATGGTCTGCTCCTTATGTGTCCGATGGGGAATCGGACTACAACAGGAGCGACTTCAGCGCAAACGGAAAATTCGGCACAGGCCGACGAGACGCCAGCGTAACGATCTCGCAGCATCACTCAGGATCACTCAGGATCGGGCTGGGTCGCCACCGCAGACGGTTCGGCAAGCGGAGTCGGGGGGGTTGGCTCTCCCAGCATGGCCGTCGCCGCATCTTCACGCAGTTGCCGAGTCGTGATCGCATACTGGTTGGGATCGTCGTACTCGGGAAGGTAGTAGAAGGCTGGGGCACGCTCATCCCCAGGGTTCCACGAGCGGGCATAGGCGACAGTCCAGGGCTTGTTGCCCCCCTCAAGATGGAGCGTCACACGCTGATAGACCGGCTTGCCATCCGGGCCGATGCCCAATTCGGGCATCGGTCGCAGCACATCGACCCATCCCTTATTGAAGCGAAGCCAGACCCGCGTGACATGGAACGTCGGCACATGCTGCGCGATGGATTCTGGCGTGACCGGCTGGACCTGCGGTCCTACTTTGCGAGCCACGCGCTCATACATGGTTTTGCGTGTGCCTTGAGGCAGGTTGATCACCGCCGGATAGTTCACATAGGGCACGCCCTTGGGATCGAGATTCGGGTCAAACATGCGATCACCGGGCGTCCAGCGCGATCCGACATATTGCAGCGCAGCGACCATCGCCTGCTCATTGGCTGGACGGTTAGGATCCTCCGCAAATCCTTGGGAAGTAGGGATTTCCGGGTAGTTCCCGCGTTGAAAGCAGCCACCCAGAAAAGAGCCAGTAAGCAGGGTCAAACCCAGCGCCGTCGAACCAATCGCACACCATCGAGCCATCGCAGCCTCCACAACAAACTAGGTCCTTGGCATGCCCGGACTTCGCACAAATTGCGACAATCATCACGGCAATTTCTGCGCCATTGGAAACTAGTATCGGCAAGTTCCGCCGATGTGGCTCAGTTTTCGATTTAGGAGATGCACAGCGACTGACGTGCGTCTTCTATCCGGTGGTCTGGCCCAAGTCAGCCTCGCCCAGCAGGCGGAACTCCTTGCGACGCAGGATTTGGCCCGCCAGCGTGAGATCATCCACCGCCAAGGCGATGGTGGGGGCGGTGGTGATCCCCGAGGTCATCAGCGGATAGGCGAAGTGGATGGAGAGTTCGGCCCGCAGCAGCGACAAACACATGCTCGCGAGCGTCCGGTTGCCCGACAACTCGACCACCAGCACATCGCGCTCGGTATACGCAAGTTTCTCGTTCTGGAGCGTCGCCCGACCCAGGTCGGAATTACTGGTAATCAGCCGCACCACAGCGTGGTCGCTGGCTTCATGCACGGAAATCGCGCAAAGATGGCACTGGGTGCGATCAAACAACTCGACCAAGTCGTGCAGTTTGCCGACCTTGTTGGTCAGAAAAACGGAAAATTGCGTCACCGTGGGGGGCGAGTATCCGTGCGCGGTTTCCATGGGGGTGGCCGATTGGCTCATGCAGCGTCCTTCTGACCGCGGTCCATCCTTGCAGACAGGATACCGGCACTGTGTGGCCTACACAAGCCCGTGCATGCCAGATTCTTGCGCCAGACTCAACTTTTCTCGGACGAATCGGGTAATTGCTTGAATCATTCAGTCGGATTGGGGATTGGTTAGTGCTCGGCGGCACGCCGCGCCTACGACGTGGGAGTACAAACCTTGCCATTAACGCAGCAGGCCGCCCCGTCGCAGTGTGCCTAGGAGCAATTGTTCAACAGGGGTATCGGTGCGAACGAGGGCGTGGGCGATGCCTCGGGAGAGGCAGGCACGTTTGCAGATGTCGAGGTGGCGTTGGAGGCTGGCCTTGTACTGGGCAATGCTGGCGGGGCTGATGGTGACTTCAAGGCCACGGTTGGTTTCGATATCAATCAGGCGCAGGTCGCCTATGAGGCCTGAACTTGCGAGGAGCGTTGGGTCGAGTTCACCCGGCGACAGGGTTTGCAGGCACCAGGTGTCGTAAGTGCCTGGCGACGAGCCAATGAGGTAAGAGAGCGAGTGGAGGTCTGTTTCGCCACCTTTGTTTGGTGCTTCGGTGGACATGTTGCTTGCCACCAGCAGGTCTGAGATGAAGACGCAGATGCCCCGGCCTGCGCTGGTCTGGCCGATGGTGCGGAGGGCGGCGGCGTGCTGCTGGGCGAGTTGGGCAGGGTCTTGGGTGCCTGGGAGTGCCTCGCGGCGTTGCGCGTCGTCGAGCAATTCGAGGACGAACGCGCCAAGGCGGCGGACGTTGGCCTTGCCGCGGAGGGGCGCGAGTTGGCGGAGCAGGCCGGGGCGAGCGCGGGATGCGAGGCCGATGGCGGACATGCTGACGCGGTTCTGGTTGACGAGGCCCAAGTATGCAAGGGCGGCACCGAGTTTTGCGGCGTAGGTAAGTTTGCTCTCAGAATCATTGCTCGACTGCGCAGCATTGGATGGTGTGGTGATGTTCGTGCCGCTGGTCGCTCCGGCGTCCATGGAAGCACTGGCATCGAGGATGATGTGGAGGGACAAGTCCTCCTCTTCGCGGAAGATTTTGATGAAGAGTTTGTCGAGTCGGCCCAGGATGTTCCAATCGATGTGGCGGAGGTCATCGCCCGGCACGTACTGGCGAAAGTCGGCGAATTCAACACTTCGCCCACGGCGCTTGCTGCGGCGCTCGCCTGGGAGTTTGCCCGACAGGAGTTTGCGGCTGAGAAGGTCGAGGCGATCGAGTTTGGCGATGAGAGACGGACCGAGGAGGTCGTCGAGCGAGCGGGGGGATTTGGGGGAGGAGAAGAGGAGCAAGGAAGTAGCGTAGTGAGAGTGGCGTAGGATTTAGCATGGCGACCGTGATAGAACACATGAAACTCCCCATCAGCGATGCAGACATCGCAGGGCTTGGTGCTTTGCTGGTTGATGCGGTTGAGTCAGGGGCGGCGGTGAGTTTTTTGGGTGGTGTCAAGTTCGAAGATGCCGAGGTGTGGTGGCGTGAGGGGTTTGCGAAGACGCATGCGCGGGCGGTGTACTTGGTGGCGCGGGATGATGCGGGGATTGTCGGGACGGTGCAGTTGCAGCCGGCTTGGGCACCGAATCAGCCGCATCGGGCCGAGGTCTGCAAACTGATCGTGCATCGGCGGGCGCGCGGGGACGGGCTGGGGCGGCGGCTGATGGAGGAAGTTGAGCGGGCGGGGCGCGAGGCAGGGTTCAAACTGCTGACGCTGGACGCGAAGGCGGGCGGACCGGCGGAGGCGCTGTATCGCTCGATGGGATGGATGTGCGTGGGAACGATTCCCGAATACGCGCTCGATACCGACGGGGTGTCGTGGCATGACACGGTGATATTTTACAAGCGGGTATGAAGCAGTGAGGTCAAGCCTGCTCAGCGCAGACGTCTGGGGTTGGGACGCGGTTGTCCATCGGCGTATTCCCAGACCGTGACGGGCAGAAACCTAATGCCCCATTGGCGAGCCTCGTCGTGGGTGGGATATAGCACGTCGAGGCGAAAGCCCTTGATAGCACCGCCGCAGTCGAGAACGGGGACGATGGGTTCTTCGGAAACGCTTGATTGCGACGAGGTATTGAGGGGCAAGCCGTAGCCTGGCACACTGAGGATGGTGCCATAGGCGAGCACCTCTGGATCGGCGGCGATGAGGAGGTGCCCGTTGGTGGTGACGCAGTGCATGGTGGCGGTGCGGTTGTCGGCGGAGTCCCCGCAACTTCGCCAATCGGGGGAGTAGGCGGTGACCGTCATCCATAGGATTTTGGAAGGACGGATGGGCCGGCCATGGAACCAGCGGAGGGTTATATCCTTGAAGAAGTTCTCGGGAGGCGGGGGACCCACGAAGTCTGGGGAGCCGAATTGAACGAGGCCTGGGTAGGATGAAGTTGTAGTGGTTGGCGCACTGGCGGGGCGTACTGGCGTTGATCCAGCGGGAGATGCGGGAGAGCGGGCGATCGTGACCAGTTTGTTTGCCGATTCGGGCGGGAGCGGGAGCGCGGGGTGCGGCGTTTGAGGTTGCTCAACCGATTCGTCGATTTGCGGGACGCTGGGTGAGGTGTCGATTTGCACGCGCTGAGTGTTGAGCAAGGGCGGGATGGGAAAGCGTCGGGCGACGACTTCGCGGGCGGTGATGGCCGAGACCATCACGGCTCCGACGATAATGCTGGAGATGATGAGGTTTGGGCCAAAGCCCGCGTTGCGGAGCAGGAATCCGGCCCGGGCATGCGATAGCGCGGCGCTGGATCGAGCGCGTCGAAGAGAGGCGCATTGGAGATTGCGTGCAGTCACGGGGCCGTCCTATGCCATCCGATGGCAAAGTCTATGCGTACTGAAATCCAAGACGCAGGCACCCAAGAATGAGCAGTAGGGGTGGCGCGGGATGATGCGGGAGAATGCGGGGGTAGTGCCTGCATTCTGTATCTATATGTGGTCTATGGTGGTCTGCTTATGGTGCGATTTGTCAACAACATGAAGACGGTGCTGCTGCTGGGCGGCATGATGGGATTGTTCCTGGTGGTGGGGGCGCAGTTCGGCAAGGGCGGATTGCTGATCGGTCTGTTGCTGGGCGGGGTGATGAATTTGGTGGCGTGGTTCTTCTCCGACACGATTGCCATCAAGTCGATGCGGTGCGTGGAGGTCTTTGCGGATACGCCCGGGCCTGGCGGGGCTTTATATCGGATGGTGGACGGGTTGCGTCAGCGCGCGGAGTTGCCCATGCCTCGCGTGTATATCAGTCCGACGCAGGCGCCCAATGCCTTCGCAACCGGTCGCAGCCCGAAGAAGGCAGCCGTGTGCGCGACCGAGGGGGCGATGCGATTGCTGAATGATCGCGAGATGCGGGGCGTGATGGCGCACGAACTTGCTCACGTCAAGAACCGAGACACGCTGATCTCCTGCATCGCAGCGATGATCGCGGGCGTACTGAGTTACTTCGCGCAGTTTGGGCTGATGTTTGGCGGGGGCAACCGCAATGGCAATCCGATCTTCTCGCTTGCCGCGTTGATATTGGCCCCGCTCGCGGCGGCGCTGCTCAAGGCAATGATCTCGCGCAGCCGCGAGTTTGTTGCGGACGCGGACGGAGCGGCGATTGCGGGCGAACCAGATGGGCTGATATCGGCGTTGCAGAAACTTGAGGCGACGGCAAAGCGAGTGCCCATGCAGACGCATAATCCCGCGATGAACAACATGTTTATCGTGGAGCCCTTCCTGGGCGGCCTGGGGAATATGTTCGCGAGCCACCCGCCCACGGCGAAGCGGGTAGCGGCGCTGAGCCAACTTCGCTGATGATCGACAGCGAGGATTGACGGGGAAAATGTCTCGCAGAATCTGTGCCCACGCCCATGCGATCACGGACACACCGAACCGATTTTGTTGTATCATGCTTGGATCAGCGGAGTCCTCGCATGATCAAGGTACTTATCAACGTATTGCTGTTCCCGTTCCTGTGCATCTTTGGCGCGTGCTCGAAAGTGCACTATGCTTCCACCAATCGCGGGAAACTCTCGGGCAAGATCGTGGTGGAGTGGATCGACAAGGATCAGTTTGTCTTCAGGCCGCATCCGACAAATCCGCTGATGTTCGTGCGCGGCAATGGGGATGTCATCCAGCCCGAGTTGATGTACACCGATGGTGGCAGCATCCCCCGCCCGCTCTGGGCGCTTTCGAGCTACTCCCCCTGGGGCATGGCCCCGGCCTTCATGGTCCACGACTGGCTCTTCGAGATGAAGCACTGCGCCAAGCCCGGGCACGAGAAGTACACCAACCACGAGGCAGCGATCGTCATGTCCGAAGTCATGAAGACCATGCGCGAAGACATGATCAACGCAAAGAAGACGGCAAACCTGCCCGACAAGTTTGTCATCTGGACCATGTACGTCGCGGTGGATAGTTCGATCGCCAAGGACCTCTGGGAGAATGGCCAATGCAAACCGCCTCCGTTCCTGGAGGGATTGGAGGCGTTCGTGCAACCCAAGGCCACCTTCGAGATAGCTTGGCCGCCAGAATGAACGTCGCAGTTTACTGCCCGCAGGCCGAGCAGGGTCCTTCGCTGAAAAGTGTGAGGAAACTGTTGATGTCGCAGGGGTCAAAGAGCGACCCGTCGTTGTTGAAGTCGATGTCGTTGCAGGTGGCGGTCTCAGGAACGCACGGACCTTCGCTGAAGGCACTGAGGAAGGCATCGATGTCGGTGGGGTCGAAGGAGGCTCCATCGTTGTTGAAGTCGATGGAATCGCACACGGGCGCTTCGGGCGTGATACTTACGGAGAACTCGTCACTATCGGTATACAGGCCCGAGAGATCTCGCAGGACGAAGCGGAGAGTCAGCGAAACGCCATGGACGGCCGTGGGGGAAGGAATGCAGAAAATCGGGTGGTAGTCAAAGGGGGGCGGGCCAAACTGCATTTCATCGCCAACATTGAGAATTGGCAGGCCGTTGTAGATACGGGCGTTGCTGTCGATGGCGGTCAGCACCGCACGGACATCGGCAGTGAGGGCTAGGAGGAAGAGGTCTTCGGTTGGTTCTGAGACTGGGAGGCTTTCAAAGCCGATTTCGGCGGTAGCAAAGCCGGGAATGCCGGAGAAGATCGAGCGCGGAATTTCAACGGGTTGTTCAAAGTCCAGGTGCGGGACCAACTGGTTAGTGGCGGTGCGACCCACGAGGATTTCGCCCGGCTCGTGTCCGAAGGCGATAGAAAGTGAGCATGCAAGAAGACAGAACGAGGCCGAGGATTCGCGAATCATGGCAGTACTCACCTTTGAAAAATGCAGACTAAAAATGCACGGCGAGCATGCAACGAGCTTTGCATGGCAGGCGATGTCGGCACTAAATATCCGTTGGGCAGTTCTTAAGCAGAACTGCCCAACGGATGGAGATTGCAGAACGACTCATGCAGGACGATAATCAGCGGCGGCGACGACGGGTGGCAACAAGGCCGCCCATGCCGATGAGAGCGGCCGCGCTGGGAGCGGGGACCGGGAAGCCACGGATTTCGCCGCCCGGGAAGAGGGTGCTATGTACATTCATATAGGCCTTGCCGGCTTCGAGGGCGCTGAAGAGAACAGCGGAGGCGGAGGCGGGCGTGCCACCATTGTTGGTAATAAACGCAGGGTTGTAGCTGCTGGCGAGGGTCATGTCGAAGGTCTGGTCGTAGGTGCCAAAGGTGTTGCCAGCGGGAAAGCCCGGGAAGGTGGGCGTCGGAGTTGCGACACCGGCGGTTCCAGCAAAGGCGACGGCGGTGGTAGCGTGGATGTGCGCGACAGTGACGTTGCCCATCAAGCCGGAGAAAGTGACCTGGACACGCATGGTCTGGGCGGTGGTGTCAAAAGTGACAAGGGTTGTGCCCGTGCCCGGTGAGGCATTGGGCGGGGCTTCGGCGGGGCCGCTCAGCCCCGAGCTAAAAGAAACGATGGCGGCTTGGGACGGGAGCGCAAGGCTCGCAAGTCCGACGATTGCAATGAGCGTGGCGAAACGTGTATGACGCAGGGTGTTCAGCATGTCTTCTCTCCAAGGCGCGTTCCCGACAGGGAAAGCTTTTGCTATTGAATGTCCCGTAGAACGACTCGTATTGCACGGATCATGGATTTGGGCGGACATGATCCGCAAAAGCATCCGCAAAGCATTGGCAGAGCTGTAGTTGCAAAGCATGAATCTGAGGTTAAGGGGGAAGTAGCGGGGGGGGTAGATATCAATGAGATTTGGAATCAGGCTGCCTTGTCCGTTGCTCAATGCAGGGGACCAGATAGTGGATCAGCGAGCGGACCAATTAGGGCACCTGCAAAGCGATCAAGGCCTACTCGCCGCAAGTCGTGCATGGCCCTTCACTGACACCAGCAAGAATGAATCAATGTCGCAGGGGTCAAAGAGCGAGAAGTCGTTGTTGAAGTCGATGTCGTTGCAGGTTGCGGTGTCTGGAATGCACGGGCCTTCGCTGAAGACGCTGAGAAAGGCGTCGATGTCGGTGGGGTCAAAGAACCCGCCGTCGTTGTTCACGTCGATGCTGTAGAAGCGCACGCGAGAGGGCACGGATTCTTTTGAAGCACTGAGTTCTTTACGAAGCCTTCATATGAAAATGCCCTCGTTAGGCGGGGGTGGGCGGGGGCGCGGGGCAGGGACTGGGT
>CAYRPC010000111.1:0-10262 GCA_964425995.1 uncultured Phycisphaeraceae bacterium
GAACCCGCAACCTGTGGATTTGGAATCCACTGCTCTACCAATTGAGCTACCGGCGTAACTACGAGGCGTTGGTGGGGTAGGTGGCCGGAGTAAGGTACTAGGCACTGGCTAAGTAGCCCCATTCATCCATGCCGAATTCTGCAACATAGGAAGCCGAAACCCAGCCCAGATATGCCAGCAACCGTTGCTCGTGCCCAGCCGCCAGTGCCCGGCCCCACTGTCCAGCCCCACTGTCCAGCCCCCGTTGCCTGTTCACTTACGCTTGATCTTGTGGATCGTGTGCTTGCGCAGGCGGGGGCTGTACTTGGACAAACCCTCCTTGAGCCCTTCGGGCAAGCCACCCTTGGTGTTCACTTCAGAGCGGTAATTAAGGTCGCCGCTCTCGCTGCATTGCAACCACACGTACTCACGGGCCATGCCCTTCTTCTTTGCCATAACGATTCTCGCTCAATTCAGACAAACAACACTCTGCGACCACCATCGCAGAACTAGGAAAATCTAAGGATACAAGCGGCCTCTGGGGGTATCCCAAAGGCCGCTAGTCAGACTCTAGGCACCAGCCTCGCACCGAGCAAGCACTTCTCGCTGGGCGAAATACCTAGCATAATCCAAACTCGATCACTTCTGCGCCATCTTTGCTCCCACTGCGGCTTCAAGGGCAGTGAGCCGGCGTTCCAATTCCGCTTTTTCCTTTTCCAGGTTTGTGACACGAACTTCGTGTGCTTTGATATTGCCTGTCGGGTCGCCGTGCCAGGTTGGGCGGACGAACACGCTGATGGTGCCGGTGGCTTGGGAATTGAAGTCTTCAAGCGCGACACCCAGCGCCATGCCCGGGCCTGTCAGCTTCATGGCATGCCCGGGGGTTGGGCTGCTGGTGAGGTAGTCGCCAGCCTTGATCGCACCCAGCTTCCCGTCGACCTTTGTGGGAACTCGGCCCACCATCGCGATGGGTTTCCACTGGGCCCGCATCGCCTCTTCCATTAACTTATCGATCCGATTGGCTTCCGCAGTGTCGCCACGAATACGGGCAGCGTTGCGAACCAGCGTGAGCGCAGGGTCCGCCTCTTCGATGGCATCAAAACTCATGCCAGCGGTGTAGGCTGGATTGGTGCTGACAACGCCTAGGAGCACGCGCTCATTGGATTCGTCGGTCATCTCGCAGTGCTCGTGAAGGCCAGCGCCGGTGGCGATCGTCACCACATCACCCGGCCGCAGGTTTTCGTTGCCCGGCGCTACGCGGAACGCCTCGGCAAAATCGAACGCATCCGTCACGACTCCGTTGTCGAGTTCGAGGTTGGCCTCATCCGTGCTTTGCAGGCGCAGGAGCGGTGTGCCCAAGACATCTGGGGCGTTGGCGTTGATACTAAACACACCGGCGTTTGGCCCGCTCTCGTTGTTGTTGGTATCAATGCGGATGGTGATGCCACCGGTGCTTTGGATATCCGAGAATCCGTCGGGGTCGCTGAGCGTGAGGTTGCCTTGAATCTCCACCGCATCGCTCAGAAGGAACTTATCCGTTGAATCATCCCAACGGAAAACCTCGCCAGTGTCGCTGCCATCTTCACGGAAGAAGATGTTGGCATCGCCCTCCGCGGCGTTGGCCCGCATCAGGATGTTGCCACTGGCGACGATGCTGCTGAGGCATTCGATGTCGTCGGAGACAAGCACATCGCCGATGCCGTTCATGCCAAGACTGACTGGCGTGCCGGTTCCAAATCGGCTGTAGCCCTGCGTGGCATCTGTGATAGTGGATCCGACGACGAGTGGGCCAGAAACCGCAAGGGAATCGGTAAGCTCGAAGCGGTCGTCGGAGTCATCCCAAACGAATGACTCGCCGATCTGGCTACCAGCGTTGCTGAAGAAAATACTTTGGTTTGTATCGGCTTCGCCTGCGGGGAGCATGTAGAGTCTTGAGAAGACGATGAACTGGTCGGCGGCGGAGTTGCCAACCTGCATTCTGAGGTTGGTTCCCGCGACGTTGAGATTCGACGGGTTGCCGAGCACGTTCCACAGGCTGCCATCGGCGATGGAGAGGTTGTCCAGAGAGTCGGCACGAGTTGCGTTGAGCGAGTAGGGTGCCGACGTCAGGCGCTGGCGAGGTGTCAGGGGCGTGCCGCTCACTTCAATCTGCACATACAGGCTGCTGAAGTCTCGCGTCACCGTTGCCAACGAGGTGTAGATTCCGGGTCCGGAACCATCCGTCACCACGCCCTGGCCCAGGATCGCCGTGAAGCGCCCGTTCGTGACTTGCACCGCGCCCGCGCCTGTCTTGGTATCCACCAAGATTTCGTTGCCCAGTGTGGAGGCGTCAAACAGCCGGAAGACCATGTCGAACGTGCCGTTCGCGAGCGCACCGCCGCTTTGCAGTTCCCCTTGATAGGTTACAAACGTGGGCGGGGGCGCAGCGTGTACGGAGGTGGCAAGCCCCGCCAGCACGCACAATTGCAATGCAGCCAGCACTTGAGAACGACGAAACGATTGAGTCTTGGGCATTGGAAATCTCCAGTTGATGCCGCGGGAACGACGAGCGCGAGCCCTCCGGCAAATACAAGAGCGAATTCTGGCGTCAAATCAGCCACACTTTGAGGCATGACGCGGACAATGCGCGTTGCCATCGGCTCGAACAACAACGAAAAACCCCGCCGCTTTCGCGACGGGGCATTGAAGTTGTTGCGTATTAGGTAAGCCTTACATCTTACCTAGACCTTACTTGATGATTTCAGTCACCGCGCCCGAGCCGATCGTCTTGCCGCCTTCACGCACGGCGAAGCGAACGCCCTTTTCCATGGCGACGGGCTTGCCCATCAGGTCCACTTCGACTTCAACGTTGTCGCCCGGCATGCACATTTCGGCGCCGCCCACGAGCTTGAGCGTGCCGGTGACGTCGGTCGTGCGGAAGTAGAACTGCGGGCGATAGCCGCTGAAGAACGGGGTATGACGCCCGCCTTCTTCCTTGGTCAGCACGTACACCTGACCCTTGAACTGCGTGTGCGGGTTGATGCTCTTGGGCTTGCAGAGCACCTGGCCACGCTCAACATCGTCCTTTTCAACGCCACGCAGGAGTGCGCCGACGTTATCGCCAGCCTGACCCTGATCCAGGGTCTTCTGGAACATTTCAACGCCCGTGACGACGCTGGACTTGGTGTCCTTGAGGCCGACGATTTCGATGGTATCGCCGACCTTGACAATGCCACGCTCGATACGACCGGTCACAACCGTACCACGACCCTTGATCGAGAAAACGTCTTCGACGCTCATCAGGAAGGGCTTGTCGATCTCGCGCATGGGCTCGGGGATGAAGGTGTCGATCGCGTTGAAGAGATCGTCGATGGGCTTGCAGGCCTTGTCATCCTTGGGGTTCTCAAGCGCGAGTTTGCTCTGGCCACGAACAACGGGGGTCTCGTCGCCCGGGAAGCCGTACTTCTTGAGCAGTTCGCGAACTTCCAGTTCGACCAGGTCGAGCAGTTCCGGATCGTCAACCAGGTCGATCTTGTTCAGGAAGACCACGATGTGGGGCACGCCGACCTGACGAGCGAGCAGAACGTGCTCGCGGGTCTGGGGCATGGGGCCGTCCGCAGCCGACACAACCAGAATCGCGCCGTCCATCTGGGCGGCACCCGTGATCATGTTCTTGACGAAGTCCGCGTGGCCTGGACAGTCAACGTGGGCGTAGTGGCGGTTGACAGTCTCGTACTCGGTGTGCGAGGACGCGATGGTCACCGTCTTGTTGGCGTCGCGGACCGTGCCACCCTTGGTGATTTCGGCGTAGGTCTTGGGCTTCTGCCCGTTCTTAACGGCCGAGCGAGCGGAAAGAGCAGCCGTGAGGGTGCTCTTACCATGATCGATGTGGCCGATGGTGCCAACGTTGACGTGGGGTTTGGTGCGTGCGAATGTACCGATTGCCATAAGAAAAACTCCTAAACCAGATTCTGCGGGACACCCAGTCTAGAAGACCTGGGGCGGGGCTCCCAAACGCGCCTCCACCAGGCCAGCGCCGGAACAAGACCATCCTGAGCAAGATGCCTTGGTTGCCAAAGCCAAAGCAAAGCCTTGCCCGTCGAAGACCCAAGTCTGGCTCTTGCCCGCGCCGGCACACGCGAACAAGCACAACCCAAACTCTCGATCCGCAAGTCCTTACGAACACGCGGAACGCAGATCATCGAAAGCCGCCCAAGGGACTTGAACCCTCGACCTCTCCCTTACCAAGGGAGTGCTCTACCACTGAGCTAGGGCGGCAACCAATCCGTTGAAAAAATCCGCGAGAAGCGGGAATCCCAAGGGGGACGATGGTAGCGCCGGGGGGGGGCAGGTTCAAGAACATGCCATCGGGCTTCATGCGTACAAAATACAAACAATCACAGAGGTGGACACGAAGGCATGAAGCGTTTGACCATTTCCAAGTACTTGAATGGGCCGAGGCTGCCAAACTGTTCTGGATTGTCCCGGTTTGGCACAAGACTTCAAGCCGCTCAACCCATGCTTGCAGCACTGGCTGCGACATTTGACAGGGGGAGGATCCGACATGGGGCACCTATGCGGTCACGTCGGATCATCACGCTCCCAACCGCTTGCGGCAAAACCTGGGCATCCATCATTCGTACGATCAAACGACTCAGCCGCATCGCTCATCGTCGTGAGCACATGCTTTGTGGCTGGGCAACGGTCCGTTGTGACGAGGTGCTTAGAACATGATCCCAACGATGTTGGTCGCGGTTGCGGGTGTGAGCGTGAGTCTTTTCAGCGGAGCGTGGGCGAAGGCATCACAGCCCGAATTGCCCGCAAAGCCGCCCCGCCAGGTTGCTCCTCCCAAAGCCCCGCCCTCCGGCAAGAAGGTCGTGATGCAGATCACGGACCTTCCCCAACGCCAGTATCCCCTGGAACTCAAGCCCAGTGAGGCGCACCAGAATCCCGAGGTTTTCGCCAAACTGATGGCCCAGGTGAAGCAGGACATCGAGGCCGATCTGCGCGAGTTTGATGTTCAAGAACCCAGGATCGCGCTGCAGTTGTACGGCACGCTCGCCAACATCGCCATCCTCGAGGGGCGCTTGGACGATGCCCAGGCCAACTACGACACGATGAAGACACTGGAAGCCAACAAGAGTGTCAAGCCGCTGATGGGCATCGTGATGATCTCGGCCGTGAAAGCCATGCGAGATGCGAACAACGATCCAGTCATAGCCGGTCCCAGGTTCAAGGCTGACCTGGACAATAAACTTCGCGCACTGCCCTGGACCGTCGTTGGTGAGCAGGTGATGCGCGATCGTGGCAGCGCTGCGATCATGACACCGACCTTCATTGTTGATCGCATCCGGGGTGCGATGGATCCGGGCTGGGATCCGGAAGTTCGCACCATCTCAAGCCTGTTCGCTATGACTCTGGTGGGCATGCGCGCGAGCGAGAACTATGTCGTGCCCCTCTCCCCGATTGCCGCAGAGGTGTACACCACGCTGACAAACGAAAATGAAGGCCCATTGCCCGATATCTGGACGCCTAATCAGGTCGAACTCACAGGTCAGGAGGGCGGTTCGCCAGTCATAGTTGGAGTGTGGGATGGGGGAGTTGATGCTCAGGCCTTGGGCGACATCCTGTGGACTAATCCCAGCGAGCAGCCCAATGGCCTGGATGATGATGCCAATGGCTACATCGACGACATGCACGGCATCGCTTTCGACTACGCTTGGCAGCGGGATGCGAACCTGCTCATGCCGCTGATCGATGTACGAAGTGAGCCAACGCTGGTGCAGCAACTTGGCCCGGGCTTTGCCGACGAGCGAGCAAGCGTCTATTCCCCATCGCGCACTCGCCTCATGCTGATTTGGCAGCGTGTGCCCTACGAGAATCGCCAGCGATTTGAGGATGATCTCGCCTTGTGGAGCATGTATGCCAGGGGCACACACGTTGCGAGCGTCGTCGCGTCGGGCAATCCCTACGCAAGGATCGTTGCCGCTCGGGTGTCAATTGATCCACGTCGCCTTCCCAGCACGCGCCCAGAACAGGCGATTTTCGACCGGGCGGGCCAGTCGATCCGCGACAGCATGGCGTATATGCGCAAGGCCGGCGTGCGCGTGGTGCAGATCTCCTGGGCGATTGGTCCCCGCGATATCGAGCGCCAACTGGCTGCGTATGAAATCGGGCGAAATGACATCGAGCGCGTGAAAATAGCACTTCCGATGTACCTTGCCGTTCGGAAGGGCATCGAGGAGACCATTCGCAACAATCCCGACATTCTCTTCATAGGGACGATGGATGGCACCGACCAGGGCGAAGCGACGATGACGGATGTCGTCCCATCCCTCTTTTCGTTGCCCAACCTGTTGGTCGTGGGTGGTGTCAATGCGTCCGCACTGCCCGTCAAGTTCACGACCAGGATTCCAACGGTCTGGCTCTACGCCAACGGACGCGAGGTTGAAGGGGTGGTGCCGGGTGGCGATCGCATCAAACTCTCCAGTCCAGCCGTCGCAAGCGCCCAGGTGACCAGCCTTGCCGCCAAGTTGCTGGCGCTGAATCCAAAGCTCAAGCCCGACGAGACCATCAACCTCATCCGAAAGGGAGCGACGCCTCTGCCTCGAACTTTGGCGGGTCGATTCTTTCTCAATCCCAAGCAATCCCTGGATTTATTGAAACAGGGGCTCTGATCGACGGATGGACCTCTCGTATCGTTCAGCGTGAGTACGACCGCACTCATGTGGATCAGCATCGCCACGATTGGCATCCTTGGGGTGCCATTGGTGCTCATATGGTGGCGCGACATGGACCGCTGGGCCAACGCTGAAGACAAGCGCTTCAAGCCAAAGCCAAAGCCAGAACATCCCCAGGAACGGGTCGTGGTAAAACTCGGGAATAGTTCTTCATTGGCCGCTTACCCGGCAACTCCACAGAGTTCATCTGGTCCGCTCCAGCCATCCAGCGTGTCACCTCCTGGAATTGGCTTGTAAAACTTTGTCAGGTGAACTAGTTACAGGATTTCCAAACCAGAAATGCGAGAGGTGAATTTTTGTCCTATTCACTTCAAGATGTACCTCAAGCTATTTCTTTGGAGAAAAAACCTTTCGCCTACTTGTGGTAGTAGTAACTAGGGGGTATGCTCTAGTGGGCAGGACTTTGACAGCAGACCAGCCGCATCGCGGCTTTGGTGGTATTAGTCTGTTGGCATCCGCAAACGATCGGGGATCGTGTGGATTCTGGAAACTACGGCATGAAGTCAGGTCTACAAGCGGAAATTCATAAACAGCATCCCTTTGAGCACGTCGAGGAAGAGGCGTTCTTGAACGTGCTCCGAACCCACAGCGTGCTGGCGAATACCGCCGAGCGTTTCCTGCGTGCGTCTGGTTTGTCTATGGCGACTTACAACGTGCTGCGCATTCTCCGGGCGGCCGGGCCAGAGGGCAAGTCGTGCAGCGCAATCGGCGAGGACATGGTGGCCCGCGTGCCCGATGTCACGCGTCTTGTGGACCGCCTGGAAGGACTCGAACTGGTGACCCGTGCTCGCGGGGCCGACGATCGCCGCGTGGTGCGGGTCGTGGTGACGCCCCAAGGCCTCGCCTTGCTTATGAAGGTGGACAGACCGCTGATCAACATGTACAAGCAGTTGCTTGAGCATATGAGTTCCAGCGATCTACGCCTCTTGAGCGACTTGCTGTACCAAGCGCGTCATCCCGAGGAATTCACCAAGACGCAGTGACAGGCTCGCAGGCGTGCGACCCTGCCCGATCGATATGATTGGCCGATGCTCTCTCTTTCGCGCGAACAGTTCGTTTCGGTGGCTGTTCAGAACGTGGTGCCGTCCGCACGCGGGCTCACGCTGGCCATTGCGGTCGGCGTGCGGTTGATCGCCGATCAACTCACGCCCGTGGTCGCATACCGCCGTCTGGTTGCTGGGGATGAGCGAGAAGCCCCCTCGTTCCTGCTGGAATCTGTCGAAGGGGGTGAGCGCCAAGGGCGCTATTCAATCCTCGGCTCGCAGCCCATTGGTGAAGTCCTGGCCCGAGGCGGCGACGGAACGCAGCCGCCCGTGATCGAGCAGACTTGGACCGATGCGAGCGGCAGGCTCGTCAAGAAAAACTCCCTCGAGGCTGATCCGTTCCTCGTGCTCAAGCAGGAGATGGCGCGGTTTCAGTTGGTCAGCCCCACGATTGGCCCCGGGACCAGCCCTGCCATGGCCAGCTTTGCACCCCTCCCAAAGTGCTTTCTGGGTGGTTGGGTGGGCTACGCGGCGTACGACAGCGTGCGATTCTCGGAACCCGAAAAACTGCCATTTGCCCATGCTCCACACGATGATCGGGGCTTGCCGGACTTGCACTTTGGCTTCTACTCGGGCGTGGTGGTCTTTGACCATGTTGATAAGACCGTGACGGTGGTCGAACTTGGGCTTGTGGCGTGCGATGGTGATGTCGCTAGTGATGTCGCTAGTGATGTCACAAGTCATGTCACAAGTCATGTCGCGAAGCAAGCGGGCGCCGCCTATGACCGTGCTGCGTTGAGAATCAAGATGCGGCTTGAGCAACTCGAGAGGCACAGCGAGCCGCTGCGTGTCGGGGCCATTCCCGCACCAACCATGCCCGGCTCGCTGCCCAGCAACATGAATAGCGAGGGGCATGCGTCGATGGTCAAACGCGCGTTTGAGTACATTCGTGCGGGCGACATCTTTCAGGTAGTGCTGGGCCAGCGTTTTGAGCGCACGAGCAGCGCCGATCCGTTTGATGTTTATCGCGCCCTGCGCTGTGTCAATCCCAGTCCATACATGGTGTACATGCAGGCGCGCGGCTGCATTCTTGTGGCGAGCAGCCCGGAAATCCTTTGTCGAGTGCAGAAGAGTTCGGGGCAATCGTTCATGGTCACCAATCGTCCCCTCGCTGGCACGCGTCGGCGCGGCGCGACCCACGAGCTGGATATCGCGCTCGAACGAGAGTTGCTCTCAGATGCCAAGGAGCGTGCCGAGCACATCATGCTGGTGGACCTGGGGCGTAACGATGTCGGCGTGGTCGCCAAGCCCGGATCGATCGCGTTGCCGAGCGTTATGGAAGTCGAGCGGTACAGCCACGTGATGCACATTGCGAGCACCGTCACGGGCATCCTGCGCGATGGGCTGGATTGCTGGGACGCGCTGCGGGCCGCCTTGCCCGTGGGCACGATTTCGGGTGCTCCCAAAGTTCGTGCGATGCAGATCATCGACGAACTCGAGCCCGTCCGGCGCGGACCATATGGCGGGGGGATGGGCTGCGTGGGCCTGGATGGGCAGATGGACATCGCGCTGACGTTGCGCACAATGGTGGTACCCCTGGCGCTCGCCAAGGGATTGACCGCGATGGGCGCACGGGAGTGGACATATCACCTTCAGGCGGCTGGCGGCATCGTTGCGGATTCGGATATCGAAGATGAGTACCTGGAAACCGTCAACAAGAGCGCAGCGCTGGCTCTCGCCATTGATGTCGCGGAGAAAGCATTTGGCAACGCGAGGAGTGGGGGAGTCTGAGATAGCCGCCGGTGTTCGGAATGCGTCACTGCCCGAGCCTGACAACAATGTATTGGGTATGAGCGAGTCGAGCAAAACCAATCCCGGGACGGAACAAGCGGCGGGTGTCGCGGTCGCGCAGCAGCCAGCGCAGGCCGCAAAGCCGCGAACGCCCAAGCCGCTGGATCTGTTTCATGTGATCCTGCATGACGATGATCATCACACGTACGACTACGTGATGAAGATGATGCAGCAACTCTTCGCGTGCGATGAGGAA
The DNA here is from genome assembly GCA_964425995.1 of uncultured Phycisphaeraceae bacterium. GTDB lineage: Bacteria > Planctomycetota > Phycisphaerae > Phycisphaerales > UBA1924 > BJHL01. The sequence continues at coordinate 9,729 of CAYRPC010000111.1, forward strand.
GCCGCGTTTGTGCGGGCAAAGACGGTCGATAAGGAAGGACGCGTGATTTGCCTGACCACGCACAAGGAACTTGCCGAACTCAAGCGCGATCAGATTCACGCGTTCGGGCCAGATCGTCGGATTGCCTCATGCAAAGGGGCCATGTCGGCGAGCATCGAGCCCGCAAAGGCCTAGCGTTTCCTCATGGACCGTCCGGTAGTCATCCAGACCGAAGAACTTGATGCGAGCGCCGCCGCATGGCTGGGCGAGCGGTGTGACCTTGAGGTATGCGCAATCGACGAGGGAAATCGCTGCCGCGAACTATTGGCGCGGGCGGAGGCGCTGGTAGTGCGCACGTACACGCGCGTGGATGTTGATTTGCTGGCACGGGCACCGCGCTTACGGGTTGTCGGGCGGGCCGGGGTCGGTCTGGACAACATTGATCTTCCAGCGTGTATCGCTCGGGGCGTGCGGGTGGTGTACACACCGGATGCGAATTCGCAGGCGGTTGCGGAGTACACGTTCGCGTTGCTGGTGGATGCCTCGCGTCCGCGA
>CAYRPC010000112.1:0-10212 GCA_964425995.1 uncultured Phycisphaeraceae bacterium
GTCTGCCCCTCCGTTATAAACTGCACACCACCAGCCGACGTGTCGCACAGCAGCCCCGCCAACTCTCTCAGCCCTGCCAGTTCTCGCTCCAATGCCGCCCGCCACTCCTCGCCCACGGTCCATCCCCCGCTCGCCGCCCGCGCCAAGACCAGCACCATCACCCCATCGCGCTCGAACACTATCGATCCGACATCCGCCGAAGGCCCTTGCACCGTCCGTCCGCTGACATACCAGGACGCATCCTTCGCAAGCGATTCGATCGACTCACGAGACAACACCGCCTTCCTTGGCCCCCAGCGCAAGGCATCAATATCTGACTCAGAATCTTTCGGACTCGCCTCCCCTTTTCCCGCGCTCGCGAGTGCAAAGTACGTGCTCCCGCTAGCATCCGCCGCCGCACCGATCCGCAAAGTCTGCGACCACACGGTGTTCTTTCCATCCCCGCTCGTCGTAGCACTCTCAATCATCACCTCAGCCGCAGGCTTGGCAAATTGCTCGCTGGATACTCCTGCCTCGCTATCGATGAATCGTTCCGCAGAGAGTCGCGACAAACCATCCAGGAACGCTTCAACCCGCAGTCGATCCGCCGGAGCAGAGATCGGCTGCCTCAGACCCCACTTCCCCTCGCGGCGTTCGAGTCTCATTCGCTTCTCGCCGCTTTCGACCGTGATCGCCCGGACATTGCCCACCTGCACCAGCAGGGGACTTGCGCTCCGCCAAGCCCCGATAGAACTTCTCGCCAGCAGCCCGTTCCAATCGCCACTCGTGCGGCGTGCAATGACGCTGCCATCGCTGCTTTTTTCGCCCACGATCGACACACCGCCCAGCGAAGGCCACGCCACCAGCAAATCAAGTATCTGTTCCCCGCTCCTTGCATCGCCATATACGACTCGCAGCGAAGGTCCAGCCCATCCACTCTCCGGCACGGGCACAACCTCTGCACTCGCCAGGTCCGCCACCAATCGCGCAAACCCTCTTGCTCGTCCTGCATCCACAGGCCAGCGATTCGAAATGGCCTCCCCCGCGGCATCTTCCTCATAAATCCATAGATCCAGGTTGGCATCCAGGCGAACAACCGTGTCACACCTGACACACTTGCTCTCCGGGCTGACACCCGCACGAATCTCTCGCATTCGTACCGGATCAAACGATGCGAGCATCGAGTGCCGCGATGCGCCCTGTTCGCGAGTTATGCCAGAGAGCCCCGATGGTGTTGAGTACGCCCACAGTGTCAAAACACCCAGCACAATGGTCATACTCAACGACGCGACAGCGAGTCGGACTTGCATGCACAAGCGTACCGCCCTGTTGCTCGACAGAAGTAGCATTCTTGGGTCGTGCCGCGCCAGCACTTGACACTGAATCACCTAGTTCAACTACCAGGCCAGCCCGCTCGAATCCTTCACGCCCAGCGACTGGTAAATGTCCCGTGTTGCGGTCGACCGATTCAGCGTGTACAGGTGCAGCCCCGCCACGTTGTGGTCCAGCAGATCTCTGCACTGCTCCGTCGCCCAGTGCACACCAACTCGCCGCACACCCTCCGCGTCGTTGCCCGCGCGGAGAATCGCTCGCTGCAGCGGCGCCGGGTAGCGTGAACCAAGCGCAAGTTCCGCCATCCGTTTCATACCCTGTGCGCTCGTGATGGGCATGATGCCCGCGATGATCGGAATACGAATCCCCGCCAGTTCGCAGCGCGAGCGGAAGTCGTAGAAGTCGTGATTGTCGAAGAACAATTGAGTGATGATGAAGTCGGCACCGGCATCGACCTTCGCCTTCAAGTGGTCCAATTCCAACAGGCGATTGGGCGTCTCGGCGTGCCCCTCCGGATAGCCCGCCACTCCGATGCCAAAGCCCTTGGCATGCGGGTGCCCCCCCAGCCCCCGTTCATTAAACCGCTTGATCGTCTTGACTACGTCCGCCGCGTAGCGGTAGTCCTTCCAGGCTCCGTCCGTGCCCGCCAACTCCCTGGGCACATCACCCCGCAGGGCCAGAATATTCCCGATACCCGCCGCGGCGTATCGCTCCAGCACATGCTCGAGTTCTCCGGTCGTGTGGCAGACACCAGTCAGGTGCGGCATGGGGTCAAGCGTCGTGGTGGTCCGGAGTTTGACGACCAGGTCATGGGTGACATCGCGGGTGGTCCCGCCCGCCCCGTAAGTGACAGACACGAAAGAGGGGCGGAGTTCTTCCAGCAGTCGAATCGACTCAAACAGTTCCTCCGCTGCCACAGGGTTTTTGGGAGGGAAAAACTCGAAGGAGACGGTTCGAAGCCGAGATTGAAAGTGTTCGCCAAGGTGCATGAGGACCAGTCCAACCAATTCTTCAGTTCGTTCTCCGGGAGGCGTGTGAGAACATCGAACCAACCCACAAGAGACAAACAAACTTAGCACCCATGGAGCATCCACTTCCATAAAGGTGCCTTCGCAAGTCTGCCAATCGACCTTCTGCCAAACCAATAGGACCACCGGGTGGTTCTGTCTCCAGAAAAAACAACGCTCGTGCCAAGGCACGAGCGTCGGAAGAATCCAGAGTTTCAAGATCCAAGAGTGATCAGAAAAGATCAGAAAGAGTTAGAACGGAGCACGCATACGGAAGTTTTCGTCAACTGATGGAGCAACGATAACTTCTGCATCGGGCCGAAGATTCGGGATATCCACGCCCTTCAGGCCACCAAAGGTCCACTGGAACCTGCCGTGACGCTGATTGTTGGCCAGACCATCGACGGGTGCTTCCCAATCACGAGGAACGTAACTGATGAACTGAGGTGCCCATGTTCCGGTGCCGATATTGTTGCCTCCCAGAGTCGTCTTGTTGGTTGCCACGACGTTCACTGAGGCATCGAAACAGGCCAAAGGCTGACGAGTAGTTGGGAAGGTGTAGTGGTACTCACGCTTGCTGCCGAACTTGTGGCGAGCCTGGGCATCGAAAACCGCAACCTTCTGCGAAGGGAAACGAACATCGCCCCACTTGCGCTTGCCCAGCACATTGCGCCCGCCTGGAACGGCGTACTGATTGTGCTGCCCGCCCTGCGAAACCGTCGCCCCTGCAACAGCTCCATAGTCAGGAGAAAAACTTGCGGGCACATACGTGTAACTGGAGCTGTAGGGCCAACGCGCGTTTGAAGCCTCGGCAGGATCTTCCTGATAGGGAAGGAATGCCCCCGCTTCAAAGCCAGTGACATCTTGCCAGAGCAGCCGATACCGATCCTCAGGGGAAACGACAAGCTTGGCTGGCAATCGCTGGTCGATATAGTCCTGGAAGATCAGGTGCGTGTACAGAATGTGCGGAATCCAGCCAGTGATGATTGGGAAGTTGTCGCGGCCAGTGCGGCGACGGATGATGTTGACCGCCTGCAAAGCAGCCATGTCCGTGTCCGATGTCGAACTCATCGCCGCACTGCGAATATCATTACCGATAATTTCACCACCAAATCGGTTACTTGGCTCAGCAGCGGTGCCATCCGTCCGCCATGTGAACGACCCCGCGCGATCCGCGAAGTCCGTCGCGTAGGAAGCCATGGAAATGTTCAATTGCTTGAGATTGTTGGAGGAGATCAGCAGACGGCCATTCTCACGCCACTTGCCCAGAGCGGGCAGTAGCAGACTGATGAGCAGAGCGATGATCGCAATCACCACCAGCAACTCGATCAGTGTGAACGCCCGCTGCTTTCCAAGCTTCACGTTGCCAATCTTCACGCCACCGTTTTCTCCACGCTGGATAAACTTGGACACGTTGGACACGACCTTCAATTCAGCAATCATGACACGGTTCTCCACGGTCTACTCCTCACGGGCTTCTCGATGTATGCCCTGACTGGACCAACTTGACCTCGCCAAACTGATCCTGATCCTCGCAATCTTTCGACATTGCCGCGTAGCGGAAACAAGAACGAACAATCTGTGACTTCAAAGAGTGGCCCGATGTCTTCGCAAACTAGTTGGCCGCCCAAACTAGAAGACAGCCCAAACAAGTCACTTCTTCCGAATATCCCACAGACCTCTGACTGGTAGTCTTTTTCACGTTCGCATCATGTGCGGTATACGCCGACTAGACATCCCATCCAGACCAAGATCGGCGATCCTCGCCGAAACTTCAAAACATCTCCAAAGTCCTATCCCAAACTTCTGCAACGCGCCATCAAGCACGCTCAGTTCAAACAGTCGAAATCAGTCAAACCAACTCAAAAAACCAATTCGAACAAACTACAAACGCAAACTAAAAAACAGGCTTGGCCTCAGCAGGCTCGATCCAGCCTACCCATCCAAACAAAATACTCGTTATACATCCAGCACTTACACGAGCCACTTTCGAGACCATCCAGATCGAAACCACTCGACGGGGCCATTGGTCAGGGTTTCAACTCGACGTGCACGCTCCATGCAATCGCCCTAGCAGCACCCTCCAACAACGCAAGCCTGCGACAGAACAGGCATTTCCGTATCAAAAACGCTTAGTCGTGCATCACGCTCAACCAAGCCAGAATACCCAAACCAGACGAATGAAAACCAGATAATCCAAACAGTCATCCGTAAAGTATCGCAGCACGCGGACCATTTGTCAAGATTCTGTTTCGATCCACGTAACGCTCCGGTTCCAGAAATTCTGCAAATACTCTTTGTGGCCCAGCACGCGACAGCAACGACCTCCGTCACTTTGCTTCCCATCTCAAACGCAAATCCCCAACCCCATTCCCAAAACGAACCTCTAGAACGGAGGGCGAGCCCGAAAGTCCAAGTCCACCGCAGGCGTTGTAATGACCTCCGCGTCCGGCCTCAGGTTGGGAACATCCACGCCTTTCAGACCGCCATAGGTCCACTGGAACCGACCATAGCGAGAGCCAGCAGGCAGGTTGTCCGGCGACGCTTCCCAGGGCCGAGGTAGGTAGTTGATCGTCTGCGCCTGCCAGACATTGGCGTTGGTTGCGTTGGCATATGCACCAAGCGTTGTCTTGTTGGTCGTCACCACGTTGTTCGAGTTGTCAAACATCTGGAGCGGCTGCTTAGTTGTAGGGAAAGTGTAGTGATACTCGCGCTTGGCACCAAACTTATGGCGTCCCTGACCGTCGAAGAGAAACACCTTCTGCGAGGGATATCGCACATCGCCCCACCTGCGCTTGCCCAGCACATTCCGAGAGGTTTCACTTGGAACTTCGTAGAAATAGTGGGCTTGCGGACTCTGAGACACGGTCTGAAGCGACGCGCTGCGACGGATATCTGGCGAGTACGAAGCTGGCACAAACTGGTAGGATGAACTGTACGACCATCGCCAATTGCTCTGGTCGGTGCCCGCCTCCTGATATGGCAGATACACGTTCGCGCGGAATCCAATCACATCTTGCCAAAGCAGCCGGTACCGATCTTCTGGCGACACCACCAGTTTCGCCGGCAAACGCTGATCGATAAAGTCCTGAAGAATCAGGTGAGAGTACAGAACGTGGGGAATCCAACCAGTGATGATTGGAAAATTGCTCTGACCAGTGCGCTTGCGGATGATGTTCACGGCTTGGAGCGCCGCCATAGGCGTGTCTTCAGTGGCCCCGATCGCCGCAGTGCGAATATCGTTCCCAATCACTTCGCCACTGATCGGGCGGCCGGCTGTCCATGAGAAAGACGCCACCTTGTCTTGAAACTGCGTGGCATAGGTCGCGCTGGCAGTGCCCAACTCACGCATGTTGACTTGGCTAATCACAAGTCGCCCGGTTTCTCGCCACTTCCCCAGCGCCGGCAAAAGCAGACTGATCAGCAACGCGATGATCGCGATCACCACCAGCAATTCAATCAATGTAAAACCCCGAGCCGACTCCCGATTTTGCCTGAGCATTCGATATCTCCGAAGCGAAGACCCCCAACAACAAATATCACAACCCACTAGCCGCCCTGCCCACCGCCTTGCGAACCCAACGAGATTCGTCGCGAGCATCGCGCGGTCAACAGCCCGAAACACGCATGGCGGTGCCAGACACCGCTCTTCACGCCACTACAACTAGTATCCCACAATTTCCCCAAACTGTCAAGACCAAATCATGGGGCCACAAAGGTCCGCCCAACAAAAAAATGAAAACGCCGGGCAGACAGCCCGGCGTTCGTAAATTATTCGGGTAATCTCTGTCCGGCCAGTCGTTGATCAATCAGACCACCGACCGCAACATTCCAGTCCCAAATTGGCACCGATCCAGCACCACCTCAATATCGGTAGTGGTCCGGCTTATAGGGTCCATCCACCGGCACATTCAGATACTCGGCCTGATCCTTCGACAGTACTGTGAGCCTTACGCCCAGTTTCTCCAGATGCAGCCGAGCGACCATCTCATCAAGTTTCTTGGGCAGGACATAGACCTTCCCCTTTTCATACTTGATGCCGCTCATGGTGGTCTTGTTGTTGGCGCTCGCCCACAGGTCAATCTGCGCAATCGTCTGGTTGGTGAACGAACTGCTCATCACAAACGACGGGTGCCCGGTCGCGCAGCCCAGATTCATCAGTCGGCCTTCCGCAAGCACCAAAATGCTCTTCCCGCTCTTCTTGAACAGGAACTCGTCGTACTGCTCCTTGATGTTGATGCGAGCAACAGTGCCCGCCTTCGCGGCGTTGTAGAGGCTGGCCATGTCGATCTCGTTGTCGAAGTGGCCGATGTTGGCGACGATCGCCTTGTCCTTCATCTTGCGCATGTGATCGACATCAATCACGTTCTTGTTGCCCGTCGCAGTGATGAAAATATCCGCCGTCTCCAGCACATCGTCAAGCGTCGTGACCTGATACCCCTCCATCGCGGCCTGCAAAGCATTGATGGGATCGATCTCGGTGACGATTACGCGCGCGCCCTGACCACGCAGCGCCTGAGCGCAGCCCTTGCCCACGTCGCCATAGCCCAGCACGATCGCGACTTTGCCGCTGAGCATCACGTCGGTGGCGCGGTTGAGGCCGTCCACCAGCGAGTGCCGGCAACCGTACAGGTTGTCAAACTTGCTCTTAGTAGCGCTGTCGTTGACGTTGATGGCCGGGATGTGCAGTTCCCCCTTCTTCTCCATCTCGTACAAGCGATGCACGCCCGTGGTGGTTTCTTCCGAAACGCCCTTGATGCCAGCGAGCATCTTGGTGAAGCGGGTCTTGTCCTTGCCCTGCTCGCTCTTGAGCAGTTCCAGAATCACACCCCACTCTTCCGGATCGTTCTTGGCGTTGAAGGCCGGTACCTTGCCCGCCTTCTCAAACTGCGCACCCTTGTGGACAAGCAGGGTTATGTCGCCGCCGTCGTCCAGGATCATGTTGGGGCCATCGCCCTTGGGCCACATCATCACCTGATTCGTGCACCACCAATATTCGTCAAGGGTTTCGCCCTTCCACGCGAAGACCGGAATGCCCGCGGGCTCAACGACTGTGCCATTGGGCCCGACAGCAACCGCAGCCGCCGCCGAATCCTGCGTGCTGAAAATATTGCACGAGCACCAGCGCACTTCTGCGCCAAGGTCAAGCAGCGTCTCGATCAGCACCGCCGTCTGCACCGTCATGTGCAGGCTGCCCGCGATCTTCGCGCCCTTGAGGGGCTTGGATCCCTTGTACTTTTCACGCAGCGCCATCAGCCCGGGCATCTCGTGCTCGGCAAGCCGAATCTCCTTGCGCCCCAACTCAGCAAGATTCAGGTCCTTGACCTTGAAGTCGTGCGACACTTTCGAGGGTGTCACCTTGGCCACAAACTTGTCACCCTTTGAGGAACGAGCAAACTTCGTCATCGAAAAGACTCCATACCAAATCAACTTGATCGGAGCCTCAGCACGCGTCGGGTGGACTCACCCTTGGCCAAGGCAGAAAGTCAAAGTATCGCCCGACCAATAGCCCATATGGACTAGTTGCCCATGCACGATAGATCGACCTATTCGACATAATTCTAGACTCAGATTCTATATAGAGTTGCCCGCAGACACGATTCCCAGGCGTTACATACCTTCTGCAACGGGCACGGATTCATCGCTTTCGCCCGAGAATCCCAGTTGAGACCTCTCCAAATCTTCCAGCCAAATCACGGCATGATTGGTTCACTTGACCTGTTGACGCTCCGGCAACGCAGCCAGCGAACCAATCCACGCCCGGCACGCCTCGCCAGCCTTGGTTGCAAAGGTGGGGTCAGTCCAAATGCCGAAGTGTCCTGCTCCATGCATCGTTTGAAGCCTGGCGACGCCCGCCATCTCGATGGCTCGCGCATCATCAATAGGGCACACGCCATCAGCATCACCATGCAGCAGCAAAATAGGCACGCCTCGTTTCGCGACCTCCTCTGCCAGAACAAGCCGATCAAATCGCCCGTCGCGTTCTCGGGCAAGCACAAGCCCTGATGCCATCCCTCCCGCATCCACCCCTATGCACGCCAGCGCCGCACCAAGCGTGAAGCGGTGGGGGAGTCCTTGTTGGGCGAGCACCGCGCGTGCTGGCGTCAAGCCATCGCGAGAGACCGCTTCCGCAATAACACCGATCACACCAACGCCCCTCTGCTCACGCGCGGCACACGCGATGCTGATACCCGCGCCCATCGACCAGCCATACAAAATCACGCCAGTGAGCGTCCCGTGCGGATCTTCCCCCCGTCCGACTGCTTGCTCAATCAATGCCGCAAGCGACTCTGGCTCTCGAATGCCCAGCGTACAGGTGCCGCCCGCGTCGCCATGCCCAGGCATATCCCACGCGATGCAACGTGAAGCCAGCGGTGCCAGCGCACCCACCCGGCTGAGCGCGCCAATCCGCGAATCACCCCATCCGTGCGTGAAGATGATGACGGGTCCTTGGGGATCATCTCCCTCAATGTCCCACACAGGAAGTTCAACCCCGCGATGCTTGAAAGTCCATGAACTAAACCGTCGCGCCGGGCTCATTCGCGACGGATCGGCCGCTCGTCCCTGCGAGATCGCCACGCCAGCCGTGCGCCGCATCGGGCGAGTGAGCCGCCACACAGTCCAGCCCACCAGAGCCAGCCAGTACTCAACCAATCCCAGAACCATCAGCATCACGAATGGCACGCGGCATAAGTGTTGGCAGCACACCGAGCGAGCACGCGTGAAGGAAATGATTCATGCAACAATACAATGATGCGACTGCCCAATCACCAGGCTCGCGCAAGGGACAACCCCATGCCATGTTAAGTCCAAGCCGACTTGGCCCCACTCCCATCGACCCAGTATGGTGCCCACGCCAGCACCACCGCATCTACCCGAATATCCATCTTCCTCGGTCGTAGCGTCACTTTCGCCAATTGGTCCGTCGCTGGATCAAGCCGCAAGGCGATCGCCTCCACCTCCGTCTTGACAAGTGACTCGAGTTCTTCCAGTTGCAGCTGCGCCGTCGCCAGGTCCTCCCTTGCCCGGTCCACATCGCTCCCTTCGCTCATGCTCCGTCCCACGCCTCGAGCAGCGGTCGCAACCCGCCCGACATTGCTGGCACTGGCAATTTTGCGACTCCCCAAAAGTCCGCCCAGCAGCGCCGCGCCGAAACTTATCGCGGTCGACATCTTCGCGTTGCTCGCCTGCGATTGCTGGACCTGGACTTTCTGTTCGTTCTTGCGAATCTTCTCGCCCAGCATATTGAGTTTCGTCGCGTACTTGGCCCGGAGTTTCTCCACCGCCTCGTCGCGCTGCTCGCGAGCAATCTGCTGAAGGCGAATCCGAAACCCCCGTTCATCTTCGTCCGCGTTGCTGGTTGCGTTCAGCGTGTCGCTGCGCAAAAGGTCCAACTGTCGCGTCCGAAACAACGTGTCCGCGAGCTTCTTGCCCCAATCGCCATAAGCCTTGCCCTTTCCTGCCTCGCTTGGCAGGTTCGCAAAAACCCCGCCCTCCTGCGGTTCTCGCTCCACATCCTTGTCCGTGAGTTCAACAACCTGCCCAGTATCCCAGTCAATCGGCACCGGCCCGCCACCAAAGGCTGTGAGGGTCGCGCACGCCTGATCGATATCAATGCCGACTTTCTTGTCAAGGAAGTGGACCCAGGCAAAGCCCAGCAACATCGCCCGATACTCGAGTTTCGCTCCAGCCACGCGAGCACCTCGCACCGGCAGAAAATATTGCGGCACATCAGGCGACAGGACCGGACGGGCAGAGCCGCTCCCCGCTTTCTCGCTGCCGACTGCTGCTGGAGCAGCCTGCGTCTTCGCCGCGATCAACGGATCCGTTGAAAGTTTGCCAATACGTGACGACGTTCCGACCGTCGCAGTTTCCACCCCCCCCGTCCCTCCAC
>CAYRPC010000113.1:0-10092 GCA_964425995.1 uncultured Phycisphaeraceae bacterium
CACGACATCCAATCAGGGACATAGACTTTGGTACTAACCGTGGGGGCAGGTCAGTTCCCCGTCGGAAAAGATGTTCTGGATGTGCTCGTTCACCGTCCGCACGTCCTTCTGGAACAGCTCGGCCAGTTGCCGCTGCGTGAGCCAGAGGGTTTCGTGATCCAGCCGGACTTGGAAGCGTGTGGTGCCGTCGGGGGATTGGTAGAGCACAAGGCCCGGGACTGGTTCTTGCGGAGCGGGGAGCTTGCCAGGCATTCAGCGGCTGCCTTTCTTTGCGGTGGCCGGGGCCGTTGAGGTAGGCAGAGCAAAGCCGATGGCCGCGAGATTGGACGCGATGGCCTTGTCGAGGTCAGCGCCCTGGGCTGTCAGCGCCGCCAGTTCGCCCGTGAGTTTGGCCATCTTCTCCTCGAACGACACGCCGTCGTCGATGGCCTCCTCCGCGCCGACATAGCGGCCGGGCGTGAGGACGTGACCATGCGTGCGGATTTCGTCGAGCGTGGCGGCCTTGCAGAAGCCTGCGATGTCGGCGTAGGTTTTGCCGGCGGCCCCGTTCTTCTTGTCGCCTCTCCAACTGTGGTAGGTGTCGGCGATGGTGGCGATGTCGGCATCGGTCAGCGTCCGCTGCACGCGGTCGATCATGGTGCCCATCTTGCGGGCGTCGATGAAGAGCACATGCCCGCGGCGGTCGCGGAACCGCCCGTTCTTCTTGTCGCGGGCGAGGAACCAGAGGCAGACGGGGATCTGCGTGGAGTAGAACAGTTGGCCGGGCAGCGCGACCATGCAATCGACGAGGTCATTCTCGACGAGCGATTTGCGGATGTCGCCCTCGCCCGACTGGCCCGATGACATCGAGCCGTTGGCGAGTACGAAGCCCGCGATGCCCGTGGGCGACAACTTTGACAGGAAGTGCTGCACCCACGCGAAGTTGGCGTTGCCCGCCGGAGGCGTGCCGTACTTCCAACGCGGGTCGCTGGCAAGTTGGTCGCCCTTCCAGTCCGAGTCGTTGAAGGGCGGGTTGGCGATGACGAAGTCGGCCTTGAGGTCGGGGTGCTGGTCGTGGTGGAACGAGTCGCCGTGGGTGATCTTGGCGTCGATGCCGCGGATGGCCAGGTTCATCTTCGCCAGCCGCCAGGTCGTGTAGTTGGACTCCTGGCCGAAGACCGAGATGTCGCCGATGCGCCCGCCGTGATGCTCGATGAACTCCTCGCTCTGCACGAACATGCCCGCAGAGCCGCAGCACGGGTCGTAGATGCGGCCCTTGTACGGCGCGAGCATCTCGACGAGCAGTTTGACCACCGGGCGCGGCGTGTAGAACTGGCCACCCTTCTTGCCTTCTTGACTAGCGAACTCGGACAGGAAGTACTCGTACACGCGGCCGAGGATGTCCTTAGAACGGTTGGCCTTGCCTCCGATGCCGACATTAGCGAACATATTGACGAGGTCGCCGAGGGTCGCCTTGTCCAGACCGGGCCGGGCGTAGTCCTTCGGGAGGACGCCCTTGAGCGTGGGGTTGTCGCGCTCGATGGCGACCATCGCGTCATCCAGAATCTTGCCGATCAGCGGGTCGCGGGCCTTGGCCTGGAGGCTCGACCACCGTGCCACCTTCGGCACCCAGAAGATGTTCTCGCTGGTGTACTCGTCGCGGTCCTCGAGCAGTTCCTCGATCTGAGCGGCGCGATTGCGGAGGTCGGCCTTGAGGAAGGAGTCGCTCTTGGGGTCATCCACGGACGCCTTCAGGGCGAGCCACCGCTCTTCGAAGGCGTCGGAGATGTACTTCAGGAACAGGAGCCCGAGCACGACGTGCTTGTACTCGGCCGCGTCCATGTTGGACCGGAGCTTGTCGGCGGAGGCAAACAGCTCACGTTCGAACGCCAAGTCGCTCTCCACATCACGAACACTCTTTTGCTGCTCTTCGCTAATCGTCTCGCGTTGCTTTATCATGCACCACCCCCCTCAACTCTGTTTGACATTGCTGATTCTACAACCCAAGGTTGATTCCGTAGGGTTGTCTTGTTTAGGTGTTTCATCGAGTACATGCCACTCGCGATACGCGCCTATGCCAAACCCTCCCGTTAACCAATTGCTCGACTCTCTCCCCAAAACCGAGAGTTCGCCTTCACCAGTCTCGTTTTTCGCGGCAACACCCCAACTACCCTACGACTCTCACCACAAAACTGAGAGCGCCCGCGCGAACCACCATAACTTCAAACACGGCTGCATTTCTCGCCTGAGACGTGCGATTTCGCCAATGCTCCTGCATGGTGCATCCATCGTTTAACAACAAAGCCCCGGCGTTTCGCCAAGGCTTTTGAAGCTCCCCGTGTAGGACTCGAACCTACAACCTATCGGTTAACAGCCGATCGCTCTACCATTGAGCTAACAGGGACCGAACTAATTGCGAGTACTTTCGCACTTGCTCCAAAAGATACGCCGGGATTGGGATCGGTCAAGTAGGCAGCGAGGATCATCGTCGAGGAACTTCACCCTCGTTGGTGTTGTGGTTGGTGCCGGTCATAGGCCCTGCAAGGGTTGCACGAAGTATCACCAGCGCGTCTTATCGTCGCAACCTTGAGCGACCGCTGGGCCCATGCAACCGCCGATTTATCCGGAGCCACACTCACCGCAACACGTTGTACTTGAAAATGCACCACAAAGCCCAGGCTCCGTCCCGCCAGCCGATCTTCTTCCCTTCTTCATAGGTCCGACCGCTGTAGGAAATGCCCACCTCGTAAATACGGCATCGCAGGCCAGCAACCTTCGCCGTGATCTCAGGCTCGAATCCGAAGCGATCCTCTTCCAACGTAATTCGCTTGAGCACATCGGCTCGAAAAACCTTGTAGCAGACTTCCATGTCGGTCAGGTTGAGGTTTGTCAAAACGTTGGATGTCAGGGTCAGGATTTTGTTGCCCACCGAGTGCCAGAAGTACAGCACGCGATGGCTGTCTCCACCCACAAATCGAGAGCCAAAGACCACGTCGGCTCGTCCGTCAAGAATGGGTTGAATGAGCTTGGGATACTCCGAAGGGTCATACTCAAGATCGGCATCCTGCACCAGGACGATGTCACCAGTCGCAGCTTCAAACCCGGTCCGCAGCGCTCGCCCCTTTCCCATATTTGACGAGTGGTTTCGCAACTGAATATCAGGTTGGTCAGCCAGTCTCTGGAGCCTGTCGCGAGTCGAGTCTGTGGAGCAATCGTCAACGATGATGATCTCGCGGGCAATAGAGAGTGGCACCGCGCGAACACGCGCAACCAGATCGAGAATGGTCCGCTCCTCGTTGTAGACTGGAATAACGATTGTGAGTTTCATAGGTATCGATGGAAATCGTGCGATTCGCAGCAGCGGCGAAATGATGATACTTGGAGATATTGGGACGGGGGGACGCTGGCCGGCGGAGGACTGAGAACAGAGGGTTGGCGACGGCGGGCAGGGGCGGGGGGTGAAGGTTGGAATGGACGGTCAACAGCGGGTGGCGATGATACCTCGGTGGTGCTATCATCCTGACCCGTCACGGTTTCCCCCGTGCGGCCGTCTGGAACCAGCCATGAAGACCGACATCCACCCCAAGTACTTCCCGAACTGCAAGATTCACCACAATGGGCAGGTCGTCATGACCGTTGGTGCCACCGTTCCCGAAATGCACGTCGAAGTGTGGTCCGGCTCGCACCCCTTCTTCACCGGCAAGCAGACCTTCATGGATGCTGCGGGCCGCATCGAGAAGTTCCAGAAAAAGTACGCTGGCAACTACTTCGCGCCCAAGGGCAAGGAAGCGGCTGCTCCTGCGAAGCAGTAATCGACCTAGGCAAATATTTCGTCAACGCCTCGCACATAGCGGGGCGTTGTTTTATTGCAGGTCTGTCCAAGCTCGCTATAGTTCTGCGATCCAGCCGTGAAAGTCGGCATCTCTGGCCCGGTCGAGGTCTCGACGCTGGGGCTCTAAGGAGGTTTTTTAGACTCCCGATGCCGCCCCCCACAACACCCCAAAGGTGTTTTCCAGACCGATAGACCCAACAAGCCATGCCAGCGACGACGAACCACCGCCAACCCAGCCTTTTCTTGCAGCACCTTGCCAAGCGCCGACTCGTCTTCGACGGCGCTATGGGCACCGCCACACACGCCGTCGACCTGGATGTCCAGAAAGACTACTGGGGCAGGGAAAACTGCCCGGAGATTCTCGTCAAGAGCCGGCCCGCATTGATCCAGAGCATCCACGAGAGTTTCCTCGCTGTCGGTGCAGATGTCGTTGAGACCGACACCTTCGGCGGCATGCCCCACGTCCTCGCCGAATTTGAACTCGCAGACCAAGCCTTTGATCTCTGCAAGACCGCTGCCCAACTCGCCCGCGCCGCCTGCGACAACCACTCAACCAGCGACAAGCCGCGATTCGTCGCTGGAAGCCTGGGCCCAGGCACCAAACTCATCACCCTTGGCAACATCGATTGGGATGCCATGTTCGCCAGTTATCGCGAAGCAGCCCGAGGCCTGCTTGCGGGCGGTGCAGACTTGTTCATCATCGAAACCTGCCAGGACCTGCTGCAGATCAAGTGCGCAATCAACGCACTGCTTGCCGCCATCGAAGAGACGGGCCAAAGCCCCGCCCAGATTCCCATCATGGTGAGCGTCACCATCGAGAACACCGGCACCATGCTGCTGGGCACAGAAATCGCCGCCGCCGCAACCGCGCTCGCGCAGTATCCCATCTGCTCGATCGGCCTCAACTGTGCAACCGGCCCGGTCGAAATGCGCGATCACGTCAAGTGGCTTGGCAGGCACTGGGTATCGGGTACCCCCTCGCTCCGCGAGGGGTCGCTCCGAGCCATCAGCGTCATGCCCAACGCCGGCCTCCCCATCCTCGTCGATGGCCGAACCGAGTTCCCCCTGCAGGCCGAGCCTTTCGCGCAGGCGATGGAGAGATTCGTCCTCGAAGACCATGTCCGCATCATCGGCGGATGCTGTGGCACCAAGCCCGAACATATTCGCAAGTTGGTCGAGTTGGTCGAGGGATTGGAAAAAGGCAGCATCAAGAATGCACCAAATCACCAGTCGGTCGCTGCTGCAGCACCGACCACCGCGCCCCTTCCCTCAGCCGTCACCTCGCTCTATTCCCAGCAGGACTATCGTCAGGACAACTCGATCCTGATCATCGGCGAGCGCATGAACGCCTCCGGCTCCCGCGCCTTCAAGCGACTGCTTGAAGCGGAGGACTGGGACGGCATCGTCTCGCTCGCACGCGAGCAGGTTCGCCACGACGGAGCCCACGTCCTCGATATCAACGTCGACTATGCAGGCCGCGACAACGCCATGGACATGGCCGAGGTCGTGCGTCGCGTGGTGCGACAAGTCAACGTCCCGCTCATGCTCGACAGTACCCAGTCCAAAACCATCGAAGCCGGACTTCGCCTGGCAGGCGGCAAGTGCATCATCAACAGCGCCAACTTTGAAGATGGCGAGGAGAAGTTCGACAAGTTCTGCACGCTCGCCAAAACCTATGGCGCTGCCCTGGTCATTGGCTCCATCGACGAGGACAAGGAAAACTCGATGGCCCGCACCGCTGAGCGCAAACTCAGCATCGCCAGGCGCGCCTTCGACCGCGCGACCAAGGTCCATGGCCTCGCCCCCGATGACCTCATGTTCGATTCTCTGGTCCTCCCCATCAGCACCGGCATGGAGAGCGATCGCCGCAGCGCCCTCGAAACCATCGAAGGCGTGCGCCTCATCAGCAAGCTTCTGCCCCTCTCGCAGACCACGGTGGGCCTCAGCAACGTCAGTTTCGGCCTCTCGCCCGCCGCCCGCATCGTCCTCAACAGCGTCTTCCTGCACGAACTCCAGGAAGCGGGCCTCACCAGCGCCATCATCCACTTCAGCAAGATCCTCCCGCGCAACAAGATTCCCGATGACCGCTGGAACGCCGCGCTCGAACTCATCCACGACCGCCGCCGACCGGGCTTCGATCCGCTCCAAGCCTTCATCGAACTCTTCAAAGATGTTCAGGCCGAAGCCGCAATCAAGAAGAAGTCCGCCGCCGACCTCACCATCGAGGAGCGCCTCCGGGCCCACATCATCGATGGCGAAAAAGAAGCCCTCGCCGGCACGCTCCAGACCGCCCTCCAGAAGTACAAGCCCCTCGAAATCATCAACGATCACCTGCTCGACGGCATGAAGACCGTGGGCGAACTCTTCGGCAGTGGCAAGATGCAATTGCCATTCGTGCTCCAGTCAGCCGAGGTCATGAAGACGGCAGTGGGGCAGTTGGAACCGCTGATGGAGAAAGTCGCCGGCAGCAGCAAGGGCTCAATCGTCCTCGCAACCGTCCAGGGCGATGTGCACGACATCGGCAAAAACCTCGTCGACATCATCCTCAGCAACAACGGCTACACCGTCCACAACATCGGTATCAAGCAAACCATCGATGCCATCATCAAGGTCTATGAGGACAAGAAGCCCGATGCCATCGGCCTCTCTGGCCTCCTGGTCAAGAGCGTCACTGTCATGGAGGAAAACCTCCGCGAACTCAACGCACGGGGCATGAAGCCGCGTGTTCTGCTGGGCGGCGCAGCGCTGACTCGCCACTACTGCGAGGGACACCTCCGCAAGGTCTATCAGGGCGAAGTCTTCTACGGGCGCGACGCGTTCGATGGCCTGCGCACCATGGACGTGATCGCCACGGGCGATACCAAGGTGCTGCAGCAGGAGATCGATGCGCGACAGACCAAGCGCAGCGACGCCGAAGAATCAATCAATCAAACCAGAATCGCCAAACTCGCCGCCGCAAACTCAGTAGTGCCAGTAGTTGCACAGGCGTCCTCGCCTGTGAAGCAAGTCGCCGGAGTCACGCGACAGGTAATGCCCCCTGTCCCGCAGGTCCGCTCCGACATCGCTACCGATACCCCCATCCCCACGCCACCCTTCTGGGGCACGCGCGTCATCGATGGCATCGACCTCGACGACATCTTCCCCTTCATCAACCCAATCGCCCTCTTCCGCGGCCAGTGGCAGGTGAAAAAAGGCCCGATGAGCGACAGCGAGTACGACGCGTTCATCGAGGACAAAATCATGCCAGTCTTCGAGCACTGGAAGCAGCGATGCAAAGAGCAGCGCATCCTCCAGCCCAAACTCGTCTACGGCTACTTCCCCGTAAACAGCGATGGCGACGACCTCATCGTCTGGGACCCGCAGAGCATGGTGGCACAGCCACCCCCGCTTGTCACCAAAGTTATTGGAGAATCTCCAAAAAACACGCCGCGAGTGCAGCACCTCCGCGAACTGCTTCGATTCTCCTTCCCGCGACAAGCCGACAAGCGCCGCCTCTGCATCAGCGACTACTTCCGACCCTTACAAGATAAACAGACCGGCGAGGTTGATGTGCTCGGCATGCACTGTGTCACCGTCGGACACCGCGCCAGCGAAGAGGCCCAAAAACTCTTCGCCGCCAACGACTACACCAACTACCTCTACCTGCACGGCCTGGGCGTCGAGACCGCCGAAGCACTCGCCGAGTTCTGGCACAAGCGCATGCGCCAGGAACTGGGCATCGCTGGCGAGGACAGCCCGAAAATCAAGGACCTCTTCACCCAGAAGTACCGCGGCTCGCGCTACAGCTTCGGCTACCCCGCCTGCCCAAACTTGCAGGATCAGGAAAAACTCTTTGCACTGCTTGATCCTTCCCGCATTGGCTGCGTGCTTACGGAGAACTGGCAGATCGATCCCGAGCAATCCACCAGCGCAATCATCGTGCACCACCCCGCGGCGAAGTACTTCAACGTGTGAAGTGCTGGTAGCCCGTATACATGATCCTGCATGATCAAGCATGTTCCCGCGATGCAGCATGTCCACGGGTCGCTGGTATGATTTGCCATGTCTGCCCAGTTTCCGCGTATTGATGCGAATGAACTTCTGCTGCGTCGCGTGGTGCTCGCCGACCTTCCTGTGTTGTACGACTTGCAGTGTGACCCCGTGTCCAACGCCATGGCCGGAACCAAACCGCGTACACGCGAGGTCTTCATTTCCACGTGGGACCAGCACTTCAAGAATCCAAACATCAATGGACATGTGATCGTGCTGCAAGGCGGCATCGTCGGCAGCATCGCGTGCTTTCAAGCGGAGGGTTGCGACTGCGTGGGATACTGGATCGCCCGTGCGTGGTGGGGAAGGGGCATTGCCTCGCACGCCCTGGTGAAGTTCCTGCAAGATGAACCGCGTCGCCCCTTGCACGCGACAGCCGCACGCACCAACGCCGCGTCACTGCGCATTCTTGAGAACTGCGGATTTCGTTGCACTGGCTATCGCATGGGCGAAGCGACCGATCGCTTCGAGCAGCGCGAGATTGCAGAGTTTCTGCTGGAATAGTGCCGTTCGCACGCTTCGCCCGTACGCTCCCACGGCATGACCACTCCGCTCGAAGTCGTCGAACACCAGCTCCAGACCTACAACGCCCGTGACATCGATGGCTTCGCTGCCTGCTTTAGCGACGACATTGTGATCATGAATATGGACACCAATACCGTGCGCACGAGCGGCCTGGCAGCACTGCGGGACTTTTACGCTGCTCAATTCCTCCGCTGGCCTCTCCAGCGTTCTCGCGTAACTAACCGCCAGTTTCTGGGTGAGTTTGTCACCGATCTCGAATACATCACAGGCGTACCCGATCGCGATCCATACTTCCTGCTCGCCGTTTTTCGGGTTCGCTCGGGCCGCATCGATCGCGTCTGGTTCTCGCCCCGCACTTGAACTCGGACCAGTATTTCAACGTCCGATCGCGCGTTTTGGGGCTTTCAGAATCCCGAGAACCTGGTCCGCGCACGCCGTTGGCACCGTTATATCCATCGCCTTTGGCACCTATACCGCCTCTCCCCTCAATTTGGCGAGAGGCAATCGTCTGGGCGATTGGTATGTTCGAACTAACTAATGGAGGTTTTTTCTTGTTACCCGCCTCGGGCACAACCCCTTCCAGCATCCGCGCCGCGATCACTCCGCAGATCGTTGTGGTCACTCAGCCCATCGCTACACCGCCGTTGGACGCACCAGTGCTCAAGTCCCAGCGCGCTCGCAACGACCCGCGCGATACCACCCCTAACCCTTCCTCCAACCAATCCGACATCGAGCCCAACTCATCTGCGCCGGAGATAGCATCCCAGACCAGTGATATTGCAGCCAAGCAGCGTCAGCTCGCTGTCCTCAACAACGCCGTACTGCGCGCCTCGGTCGCCCGACTGCGCATGTTGATCGCTCCCGCCCCGCCCGACGGCTTCAACGATGCCGAGCGCGCCGCTCGAAGAACTGGCGAGCAATTGCGTGCCCTTGTTCGTGGCTCTCCCGACGAAGTGGCAGCATTGGTGGTCGCACGAATCGCATCCCGCACTGTCGATATCAGCGCGTGAGAATTCACTCTTCAACCCATCAACCCATCAACCCATCAACTCCGCCCCCGCCCCCTACGCAGCATCAGCAGAAAAATCGGTCCTCCCCCCAGCGCCGTCAGCACTCCCAGTGGCAAGCGACCAAGTCCCGGATACACCTCGCGGATTCCCGCAATCAACGTGTCCGCACCCACCACCACGCCCGCACCAAGCATCGCCGAACCCACCAGCAGCGGCCCATGCCGTGGCCCTGCCCAACTCCGCACCACATGCGGGCACAAAAGCCCTACAAAGCCCACGGGTCCCGCCAGCACCACTGCCCCGCCCGTCAGCACACCAGCGATCAGAAACTGCGTCGTTCGCAACCGCGCCAGCGAGATGCCCAGGCTCGACACCTCGTCGTCCGACAGCGACGCAACATCCATCATCCTTGCCTTCGACAGCGACACGCCCATCCCCATCGCCAACAGCACGCCCACAATCCACAAGTGCATTGGCCGCACATCATCCCGAATGCTGCCTACTAGCAAACGATCCGCCGCGATGCCCTGGTCCGGCATGAGGTGTTTCAGCAGCGACATCGCGCCCGAGCAGATGATCGCGATGATCACGCCCATCAGCACCAGCGTCGTTGGCTCGATCTCCCCAGCCCCGCGCCACCCAGACACGCGCGCACTGACCAGATAGACCACGCCCAGCGTCGCACAAGCCCCGACAATCGCCGCGCCCGTCGCTCCC
>CAYRPC010000114.1:0-10049 GCA_964425995.1 uncultured Phycisphaeraceae bacterium
AGCCCGGTCCTCGCGGCGGATCAGGCGGGCCTCGCCCTGGCAAGCCTGGTGGCGGCTCACGTAGCGGTCCCCGTGGTGGCCAGCGTGGCGGGTAATAGACTATGAAGCGGCGCGGCATGTGGGTCGCGATGGCAAGCATCCTGCTGGCCATCGCGATGCTCATTGGTTGGTTTATCCATACGCGCGGGACGCAATACTTGTGGTTCCTGGTACTTGCAATCGCGGTCTCGGGCTTCTTTGCAGTGCTGCCCCTCGTCGTCTTCCGACCGAATCGACAGCAATCACTCCCAGGCCCGAATACGCAATCGCCGCAGCCTGAATCGCCGCAAGTAGTTCGTTGGAAGCACGTAACTACCACGAGCGTTCAGCAAGACACCGAGCCTCAAACAATGCCAAGCCAAGCCCAGGACAATTGACGCTCATTCAAAATACACGTCACGAACTGCGCGTTGTCACGCTGATGCGATTTCCCGTCCCCGATCACGCGCCGCGATAATCGCTTCCACGATGCGCCTCGCAACTTCGTGCGTCTCCAGTATCGTCGTCGCCGCCATCGTCGTTCCGCCCTTGCTTGTCACAGCCGCTCGCAGCGCCGCAGGATCGTCGGTGGATTGTGCCAGCAGCATCGAACTGCCTGCGAGCGTCGCCCGCGTAATGCTCCCCGCATCCGCAGCAGAAAATCCCATCTTGATCGCCGCGGCGATCATCGCTTCCGCGAGGTAGAAGAGGTACGCCGGGCCCGAGCCAGCCAGCGCCGTAAACGCGTCCATCAGCGATTCATCAACCCGCAGCACCAACGACCCCACGCCATGAAAAATCTGGTTGGCAAACATCGCATCGATGTCGTTCGCGCCGGCACCAAGGCTGATCGCGGTCGCACCCTGTCCAATCGCCGCAGGCAAGTTGGGCATCGCCCGGATGATCTTGCTCTGCTCGCCAAATTGTTCTCGCAATCGCTGTGTAGTAGTGCCCGCGAGAATGCTGATGATCACGCGCGCCCCGATCGGTCCGCTATCCTGGCATTCGCTGCATGTGCTTGCCAGTGATTGTGGCTTGATGGCCAGCAGCACCTGTCCAGCGTCGGGCGTCGGAGCCCGTTCCGTCAGCCACTGCATGGCTTCGGATGCAGATCGGAAGACCAGCACCCCGGTCGCGGCGATGCGGGTCCGTCTGCCTTCGTCGTGCTCTGCTACGCACACGCGCGAGGGCGACAGGATCCGCGCCTGCACGCCCCCTGTGATGATCGCCTTCCCCATGTTGCCCCCGCCGATGACTGCAAGAAACGGATGGGCCATTGCGGAGCGTAGGGGGAGGCAGGCAGTTGGGCTTGCCAAGTAACGCGGCGGCAGGCATGAACTCGTTCCGGCAGTGTGTGCTGCTGGTGCCACGACTGGTTGCGACGCTGCTTCATCGGACCAATCTGTGCAGTTCTCGCGCGCGGATCGCGACGTATCTTCCCAACGTATGACTACACCATCGCCCGCCACAAGTCGCAAGACCATCCTCGATTGGGTTGAATGGGTCGGCAACAAGCTGCCCGAGCCTGCGCTGCTCTTTGCGATGCTCGCTGGGATCGTCGTGATCGCCTCGGCGATTGGCACCTGGACCAAGTGGCAGGTGCAGCCGGTGCAGATCAGGGTGACGATGGTTGAAAAGGTGGACGCGAGCGGGCAGCCCGTGCAGGACGTGGAAGGCAAGCCCAAGCTGGTACCCAAGCTCAACGAAAAGGGCAAGCCCATCACGACGCTGGAGCCCATCGGCGCACCACTCAAGCCCCGCAGCCTGCTCACGCTCGATGGGTGCTATTGGATGTTCTCGTCGATGATCCGTAATTTTGTGACGCTACCCGCGCTGGGGCTGATCTTCACGGGCATGATCGGGATCGGGGTTGCGGAAAAGTTTGGGCTGTTCAACGCGCTCATGCGTGCGATCGCGCTGGCCACACCTCGAAAACTGATCACACCGATGATCGTGTTTGTCGGTGCCAACGCCTCGGTCGCGAGCGATGCGGGGTACATCATCCTGCCACCCTTGGCCGCGGCGTTGTATCTTGCGATGGGCCGTCACCCCATCGCGGGCCTCGCGGCTGCGTTTGCGGGCGTTGCGGGCGGCTTTGGCGGGGGTATGTTTCCGACCGCGGCGGATGGTTTTCTTGCGGGCACTGCAACGACCTCCGCACACATCATCGATTCGACGTATCCCGCGGTACTGGCAACGCACAACCTGTACTTCAAGGCCGCGTCGGCGGTGATCATCTGCCTTGGCGGGTGGTTCGTGACCGACCGCATCATCGAACCCCGCCTGATGAAACAGAAAGGCCTGGACAGCCAGGACACCAGTGCGCTCACCGACCTTTCGCTCAAGCCGGCCGAGAAGAAGGGCCTCACGTTGGCACTCATCACGATGGCCGTGGTCCTCGGCACGTTTGCTGCGCTGATCCTGATCCCCGGCGCGCCGCTGAGCGGCAAGGGCGTGCCCCGGATGGCCAGCGGCCACGTGCCAACCACCCAGCCCATACGCGTGCTGACCAACGACGGGGTGGCCAACGCAACGCCCGAACGCACGCTCTTTACCCAGCCCCGCGAAACCATCAAGGAAAATGGCGAAGAGCGCATGATCGATCCTGGGTTCGTGGTCGAGACTAATGGCAAGCCCACCATGCTCGAACGCCCGGGCGACCGCTGGTCGCAGGTCATCGTCCCCATGATTCTCCTCGTGTTCCTCATCCCGGGCATGGTCTATGGCGTGGTCATCGGTACGCTGCGCAACCAGAAGGACTTCGTGGACGCGATGTACCACGGCATCCGGTCGATCGTGCCTGTGCTGGTTATTTCCTTCTTTCTGGGCCAGTTCGTCAACTACTTCACGTACACGGGCCTGGACCGGATGCTCGCCTACGCGGGCGGGTCGATGCTGGTGCGGGCGGACATGCCGGTGCCCGTGCTCATCACGCTCTTTATCCTGCTCGTGATCGCGGGCGACTTTGCGATGAGCGGCATGCTCAGCAAGTTCGGCGTGATGGCTCCGATTTTCATCCCGATGTTCATGATGGTGGGCATCAGCCCCGAGCTCACGACCGCCGCCTATCGCATTGGCGACAGCGTGGTAAACGTCGTGACGCCGTTGAATAGTTACCTGCTGATCATCCTGGCGGTGTATCAGAAGTACAAGAAGGACGCGGGGCTTGGAAATCTGATGAGCCTGATGCTTCCGTACTCGATCCTGTTCTTTGTACTGTGGACGGGCTTTCTACTGATCTGGTATGCCTTGGGTGCGCCACTGGGCCCAGAAGCCCCGCTGACCTACGTCCCTGCGACATAAACTCTGCCTGTGAACCTCGAAGGACTTCTCCGCAATCTCCGCTCCGGCCACAAGTGCGTTCGCATCAGCACGCACGAAGAGTCTGAGTGCATCGCGCTCGCGGTCGAGGCCGGGCTCGAGCTTGGGCTGGACGTTTTCAGCTATTCAGTGACGGGCGGGATTCGGGCCGCCGAACTCGCGGACAACAAGCCCAATCGCCTTGACGCCGAAACCAGTCCCGCCGGCACACTCAAGTGGTTCCTGGCCGAGCAGCGTCGCCCTGCGATGCTCATCACGCTTGACCTGGGCGACCAACTGGGCGATTCGGTCAATCTCCGCGCATTTCGTGATCTGCTCGAAGCCTTTACCCGGCGCAAGAGCGACAACTCCTGCGTCGTGATGATCGACCATAACGACAATGTTCCCGCCGTTGTGGGCGCGATGAGCGTTCGCCACGACATCGAGCCCCCGACCGATGCGGAGATCGAGAATCTGGTGCGTCAGACGCTGCTCGCGATCAAGCAGCAGCGACCGATCGAGGCGAGGGTCTCGCCCAAGTTCCTCTCGGCCCTAGTCCAGAATCTGCGTGGCCTTTCCCGCCGCCAGATTCGCACCATCATCCATGAGACCGTGATGAAGGCTGGCCACCTCAGCAACGACGATCTACCTGCCATCCAGCGGCGCAAGCGCCGATTGCTCGAGGATGCCGGAGTCCTCGAGTTTGTCGAAGCGCCCACCACTCTGGACGACATCGGCGGTCTCGCCAAACTCAAGCACTGGCTAAAAATCCGCGAAGTCTGCTTCAACGACCCCACCCTGCCCACCCCGCGAGGCGTGCTGCTACTTGGCGTCCAAGGCGCGGGCAAGAGCCTGGCCAGCAAGGCAATCGCCACAGCCTGGCAGCGCCCGCTCATGCGCCTCGATCCCGGCGCGCTCTTCAACAAGTACGTGGGCGAGACCGAACGCAACCTGCGCGATGCACTGCGCCAGGCCGAGGCCATGGCCCCCGTCGTCCTCTGGATCGACGAGATCGAGAAGGGCTTCGCCAGCGCATCGAGCACCAGCAACGATGGAGGCGTCTCGCGCCGCATGTTCGGCACCCTCCTCACCTGGATGCAGGAACACACCAGCCCCGTCTTCCTCGTCGCGACCGCCAACGACATCGAGGCCCTCCCCCCTGAACTGCTCCGCAAAGGCCGGTTCGACGACATCTTCTTTGTCGATCTTCCCAGCCCCGCCGTCAGAGAGATCATCTTCAAAATCCATCTACGTAAGCGTGGCTACGACGCGAAGACCTTTGACCTCCCCTCCCTCGCAGCAGCAACCGACGGCTACAGCGGTGCCGAGATCGAACAGGCCGTCATCAGTGCACACCTCATCGCACGCACCTCGAACCTGACGCTCACCACGCACAACGTCATCGACGCGGCCAAGGCAAGCCCGCCCCTGAGCGTCACCATGGATGAAAAGATCGCCGACCTGCGCGAATGGGCTAAGGGCCGGTGCGTGCCGGCGGACTAAGCCCGCAGTACTCGCGAGCCAACTTCATCCACCAGACTCCGATACATGAAATGAGCCTTTTCGCCTGATTATGAGCATGGGCTGCTCTGTCTGTGCTGTGCCTCAAGGCTACCCTTTCGCTTCACACCTTGAAAGGATCACATGTTCGAATCTCTCTCCTTCGTAGCGACTCAGGAATCCGCCGACGTGCTCGTGCTCGCGAAGTTCAAGGGTGAGTCGCTCGACGCTCGAAGCGCCAAACTCGATAAGACTGGCACCGCCCTCATCGCCGCCGACCTGCCCGAATCTACTGGCGAAGCCGGCCTGACTGCGGAAGCCAACGTACCTGCAAACGCCGGCAGCGGCTACCGGCGCGTACTGGTGGTGGGTCTGGGTGAGCGGTCCAAGTTCACTCCCGGTGCCATGCGAGGCGTTGCTTCCGCGATCGCTCGTCGCCTCGCCATCGTCAAGGCTCGCTCGGCACACCTCGAAGTCGCCACCGCCCTGACAAGCCCCGCCCCAGCAACTACCCTCCACGCCGACACCGCCCAAGGCTCGAAGAAAAAGAAGGACGACGCGCCCAAACTCGATCTCTTCGCCTGCGGCAGCGCCGTCGGCGAAGCCTTCGGACTCCTCGCCTGGGTCTGCGACGACTTCCGCGGCAAGGCAACCAAGAAGGTCGAACGCAAACCCCTCAGATTCAGCGCCGGCGGCGTGCGATTTGCCCAAGGCACCCAGCGAGGAGTCACGCTCGCCGTGTCGGCCAACTACTGCCGCACGCTCAGCCAAACCCCGCCCAACGTTGCAACGCCAGCATTCATCGCAGAGCAAGCGCAGAAACTCGCCAAGCAGTGCAAACTTGGCATGAAACTCTGGAAGGATGAGGACCTGGCCAAGGACAAGTGCGAGGGCCTCATCAACGTCGGCAAGGCCAGCGAGAACAAGCCCTGCATGATCCGCCTCGAATACAAGCCCCAGGAAGGTGCTAAGAGCGACGACAAGCCCATCGTCCTCATCGGCAAGACCATGACCTACGACAGTGGCGGCCTCTCCCTCAAAATCAACAACAGCATGGTCGGCATGAAGCGCGACAAGGATGGTGGCTGTGCAGTCCTGGGCGCAATGCACGCCATCGCCACACTCATCAAGCCCAAGAAGCGCGTGGTGGCGTATCTCTGCGTTGCCGAGAACTCGGTCAGCGACGAGGCCTATCGCCCCGACGATGTGCTCACCTATCGCAACGGCGTGACCGTCGAAGTCACCAACACCGATGCCGAAGGCCGCCTCGTGCTCGCCGACGCGCTCTGCTACACCTGCGACAAGGACGATCCCGCCTTCATCGTCGACCTCGCAACCCTCACTGGTGGCGTCATCACCGCCCTGGGCAGCACCTACTGCGGCATGTTCTGCGACGACGACAACCTCCGCGCCAGAATCGAAGCCGCCGCAGCTTCGAGTGGCGAGCGAGTCTGGCGATTGCCCTTGCACGAGGAATACCGCGAAATGATGAAGAGCCCCATCGCCGACATCCTCAACAGCAACCCCAACCGCAAGGCCCACGCGGGCCAGGGTGCCGCGTTCCTCAGTTACTTTGTCAAGGAAGGCACCCCCTGGTGCCACCTCGATATCGCGGGTGTTCACGTCTCTGAGAAAAACGCTGGCATGTTCGTCGAAGGCCCCACCGGCTGGGGCGTGCGACTGCTCTCCGAACTGCTGGACCAATAGACAGCCAGATCAAGACCCAGAATCAGTCAAGGATCGCATCTCCATTCTGACGCGCCATCCATTGAGCGCTATCAAACGCCCGCAGGCTGCCGCTTCCGCTCGCGATGGCCCCGGGCCGACACAATCGCGCTGGGTCGAGAAACCTCAACCAGCAGCGTGTCGTCGGTCGGCGCACCAGCCCGAAAACTCTCCATCCGTGCAAAAACCTGATCGGGCCATTGGCCCAGTGCAGGATGCGTCGTCCCCACTTCATGGATGATCTTGCGCAACCCCGCCAGCCCGAGCAGCCGACCCGAAAGCCCGCGTGCCTCGTTCACGCCGTCCGTATACAGCAGCAGCACATCACCCGGATTCATCGTCAACTGCCGAGGGTCAGGCACATAGTCCGCATCCGCGCACGCCCCGAGCACAAATGCCGTCGACTCGAGTTCAACTAGCGAACCATCCTCGCGATACAGAAACGCTGGCGGATGCCCGCCGCTCGCATACTCCAGCAGGTCGTTGGTCGCATCAATGCGAACAATCTTCGCCGTCAGATACACGCCATACGGCGCAAGCGTCAGGTGCGCATACCGATTCAGCAGATGCAGCACATTCCCGGGAGCCATATTGGGATGCTCTGCGAAAATACGCCGCAACTCTCCCCAGATACGGTTGACCGTCAACGCCGCCAGCACGCCGTGCCCAGTGACATCCAGCAGCACGATCGACAGTTGGTCGGGGTGTTCCTCGGGCCTGTGGACGTACAAGAAGTCCCCGCCGATCTGCTGCATGGGCTCATACTTGTAATGCACCCGCACGGGACCGTCTATCACCTGCGTCGGAAAAAGCGACTCGTGAATGCGCCGCGCATCCACCAATTCTCGCTTCACCTCCCGATACCGCTTGTAGAAAAACGCCCGCTCATACCGCTCCAGCCTCTGCGTATGACGCAGCGAGCACATTACAATCCCGGGCACTCCAATCAACAGCCCGAACATGACCGTCAGCAACCGCTCCAGAATGCTGTCGCCGCTGAAAATGAGAACCAGCGCCGTCCAGACAACCAGCACCGGCACCAGCGGCATGAATGCCTGACGGGGAGACCATGGCAGGAAACAGCACGCGACAAAGTGGATGATGCACGCGACCAGCAGGCCCGGGGCAGATGTGCCAGGCAATCGCGCAAGTGCCACCGCAAGCACGCCATGCACCGCTACCAGCAAGTAACTCAGCCGGATCAATTCCTGCCCATTGATCGCCTTGCGACGCACAGTGTGGAAGCACCCCGCGTACCACACCACCAATAAAATCTGCACCAGAGCAGAGAGCAGGAACGGACCGATCGAGCCGTCCTTGCTCTGAAAGCCCGGAATCAGAACGCTGTACAGCGAAACATCGGCTAGCTTGAGTATCAGACTTAGCAGCAGGAAAAACGCCGCGATCGACCCCAGCACGCCGGAGAACCATAAAAACCGCCGACGCAGCAGCGATAGCGTGTACCCCTCAAACTCCTTGACGAGTTCTGGCGTCCAGTGCATCGGCGAGGAGCCGGGGTTGGGGTTGTTTGCGTCGGATTGGATCGAAGGATTCGGCACAGGTGTTCAAGTCATCAGTTCCAACAAACCTACTAAAAAAGTCAGCCTCAAAAAGCCAGTCCACAGGACAGGCTCGAAACCCCTCCTGCCAACGAGTCAGACCGCCTCGGCAAAACCACAACCATAGAAATCGACGTTTCGACAATCCGATCGCTGCATTTTTCTGCTGGTTACCAGACAGCATACACGAAAAGCAGACGGATTCCTAGCGCAACCTCCACGCCAGCCAAGAATCCATAGTTTCTATTCTCTGGTTGTATCTTGTTGGGAGTATCCCGATGACTGTTACGTCAGACGCGAATACCCCCCATGGAGCTCTGGCCCATGGCCCGATGGCCCCACGGCCCCATATCCCCCCTACCGGGCTTGCAGCGGCTATTGCGCCCTAGCGAGATGCGGACTCTGCACCACTAGGCGCGGTTTCTGCTTGCCTTCCAACCGTCATCGCAGACTTGGCCGTGGCCGCAAACTTACCCGTCGCCGCGAACTTACATTGCCGCACCCCGACATACACCAGCGACTCATACACCAACAGCCCCACCAACCCGCCCCCCAGCGTCAAGGTCCACATGACCAACGTGTTCACCTGAATCACCGGCAAAGCGGGCCCAAAGTACTTGGATAGGTCGATCACGCCCCGGGGCGAGTAGCCAAACCAGTACACACCCACGAAAAGTAGTGCCATGCCCAGCAGCGGCAACAGCCCCGCAATCACCCACCCCACACTCGCATGACAGCACACCTGCCACGCCGCCTCCGGAGTAAGCCGCCAGCCGCGCCGCTTCGCAATGAACCGCACCCCGCGATACTCAACCCATGTCAGGAGCAGAAAGAACCCGCCCACTACCAGCATCTCCACCACCAACATGCCTGCCCAGGTGACTGATTGGGCGAAGACCCCAAGCGATCGTGCCCTGCGCGTCGGATCAAACAAAAGCACACCGACCCACGGATCCACGATCACAAATGCTGTGAGCAACAAGTTCAAAAACAGCAGCCCAGTCCCGCTCCGTGGCTCGATTCGCATGGCCCGGAACATCACGGCTGGCTGGCGCAGCGCTTGAACATTCGTCGTGAGCCAGGGCAAGACAACCCGAACAACGAACTTGAAGTACCACTTCAAAATCGCCTTGTCGTTGCGTTGCTGCCAGGGCGACCCGGTCCGCATCGCGGGAAGCGACTTGGCAATCTCCAGCCCGCACTCAGGGCAATCACCGTGCCCATCCCTTTGTGTGACACTTGGTGTCACACTTGGTGTCACACTTGGTGTCACATCTGATTTAGCAGCCTCGCCCACTTCTGGACCGGCTTGCGCAAGCCCTTCGGTCAGCCCCTCCAACGGATAGCCGCACGACTCACATAGCAGCGTCTGCGCAGTCACTCTACCGCTAGGCTCAACCGACACCGTCATGGATGCAGACACCACACTCACCATGAACACTACGATAGGTTCTGTCCGTTTGGATTGATCTTTTTTTCGATAACTTGCTCCCCCACTCCGCCCATCCGGTGAAGTCGCCCACTGCATCGCCCGATAGCAAATCTGTGCCGCGCTCAACCGCGGCGTTCGATCCGCACTCGAAGAATCGAGGCCCAGCATGCACAGTCTGAACATCAATCGACGCCGGTTCGAACGCTTCCATCTGCCAGCCGCTTATACCGCCATTCACGTGCGCACCCTCGACCAGACCTCGTTCACACATTCGGGCCACAGTTATGACATCAGCGAAGGAGGCGTGCAGTTCGAACTCGACGAGCCGATCGCGCCAGGCACCGCTGTCGCTGTGCAAGTTGACCTGCCCGAAGCCCTGCTCGCCCATTCGGGCGATACACGTGCTGCTGACAAGAACGTCCTGCTCTATGGCAACATCGTGTGGCTCGACGATAGCGAGCCCGGCCCCGTGCGCATGGCACTGGTCATCACCCGCTATGATCGCCCGGGCGATC
>CAYRPC010000115.1:0-9876 GCA_964425995.1 uncultured Phycisphaeraceae bacterium
TTCTTGTTCCCTGTTCCCCCCACCGCCATGGATGGCCTCACGCTCCAACTCACCGCCTTTGACGCCGTGCGCATGGTCTGGGCCATGGCCTTCGGTGCCTGCGTGGGGTCGCTCATCAACGTGCTCGCCTATCGCATTCCGCGCGGCCTGGACTTTATTACGCCCCAGAGCCGCTGCCCCAGTTGCTCGACCAAGCTCACCTGGCGCGAGAACATTCCCATCTTCGGATGGCTGCTGCTGGGTGGCAAGTGTCGCTTCTGCCGCTCGCCCATCTCCAGCGAATATCCGATTGTCGAAGCGATCGTCGCGGTGCTCTGGGGCGCGGCGTATATGGCCTGCTACAGCGATCCCTCAACGCCCCTGCACACACTCTTCTCCTGGGCACAACCCGACTGGGCCCGCAGCGGGTTTGTGCAAACCTGGCCGATCTTTGGAGTGGTCGTCACGCTGCTCTCCTCGCTGGTCGCGATGACATTGGTAGATGCCAAGACCTTCACCATCCCGCCGATTCTGACAAATGTTCCAACCCTTGTTGGTCTGCTGGTGCATCCGATCTATGCCCTGATCGTGCAACTCAAGGATGGCCGACTGATCGCCGTCGCGCCCGGATATTCGTGGTCAATCTGGACGCCCCATCACTTCAGTTGGTGGTGGATTGGTGCTTCGATTGGTGGAGCCATTGGCTTTGTCGTCGCCAATCTGCTGCTGCGTCTGGGAGTGTTGCACCGAAGTTTCGAGGGATATGCCCAATGGGAGCAGCAAACGCTGGCGGAACTCGACGCAAAGCATGCCAAGGTCGTCGAGGGCGCGAGAGAATCTGCGCTCGCTACGGGACTCACCCAGATCGCAGTCCCATCCATTGAATCTCCGCCCCAGTCAGAGCACGCGCCGGTCGATCAATCACCAACCGAGCAGGACCTATGGATTCGCTATCCCCACGCCCGTCGTGAAATGCGTCGCGAACTGTTGTTCGTGGGCGTGATCGTTGCCTTCGCAGTCGCCGCAGGATATCTCGCGATGCGTCTGGTTGGCCCGTGGTCATTGAATCCCAACACGCTGATGCTCGAGCCTCTCAACGACACGGCCGCACCACTCTGGCTCATGGTGCTCTCGGGCACGCTCTTGGGCTATCTCATCGGTGGCGGCGTGGTCTGGAGCATCCGCATCCTCGGCACGCTCGCCTTCGGCAAAGAGGCCCTGGGTCTGGGCGATGTCCACATGATGGCTGCGGTCGGCGCGTGCCTGGGCTGTATCGATCCCACCATCGCGTTCTTTGGCGCGGCCTTCCTGGGCATGGCTGGCTGGGCGATCCAATTCTTCACAAGCGGCGAAAATAAGCGGCTGTTGCCCTATGGCCCGTTCCTGGCCATGGCCACGGTCATCGTCTGGTTTGGCAAGCCGCTGATCGAACGCTTGGCTGGTTTGCTTCTGGGTGGACCCGTCAATTGGCCCTGAAGTGGCGCAGCATTTCCGCTCTCTCTACTCCGCGACCGTGAACGGGTCCTTGCCCGACTCGATCGCCTCGATCTTACGAATTCGGCGCGTATGCCGGCCACCCTCAAACTCGGTCTTGATGAATATCTCGCTGATCTTCTCGATGATCCGCTGCCCCAGCAGGTCCGCGGACATGCACAGCACATTCGAGGCATTGTGGCTACGGGATAGTTGTGCTGTCAATTCATCGTGAACGACCGCCGCGCGAACGCCCTGCACCTTGTTGGCAGCGATGCTCATGCCAATGCCGGTCCCGCAGAGCAGAATCCCGACCTCCGCCTGCCCACTTGCCACCGCCTTGCCCACCAGATACGCACGCTCTGGATAGTCGCACGGTGGGCCGGAGATATCTCCCAGCACCTGCACATCGTGCCCCTCGCGCGACAACTTCTCTTGGAGCAATTTGATGCCTGTGTAGCCGCGATGGTCCGCCGACAGTGCGATTCTCATAGCGAAAGTCTAGAAGGGCCAACTGGGTCTGGTCGGGCAGACGAAAAGCTCGAGAGCCTGCTGCTTCCGCCGATGCTGATCACTGGCCCCAAAGATCCGCCGCCTGAGCCATTGCATTTGTCAGCCGCTCCTGAGCCGCCTTGTCGGTCAATCCCGCCCGTAATTGTTCAAGCCATGCCTTCGCAGCCGACACGCCCGCAGACGTCCGGGCAATCGCCGAGGCCGCCGCCGTCGCATCGCGTCCGATGTTGGCCATGCGAACATTCGCCCGCAGCAAGCGCGTCAGGTCCTCGCTGGGCTTGCTCAATCGCTGGTACGCCGCCAGCCACAACGCGTCTCGAAGATCGCCCCGTGCGGCCCGCTCGCGATCCAGCAGCATGAATGCCCCGATCATGTCGTCGATCCGCTGCTCGCGAAACAAGGGCAGGATCGTCAGTTCTACCGTCTCTTGCTTCAGCGCTGTGGGCTTCTCCCGCACCAACGCGCCCGCAAGTCGCGCCAACTCGCTGTCCTTGCCCGCGACCAGCAGATCACGAAAAACACCCTCATACTGCTCAGCCTTCAGTCTTTCCCGCAAGTCTCCCAAGACATCCTTCGCACCTGTCAGCGATATCTGCTCGGTGGTTCTGCGCATCCCGCTGCTCACCAATACCAGCGGATCCCCAAAAGTCGCGACCTTCCACAATTGCGCCTTGTCATGCCGCACGGCAGCACCCAATGGTCCACCAGCCAGCGCCCGTGCCATCACATTCCTACCCGGCAGAAATGCCTGCAGGAAAGGCTCATGGACCGATCCGACATAGAAGTAGACACCCCTTTCCATCCAGCGCCCTGCCAGCAAGTCTCTATCGCCCGGCACGAAGGCCGACCAACTATGGATAATGTGCAGGATCGCGGGCTTGTCCAGAATCGGCACGTCATCGGGCCTGCACTGTCCGGGCTCCAAGTCAAAGAAGTCCGCGTTGCCCTTTGTGTTGACCAGGATCAAGCCAGCGTCAACTGGTCGCGATGCCCGCACTCGCCAGTCGCGCGCCCCTTGAGTGGGCTTGTCCATGAGTTCGACTTCCCACGCCAAACCCTTCAGTTCCTCTGATACTGGTGCAAGGTCATACTGCTTCCAGGGTCCGTCATCGGGATACCCATCAAACATCCATGCGCTGCGAGGCACCAGGAAAATCGAGCACATCGCCACATATGCGCAGCGCGGCGCATCGCCAAAAATCTGACCCGTCCACGCCCATCGATCCTTCAACTCGATGCCGGATCCGGGCCGTCCCAGTCGATCTGAGAGGGCCAGGCTCTCTCCGCCGCCAGTGCCGATCTTGGCCGGGCTGTTGGCAGTCAGCGTGATGGCATCGATTTCATCGCCTGTGTCCTTAAATGCCAACCCCATCTCTTCGCAGGCGCGCTCGATCGATGCTGCCAGTTCATCCGCCTGCGCGACAGTCACCGATCCGCTGGGGTTGGCGATGATGTCTCTGGCGATGATCGGCTGTCCGCGGTGTGCCGCCAGGGCTGCGCCGGCGACCCAAGCCTCATCGCGGGGATTCAGCACGACGACGCCTTGCAGCGCGTGTCGACGCTCGCGCAGCCCAACCACAAGCGCCTTTCCCGTCAGCCCCGCCTCCAGCCCCCACACCTTTGCGACGACATCTCGCAGTGCCGCCTCGTCGACTACATCAAACCCGCCCGAAACAGTTGCGCCCTCCGTCGCTTTGGCTTCTCCCACCTGCCACCGGAGCACTCGCGCAGGCATGAAAGCCCGGGCAAATCGTCCGATTTGTTCCGCCGCTTGCGGGGATCCATCGTCAATCAAGATTGGAAACCGGCGTGTCTGCGTCCACGCACCCAGCGCCGCCAGGT
The DNA here is from genome assembly GCA_964425995.1 of uncultured Phycisphaeraceae bacterium. Classification (GTDB taxonomy): domain Bacteria; phylum Planctomycetota; class Phycisphaerae; order Phycisphaerales; family UBA1924; genus BJHL01. Next base: position 3,808 of record CAYRPC010000115.1, read on the forward strand.
ACGAAGCCTGATCGCGCACGATCACTAAGTCCGGCACAACCTGCAACATCTGCTGGGCCTTTGCCACCCGGTCCCCGAGTTTGAGGGCTGGAGGCATCGCGGTGCTGGTCCCTTGGGCCGTTGCGGGAGGCGGCATCGCGGGAGCGGGCTTGGGAGTATCACCCTGCGCAAAGGCCGCGACTTCCATACACCCGATCAATGAACAGGCCGCCAAGCCCCACAGTGTGATCGCAAGCTTCATCACCGATGGTAGTAGCCATGGCTGGAAACACATGTTGGGTGCGGTGCTGAGCCAGAACTGGGATCACTTGCGCTCAAGAATCTGAATGAAACGTTCCCTCCCGCACTCTCGCTCCACACACCATAAAGTCAATCCTCGTGCCCGACGCCGCAACCACACTGGCCGCGACCCTCACCAACTGGCCCGCCCTGGCATATATCGCTGTGGGTTTGGTTTTGGGTGCTGCGCTCACAGCCACCATCGCCCGCTGGCAGGTTCGGCGCATCCTTGCCAAGCAACTCGCCGCCGAGCGCCGGGCCCGCGCGGCCGAACGTCTCGCGGAACTGGGGCAGATGACGGGCGGCCTCGCCCATGAAATCAAGAACCCGCTCAGCACCATCGGCCTCAACGCGCAGTTGCTCGCCGAGGGCATCGAGGATCTTCCCCAGGATGAACCCACTCCCAAGGACGCTCGCCAGCGGCTGCTGCGCCGACTCGACAGCCTGCGTCGCGAGACCGAACGGCTTCGCGGCATCCTCACTGACTTCCTGACGTATGCGGGCGAGTTGCGTCTGGACCCCAGGCCCACGGATCTCAACCGCGTCATCGAAGAACTTGCCGATTTTTTCAGCCCGCAGGCGCAGCATCAGGGCGTGCGATTGCGGCTTGACCTTTCGCCCGGTCCTCTTCCCGCTGTGCTTGATGCCGCGCACTTGAAGCAGGCAGTGCTCAACCTGTTGCTGAACGCGACACAAGCGATGCAAGCCAACCCACCTGGACAAAGCAAAGAACTCATCATCCAGACCAGACTTTCACGCGATGGATTCAGACTCGCGCCCTCGACTGGAACTTCTCCTGTCGGCGCAATCACCGGCATGCTCGCTTCACAGACCTCACCCACTTCATCGACATCACCCAGCACCTCTACCACCACAACACCTATCAACGCTGCGCCAACGCTTCTCACGCTCACCATCACCGACACTGGTCCGGGCATTGCGCTTGATACCAAAGCCAGACTCTTCCAGCCCTACTTCACCACTCGCAGCGGCGGGAGCGGCCTGGGCCTCGCAACCACACGCCGGATCATCGATGCCATGCAAGGCCGCATCGAAGTCAACAGCGAACCGGGCAAGGGCGCTCAGTTTGTCATCGTGTTGCCCTGCTGATGCAAGACATTGCGCCGTTGCGATGCAACACCATCAACCTTTGATGAAGTTGCTTTCAAGCCGCACCACCATCATCACCACCCCGCCCGTCGAGAATCCATGCTGTCCGCATGATCGCATCATCATCATCGTGGCAGTGAAACTCTCTCTGCACGACTGCTCATGCAAAAGACAGTCCGGAGCAAGTCTTTGCTGTTCCGAGCATTATCAGCACTTGAATCAAACTAGCGGCGTGGCGAGCGGGTGTAGCCGGTCTTCTTCTGGTCCTGCACCTCGATCTGCTCGACACGCTGACAGCGAGTTGCTTTCCATCCCTTGTCGGTCTTCTCGGCGCTGTACTGCACGGTTGCGCCATCCTTGAGGACGCGGAAGCCGTCACCAAGGATGATGGAAAAATGGACGAAGATGTCCTGCCCCTCGGGGCCCACTATGAAGCCAAACCCCTTGCGGGGGTCGAACCACTTGACCTTGCCTTCGATGGCGTCGAGTTGAGCAGTGACAGGCCCGCTACTACCACCCCCGCCGCCACTTAGACCCCCCGCCCCGGCAGGTGCCTGAGGTCTCGACGCAGTTGCATCTTTCGCGCTGGCGGCCTTGGGGGGTCGTTGCGAGCGGTCTACTTCCGGTCGATCTTCACTACCAGGTTCCGAATCAGACCTGTTGGGTCCGAACATTTCGCCAAACATACCCATGGTCGCACCCCACACAAAGAAAACCCACAAAATCGCAGTGCGCGTCCCATTGTCAATCGTGTGCGTACAAGCCATCGCAACGATCACACCACAACTTATCTGACCTGCGCAGCACGTCAAGTCAAAAAGCGGTAAAAATACCTAAAACTTATCTATCCGCATGTTGAATGCAAACAAACTGCCCCGAGTAGGGCAGTGTGAGGGGCGTTCAACCTGTTCAAAATCAACGATCCTTGCGCCTATGCCGCGGCGCGTCGGTCCTCGCCATCCATGCCGACCAGCATGCCACCGGCGATAGAATCGAAGACGAATCGCCAATCGGCGTCGAGTTCCTGGGTCCAGTCTTCGCCCGACAAGCGAGCCAGGGCATCGACCATTTCATCGCGCACGGCCTCGAAGTCTTCGGGTCGTGCGCCGCGATCCTGGGCGGTGCGTCCCGCCGCGGCGAGGGTTGGCTCGAGTACTTGGTACCGATGCAAGTGTCCCACGACCTGATCGAGGGTGGCGAAGAGGCGCTTGGTCAGGTCGGGGCCGTCCGGGAACAAGGCGCGAGTGTCCGGGTGTTTCTCGGACAGTTTGCGGAGCACCTGGGCCAGCAGTGCTGGGCCGCATGGGCGAATCCACTCAAGGCTCTCACGGATTCGGCGGACTTGCGGGCGTTGAATCACGGGGTACTCCTGTCTGCGAGCATGATCGGCCGATGGCAGCACGGTCGACTTTGGTGCAACCTGAAACCACGACGACTTGTCGTCGGCGCGACGATTGCGAAGGGCATGACGACGGCGCGTGCCCAAAAGAAAAGGCCCGCATAAGCAGGCCTGATGGTGCAATCGTACGTGGAGTTGATCAGCCGCCGGTTTTAGCTTCGGGATTGGCACCCGTAGTGGCTTCTGGCGTCACGATCAGCGACATTTTGTTGGCATCAATGTAGTACTTGGAGAAGACGGCGCGAATGTCGTCTGCGGTGACTGTCTGAAAGAACTGGGGCAGGGTCGTGATGTCATCGACCTTCTGATCCCGATAGGCCAACTGGCTGGTGCGGGTCAGCCAGAAGCCGGGCTCCTTGAACTGCTCGTCCATGGTGTTGGCCATCTGCTTGCGCATGGTGGTCATCTCTTCTTCTGTAGGTCCGGTCCTGGCGAAGTCGTCCATGATCTTCCAGGACTCATCCTTGAGGGCGTCCACCTTCTCGGGCTGGGTTGGTGAGAGAATGGCGAAGGTGCCGAAGCCGGGGAACTCGCGGCCTGGCTGGCTGAAGACCTGCGCGGAGTAGACCAGTTGCTTTTGCTCGCGGAGAATCTGCACGCCGCGGGTTCGGATGATCTGTGCGGCAGCCTGCAAGGTCCGGCTGTCAGTCAGGTTGCTGGTATCAGAACCGTAGAACCCGGTGAGGACGACAGCCATGGGGGTCTTGGTCTCGATCGACTTGCGGACGTCGCGAGGGCCGACGGCGGGCTTGATGTTGCGCAGTTCGTCCAGGGTCTTGTCGGTCATGGAGGTTCGCTTGGGGAGACTGCCCAGGTACTGGGCGGCGAGTTCCATGGCCCGTTCCCTGGGCAAGTCACCGACGATGGTGACTTCGATGGGCGCGGTGGCGAGGGTCTTGGTCAGCCAGGCCTGTGCGTCCTCGATCTTGACGCGATCAATATCGCTGGCTTCAAGTTGCTTGGTACGGACTTCACCCGCTGGGTAGACGAGTTCGGAAAGTAACTCGCCGAAGACACCCTGGGGATTCAGTTTGCGGGCCTCGACAGCCTGCTTCTGCTCGGTCTTCCATTGATCGAGCGCGGCGGCTTCGAGTTTGGCATCGGTGAGCAGGAGGTGGGCCAGCTGCATGCCGGTCTCTAGTTCTGTGGGGCTGCCGGAGACCGAGAGGCTCATGGTGTCCATGCCGGCGCCACCGCCGACGTTGACCTTCTTGCCTGTCATGATCTCGCGAATGTCCTGGCTGGAGAGGTTGCTGGTTGCTTCACGATCCCAGGCGATGGAGGCGGCTTCTGCGGTGCCGCGAGTCTGGGCGTTTTCCTGAATGGTGCCCGCTGCGAGCGTGACCACAACCGTCACGCTGTCCTTGCGGATGTCCATGAAACGATGATGGACGGTCACGCCGTTCTCGAGGGTTGCGGTGGTGATGCCGGTCGGCTCGTTGGTCGTGGTGGATGTGAAGGAGCCTGGCTTGGGGAGCGTGCTCATGAGGGACGTGGCACGCGCGATCTCGGCCATCCTGGCTGGAGCCACGCTGAAGGCCTGCTTGCCCAAGGAGAGTAATTCGGCTTCGCTTGGGGCGGAGACACTGGAGGGCAGGGAGAGCATGAAGCGAACGTTCTTAGGCTCGAACATCGTGGCAAAGGATGCGTTTACTTCCTCGACCGTGATGGTGGGCAGCACTGCGCGATAGAGATCAAGTTCCTGCTGGGCGCCCATGGTGGGCTCGCCCGCCGCGATATTGTTATTGATGCGGCCAATCAGGCCGCGGGCGGGGGTAGTCTTCTCACGCTCGACTGCGAGTTCGGCGCTGGCAATGACTTCTTTCTTGACCAGATCGAGTTCTTTCTGGACAAAGCCGTGCAGGCGGGCCTGCTGGACATCTGAGCCCAGTTCGTTGAGCATCTCCTTCCACTTGGAGGATTCGCCGCTGGCGCTGGCCTGGGCGTTGAATGCGGCGTTGAAGAGATTGAAGCCGAAGGCGTTGGCGCTGGTGTAACTGGTGCCGCCGGCGCTGAGTTTGTCGGCGATGCGGCGGCCGAAGGCGGCGTAGGAGATCTGCTCAACCGCGTCACGGCGCATGTCGCCGACGGTGGTGCTGGGCTTGCGGGCGCTCCCGACGCGCATCATAGAGATGTTGGCTTCGGTGAGTTCCTCATCCTGGGCGATGATGGCGCCGTCGTCGGAGTAGGCAGTGACATTGACGGGCTCATCGATGGGGATTGCGGTTTTGCTGCCAATGGGAGCGAAGTTTTTAGTGATGTGCTCGACGACTGTCTTGGGGTCCATGTCGGCAACGACGATGACCGTCATGTTGCTGGGCTGGTACCACTTGGCAAGGTAATCGAGGAAGTCCTGGCGCTGCACACCCAGGATGGTGTCCTTGATACCAATTGGCAGACGCTCGCCGATACGCGAGCCTGGGAACATTCTGGGGAGGGTGATTTCGCTGATGCGCTGCTGGGCGGAGGAGCGGGCGGTTTTTTCCTCCATGATGATCTGACGCTCGTTCTCGATCTCTTTGGGCTCGATGAGCAGGCGGCCTGCGACATCGGCAAAGAAGAGCATGCCCTTGTCGATGGTTTCGGGCTTGGTGTCGGGCATGGTCAACTGATAGGCTGTCTGATCGAAACTGGTGAAGGCGTTCTGGTGCTGGCCGAAGTTCAGACCCATGCTCTGGAAGAAGTCGATGGTGGTGCCGGGCGGAAAGTTCTCGCTGCCGTTGAAGGCCATGTGTTCGAGATAGTGGGCGATGCCGCGCTGCTTGTCGGTCTCGTTGAGCGATCCGGATGAGATGTTGATCCACATGTTGGCGCGTGCGGGCGGGTTGCTGTGCTGCACGACGATGTACTTCATGCCGTTGGGCAATTCGCCCTGGACGAGGCGAGGATCGGTGGGGAGTTTTGTGGAAAGTTCGACGCCGGTTTTTGAGGCGGAACTCGCCTTGACCATCACGGCATCAGCGGTGGCCTGGGCGAGGGCGGTGCTCGACCCTGCGACCAACACCATCATGCCCACGAACAGGCTACCGATTAGGCTACCAACCACGTTACCAACCATGCTATCAACAAGGGACCGTTGCATGCAATGCTCCTGAGGAACCCCGAAAGGCACTACCAACTCCAAGTGTAGCCGAGGATGTGCTCATTCCGGGTATCAGGAGCGAGGCGGTCGTTCGGCAAGAGTGCGGCATGTGGTGATACGCGCAGGAGGGACGATCGTTGCGAATGGACGAGGAAGTGAGCCTGGATGCGGCACCCGTTGCGACGCAGCCGGCGAGCCG
>CAYRPC010000116.1:0-9801 GCA_964425995.1 uncultured Phycisphaeraceae bacterium
GGATCGCGCGGGGACGCGCAGGCTGCCGGCGGCGAAGCGGCGCGAGCAGTTGCTCGATGTCGCGGCGGAGTTGTTTGCCAAAGAGGGGTACGCGCGGGCGACCACTGCTCAATTGGCGAAGGCGGCGGGCGTGACCGAACCGATCATTTATCGCCACTTTGCGAGCAAGCGGGATCTCTTTGTGGCGCTGGTGGAGCGCACGGCGGACCAGACGCTTCAGCAATGGGAAGAGTTGCTCAAGTCGGCGATGGACCCTGCGGAGCGGCTTCGACGCTTGACGGACGAGAATCCGATGACGAGCGAGCGGGGTCGCCTGCCCTATCGCGTGTTTTTGCAGGCCATCACGGAGGTGAATGATCCGATCGTGCGCAAGGCGGTCAACGCGCACATTCGCGATCTGCATGCCTTTGTCGCGGGGGAAGTGCGTCGAGCGCAGGAGGAGCGGAAAGTCACCAAGATTTTCAGCGACGAACTGCTGGCGTGGGTGCTGATTGACATTGGCCTGGGATACGGCATGCTGGACGCGCTGCAGATCGAACAGCATGGCAGGGATGAGAGCGGGCGGGATGTGCAGGGATTAGTCGAACGCCTGCTCACGCGACGGCATGGGGAATAACCGGGGTTGTGTCAACAGAACGTGGGACGGGTCATACTTGCAATTGGGCGTGCGACGTTTGCTGGAAAAATTGTGTCCTTGCTATGGCTACGAAGTTGGGTTTGGCTCGCGGGTTCCAGAGCGATCTTCAGAATGTGGGTACGACCAACCGTTCGTGGTGCCGAAGTGTGCCGCCGTTAAGACGAACTGACCCAGATTTCATCATCACACTCTGATCAATGCATTCGAGTCAACGGAAAGTGTGCAGATCAGACTGCCAGATCACTTGGCCAGGTCAGGGTTATCAGTCCACAATTTGACTTGCAGTTGCGGCAACATCTGATATTCTGTGGAGGCGACACCGCGACGAGCGGGGCGCGATGGCTTTTGCTTGGGGTTGGGGGCTTTGGCGTGCGGAGTTGGGGGCGTGGTGGTGCGTCTTTTTACTGGGAAAGTCCGGTGTGGCAAGTTGATTCGCAAGCGAGGTACACATGAAGCGCGGCGTGAATGTTGGGGGCGGTGGTTTGGGCATGGGTGTGGCATTGATAGGGGCGTGCGGGCTGGCGGCGACGCTGACAGGGCCGACTGCTCAGGCCCAGATTGAGTGGAAGGCAATGCCACAGACGCCTCTGGTCATCGGGGCTCAGCAGGACATTGCGATGCGTCTGCGCAATCTTGGTGTGGATGGGCGGGGTGTTGTGCAGTTGAATCTGGCCGCGACGCAGAGCGGGCGCGAGACACTGGCGAAGTTGGGTTTGCGGTTGCTAGCACCCTTGGGCCATGACGCGTTCTTCTGCAAGTTGGACGCGCAGCCAAACTTTGTTGGCTTGGAGCGGAGCGGGTGGATTCGCGGCGTCGTGAACATCGACCCGACGTGGAAGATTGATCCGCGTTTGCAGGAGCAAGACGTTTTGGCGTTGTGGGGCCCGCAGGCAACCGGTGGCGAGGAGGGCGCGAGCACAGGATCAAACTTGGCTGCTGATCCGGTCATCCCGGTGTATGTCTATCTGCATGAGGATCTGGACACGAACCTGGCAACGCAGGGCATGCTCCAGCAGTACACAACGCGCGTGACTGGGGCGCTGCAGAGCGTGCCGATTTTCATCGCAGAGATGCACCAGTCTCAGGTCGGGATGCTGGCGCTGGAGCAGGGTGTGCAGTTCATCGGGCCGGCGATGCCCATGATGACCGAGACGAACGCGCAGAACCGGGTGCGTACGGGAGCAGATATTGCCAACGCCGCTCCGTACAACTTGAATGGTGCGGGCGTGTCGGTGCTGGTCTTTGATAGCGGCTTTGCGCGAGCGACCCATCAGACCTTTGGCGGCCGCCTGACGGTGATCGACACGGGTGATGCCCTGAGCAGTCACAGCACGCACGTTGCGGGCACGGTGGGCGGCAGTGGCGCGGGCTCGAACAATCCGGTGCATGCGGGCATGGCGCCGGGCTGCACGCTGCTCTCGGCGGGCTTTGCGGGCACGAGCCTACCCAGCGGTTGGCTCTACACCAATCCGGTGGACATCGAGGCGGACTACACCAACGCCTACACCCTGGGCGCGGACCTTGGGACCAACAGCATCGGGACCAACGTGACCTCGAATGGTTTTTCCTGCACCTGGCTGGGAGACTACAACGCGACGGACATTCTGATCGACAGCATGGTGCGCGGGCGTCAGTCGGTGAGTCAGGGCAATCCCTTCCGGATCGTGTGGGCGGCGGGCAACGAGCGGCAGGGCTCAGCGTGCGATAGCGCGACCGCCTTTCCGTACTATTACGTCGCGCCGCCTGCGGGCGCGAAGAACCACTTGTCCATCGGCGCCCTCAACTCCAATGACGACAGCATGACAAGTTTCTCGAGTTGGGGCCCAACCGACGACGGACGCATGAAGCCGGACTTCTGCGGGCCAGGCTGCCAGAGTGATGGCGATCAGGGCGTGACCAGTGCCAGTTCATCTGGTGACACGGCCTACGCGAGCCTGTGCGGCACATCGATGGCGACGCCCACGGTTGCGGGACTGACGGCGATCTTCCTACAGGACTTCCGGGCACAGTTTCCGCTCGCGACGGATCCGCGCAACAGCACCCTCAAGGCGATTTATTCGCAAACCGCTGTTGACCTGGGACATCCTGGCCCGGACTACTCGCACGGCTATGGATCGATGGGGATCATTCCCGCGCTGCAGTTGATGCGCGATGGACGGTTCGACGAGTTCAGCGTCGAGCAAGATGAGACACAGACGTTCGTTGTCACCATTCCATCCGGGCAGCCTCGTTTCTCGACGACGATTGCCTGGGACGATCAGCCGGGCACCGTCAACACCCTGCCCGAACTGGTGAATGATGTCGATATCGAAGTGCTCGGACCCAACGGTGCAATGTACATGCCTTGGACGCTCCTTCCCTCAACGCCCGATGTCAACGCGGTGCAGACTGCACAGAATCGGCGCGACAACCTCGAGCAGGTGGACATCCTGAATCCGCCCGCGGGGCAATACACGATTCGCATCAGCGGCTTCAACATTCCGCAGGGACCTCAGCCGGTGTCGATTGCGAGCACCCATGGCATCACGTTCAGCGGGAGCGTGCCACTGGTGCGGCTGGAGCCGGTACAGTTGGCACCATCGCTAGTTGGTCCTGGCCTCTCACAGGAAGTGCGACTCAAGACGCGGGTCTTCCAGGACACGCTGGTGCCTGGTTCGGTGGTGGTGAAGGTCAGCGCGAACGGGCCGACGGGGACATTCCAGTCGGTGCCCATGACGCTAGCGCAGGACGGTGACTGGGTCGCAACCATTCCTGCGCAGTTGTGCGGCTCGCAGCCAACGTATTACTTCTCGGCTACTGGGCAAACGGTGGGAACAGTGACGCTGCCTGCGGATATTTCGCAGCAGACGTATGGATTCAACGTGGGCGTGTATGTGACGGCTGACAGTGATGCGATGGAGGTCGCGAGCGGTTGGAGCCTCGCTGCTATTGGTGACACGGCGACGCTGGGTACGTGGCAGCGCGGCGATCCAGAATCGACGACGATCCAGCCTGCGGACGACACGACTGCTGGCACAGGGCGCTTCTGCTACGTGACCGATCCTCGCGCGGGATCGAGCGTGAATAGCTATGACGTGGACAACGGTGCCACCACGCTGACCAGTCGCACGTTTGACATGAGCGGATTGGTCGCGCCGCGTGTGCAGTTCTCGCGCTGGTACGCCAATGGCACGCCTAGCAGCGGGGCTGCTCGTAATGATTCGATGCCGATCCTTGTCAGTTATGACAATGGCAGTACCTGGGTCACGCTCGAAGACGTGGGCACGGGCGGCGCGGTCTTCAATGGCGGCTGGCAGACGGCGACGTACCAACTGAGCCAGAGCAGTGGGCAGACGAAGTTCCGGTTCATCGCGCGCGACCTCGCGCCCGATTCGTCGGTGGAGGCGTTGATCGACGACATCAGCGTGCAGGGTCTGGAGTGCGCCAACCCGCCCCGGGTGTGCGACTCGATTGACTTCAACAACGACGCAAGCCTGTTTGACCCGGTCGATGTCGATGCATTCTTGAGCGTCTTCAGCGAGGGGCCTTGCCTGCCTGCGGGCTCGACATGCAACGACATCGACTTCAACAACGACGGGAGCCAGTTTGACCCTGCGGATATTGATAGTTTCCTGAGCGTCTTCAGCGAGGGACCTTGCCTGTAAGCCCTGCCTTCAAGCCCTGCCTGTGAGTTGCATGGCGGGAAAATTGGAGGTCATGCTCTGGCGTTTTCTTTTTTCGGGTTTGAATTTTTTTAAGGTTTGTTACGATCGACCGTTCCGAGAGGGGCGGTCGTTTTTATTGGTGGCGGTCGAGTTGGACCAATGGGCGCGCTGGTCGGGGCTTCTGGATTCCTTGCTGTTGCGCTTTTGTCTGCCAACGATTGGGTGTGATTGAACTGGACAACAACGCGACAACCCGTCCGACGAGCGGGGTGGTGGCGGCGATGGCGACGGCGCTGGCGGAGTTGTGGCACAACCCCAGTTCGGTGCATCGAGCGGGGCAGGATGCGCGGCGGGGGATGGAACTAGCCAGAGCGAGTGTGGCAAAGTTGATCGGTGCCAAGCCGCGCGAGATCGTCTTTACCAGCGGAGGCACCGAGGCGCTGGACCTGTCCATTCGGGGCGTGCTTGAGAGCCGGGGCATGTTTGCGGGCGCAAAGCCCGTGCTGGTGACGAGCCGGGTGGAGCACGCGTCGATTCGAGAACTCGCGGAGGAACTGCAACGGCGCGGGGCGGCGGGGGGGGCGGAAGTGCGATGGGTCGATATCGGTCTGGACGGCTGCTTGGACTTGGCATCGATGCGAGGTTGCGTGGCGCGTGACGCATTGGTGGTCGTGCAGTGGGCCAACAACGAGACGGGGGCGATTCAGCCTATCGGTGAGATCGGGGCGATGTGCCGCGAAGTTGGGGCGACGCTGCTGGTTGATGGCACGCAGTGGGTGGGCAAGATGCCGACGGATATTGGTGCGGGGCTGTGTGATGCGCTGGTGTTCGCTCCGCACAAGTGGCATGGTCCCAAGGGTGTGGGCGTGCTGTGGGCGCGGAGCGGCGTCCGGATGCGGCCGCAACTTTTGGGAACGCAGGAACTGGGTCGGCGGGGAGGCACCGAAAATGTGCCAGCGATCATCGGGGCGGGTGTCGCTTCGGAGGAGGCGATCGAGTGGTTGGCCCGCGCGGCGGAGCGGACGCGGCTGGCGGGCTTGCGTGACGACTTCGAGCGCATGGTGTGTGCGTCGGTGCCTGATGCAGTGGTGAATGGACCGCAGGGCAGGGATGCGAGGCTGTGGAACACGACCAATATCGGGTTTCCGAGGTTGGAGGCCGAGGCGTTGCTGCTGCTGCTGAGCGAGCAGGGCGTGGCGGCGAGCGCGGGCGCGGCGTGCAGTTCCGGATCGCTGGATCCATCGCCCGTTTTGATGGCGATGGGTGTGCCCGAGGCGGTGGCGCATGGGTCGCTTCGATTCAGCCTGAGCCGCGAAACGACGCGAGCGGAGATGGAGGAGGCGGGGCGGAAGGTGGTTGCTTGTGTGGGAAAGTTGCGGAAGTCCTGGCATGAAGAGGGCGCGTGATCGCGTCGCGTGCAATGGCCTTCTCGCCCATCCAGATTGCTTCCTATTCTTGATTATGACGAACTTTTCGAACCCGTACGCGCCGATTCCGGGCGACATGATGATGGAACAGCGGACAAGTGTGCTGGCGATCATCGCGCTGGTGTGCAGCCTGGTCTGCTTTCTGCCGCTGATTCCTGCGTTGGGCGTGCTGTTGGCGGTCATCGCGTTGGTGATGATTTCGAGCTCGAATGGTCGGCTGGGCGGGCGGGGGTTGGCGATTGCGGCCTTGGTGCTGGGCTTGGTCTTTTCTGCGTTGCAGATCGGCGCGATTGTCGCGGTCAGCAAGGGCTTTGGGATGTTTGGCAGCATGTTCGCCCAGCCTGTGGGCGCACTGGTCAAGGCGATTGACACCCAGGACTTCACGACGGCGCGAACAAGTATGGTGAAGGGCGCGGGGGAGCGATTGACCGATGCGGACTTTGAGAAGTTTCGCACCGGGTATCAGGCTGAACTGGGTGCGTTCAAGGGGATGGCCACTTCGATGGGCCAGATGTGGTCTGGATACCAGAAAGTGGCCCCGCTGATGCAGGGTTATCAGAATGGTGGCGGCCAGAACCCCGTCATTCCATTGCCCGCAGAGTTTGAGAAGGGCTGGGCTCTGGTCGTGGTCCAGATGGATAAGAATCAGCAGCCGCAGAACTCGGCGATCCAGCCAGCGAACATCATCATCCACGCAGCCAGTGGGACCAAGTGGACGCTGTATGAAGGGCCTATGTCCGGGGCGGGGGCTGGGACTGGAACAGCGCCTGGCGACGCGAGCGGCACGGATTCGACAACCATTCCAGGCCCGGACGGCACGGAGACCAAGATCGAACCTGCGAAGCAACCAGACCTCAAGGTTGAAGTGAAGACGAACAAGCCAACAGATAGGCCAGTTGAGAAGCCAGCCGACGTGCCTGCGGGTCCGAAGTAGCCTGCAAGTCTGAGGTAGACTGTTGCGATAGCAGTACGGTTTGAAATCTGGCTGTGGTGGGCAGTACTAGGGCAGATGCGAGCGAAGTGTGACAATGCAGCCACTCATACCGCCGATTTCCGTGCAGGGACTAGTCAAGCGCTTCGACGGACGAGCGGTGCTCGACGGAATCAATTTGCAGGTGCAGTCGGGCGAGACCATGGTGATCATGGGCGGCAGCGGGAGCGGGAAGAGCACGCTGCTGCGTTCGATCATCGGCAGCATTCCGCCCGACGAGGGCGTGATACGCCTCTACGGAAAGAACATCTGCGGCATCAGCAAGCGTGAACTTGATGACGTGCGCAAGCGATTCGGTATTCTCTTTCAGAGCGGGGCGCTCTTCAACAGCATGACGCTGGCGGAGAACGTCGCGCTGATCCTCCAGGAGCACACGGACCTGGACGCGAATATCATTGACATCCAAGTCAAGATCAAGCTCGAACTGGTCGGTCTGCTGGACGCGGCGGATCGCTATCCCTCCGAGATATCTGGTGGAATGAAGAAGCGGGCGGGACTGGCGCGTGCGCTTGCGCTGGACCCCGAGATTCTTTTCTACGACGAGCCCAGCGCGGGGCTCGACCCGGTCACGAGCGCTCAGATCGATCAGTTGATCGTGAGCCTGTCCAAGAAGCTGGGTGTCACGAGCGTGGTTGTCACGCATGAGATGGACAGCGCGTTCGCGATCGCGGATCGCATGTGCATGCTCGACAAGGGGCTGATGATCGCTGTGGAATCCAGGAATTGGTTTGATGACCTGCGCAAGCTCTCTGACTCGCAGGCATCCGCGCTGCCCGAGCGGGAGCGCCTGATCCGGCAATTCCTGCGGGGTGATCCCGAAGGGCCGCTCACGACGCGACGGCAATCGGGAAGTTACGAGCGTGCGCTCTTTGGCACCTCGCTGCCGGCGATTTTGGCGACGCCCAGCCTGGAACCGACAAGGCGGTAGGGGCGACAGCACGTTGATACATAGAGCGTGTGCTTTCATCCGCGCTACGCTGCGGTCATGCAGAACCTTGGTGCACGCAACAACACGCTGGCTGGCCTGTTTGTCGTCGGGAGTGTCGTGCTGGGGGTCTCGGTGGCGTTCCTGCTTTCGAAGGGCGGGGCGGGCATGAATGCGACTCGCTTCGTGGTGCGATTTCCAGTTGACCAGGGCGCGGCGGGTATCGCCGAGGGATCGCCCGTGCTATTGGGCGGACAGCAAGTGGGCAGGGTGCTGGGTGTCGGGTTCAGCGGCGAGCCTTCGGCCTTTGTGGATGTGCGGGTCGAGGTGCGTGGCGATGTCGCGCTGTACGAGAGCGCGAGCGTGTATCTGGACAAGCCCCTGCTGGGCTCGCTGAGCAGCATCAACATCACCAGCGTGGGCAGTGCCAGTGATGTCTTTGGCGGCGCGAGCGCCCGGGTTGAGAAAGATGAGGTGGTGCTCGCGGGCGCATCGCCCGGACTGCTCGCGCAGGCAGGATTGGGTGCTGAGCAGATCGAGCAGGTGAAGCGCACGCTGGAGAACCTCGATAAGTCGATGCTGCGTCTGGCGGGGCTGGTGGATAAGAGCAGCCCGGACATCGAGAGTGCAATTGCCGATGCACGGATACTGGTGGGAGATGCCAAGGTCAGCTTTGCGAACTGGGACAAGCAGATTGATACGACGCTGGGGAATGCCGAGAAGGCATCAGGCCGGATCGATCCGCTGTTCACCAAGGTGGAGACGAGCATCGATAACGCGACCAGGGTGTTCGAAGAAGCCCGCGCAATCGTGTCGGACAATCGCACGAGAATCGAGGACATTCTCAAGCGAGCGGAATCTGTCATCACCAAGATCGACACCGAAAGCATCACGCATCTCAATGAGGCTCTCAAGGACGCGCGCGGAGCGATGGCCCAGGCCCAGCAGGCAATCAGCGATGTTGAGTCCTTGATTGTGGAGCAGCGCCCCAGCATCCGCAAGTCGCTCGCGAACATGCGCCTCACGACCGATCAACTTAAACTCACGGCCATCGAGGTTCGCAGCCAGCCCTGGCGTCTGCTGCATGAGCCAGATACCAAGGAGTTGTCCACCCAGGTGCTCTACGACGCCACCCGAAGCTACGCCCTCGCGGCGAGCGATGTCCGTGCGGCCTCGGAGGCCATCAGTCAGGTGAGCCTCTCCCAGCGCAGCGGAGCGACGTTGGGCGATGCGGAACTGACCAAGACGCTCACCGACCTGTCGCAGCGTCTGCAAGCCAGCATGCAAGGATTTCAGGATGCGGAACGCAAACTGCTCGAGACACTCGTGAACGAGGCGAAGTAGCCTCGACAGTCTGGCGACTCGCCCCGTTGTTGGCCTAGTCTTAATTCGGAGGGCTCTTTGCCATGGAGGCGTGGCGGCATTACGAGCGTGCGATTGATGCATATCTGCGCAGCAGAGGCGTGGCCTTTGTCGGTGTCGAGCAGGCCCGCATGATGCTCTGCCCGCCTCTTCGGGACAGGCAGGATGGCATCGATGAACGCGATCTCAAGTTCTTTGACTTTGTTGTGTATGCCAAGCCTACCAACCTTCTCGTCGAGGTGAAGGGGCGTCGCATCGCGTCTTTCTCGCGCAAGGGCGGCGAGATGGAACGTGCGTCCAGACCCGCGGCGAGAATGGAATGCTGGGTCACGCGTGACGACGTGTCGTCCTTGACGCGTTGGCAGCAACTGTTTGGGCCCGCCTTTGAAGCGGTGCTGGTCTTTGTCTATTGGTGCGAGGACGAGCCGCCCAGCGCATTGTTTCAGCAGGTCTTTGAGTTTGAGCGTCGTTGGTACGCGCTGCGGAGCATTCGCCTGTGCGACTACGTGGGGGCGATGAAGGTGCGAAGTGAGCGCTGGCGGACGCTTGACCTCAGGCAGGCTGACTTCGAGCGGCTAAGCGAGCCGTTCACGACCGGTGGCGAGGGTGATGAGGTGGGTGATGAAGCGAGCAACGGGAGCGTGAAGGACGTGTCGGTTTCGCTCGAATCTTGGACCAAGGGTCATTCGCTTCCAGCCTTGGCTTCGCCTGCCGCGCCGCTGCCAAACTTGGCAGCGGCGCTGGAGAAGTAGATTGGGGAAGCGATGGGGCCGCATAGGGTTGGGGATTAGGTTGGGTGGGGTTGGCTTGGGGGG
>CAYRPC010000117.1:0-9588 GCA_964425995.1 uncultured Phycisphaeraceae bacterium
AAGGCGGGCAGGAGGGAGGCAGGGTTGTTGGGGCGGTCTGTCACGCGAGCGTCACGAGGGGGAATGTGTGGGGGAACCAGCGAAGGGATCGATGTGTCATTGTTGGAGTCAGGGGATGCTTGCATGGATTCGAGATTCGTTTCGAGAATCGATTCGGGCATTCAGACCGCGTAGCACGTTCAAGCATTTTCGATAACGTTCAATCACGTTCAACCAGTTGGTAAACCAGGATGAGGGAACACTTATGCACACCATGAATCAGCGCAGCAGACTATTCATCAATACGCCGCTCGGGCTTGTCTTGCTCGGCGGGCTGGCGATTTCGGCGCTCGCATCGTGCGGATTCGCAGCAGATTCCACTCCCGCCCGCAGCATAACGATTTATTCATCTGCTCAGCCCGGCGCGATTGACCCGATGATGTATCGCCCGGTGCGGGCGGGCGTGATGGGATATAACCCGTACGCCTATAGCCAGCAGCGCGTGCCCGGATACGCGGTGGTCCGTGAGGATCGCGCGGTCAAGATTGCCCAGGGGCGGGGCGAATTGCGCATCAGCGATGTTGCTGCCCTGATTGATCCGACCACGGTTTCCTTCAAGAGCCTGACGGATCCGAGTGGCACGCGGGTCGCCGATCAGAACTTCCAGTTTGACCTGGTCTCCAACGAGAAGTTGCTGGATCGCTATATCGACAAACCCATCACCGTTGTGGTTCAGCGTGGCGATCAGCCCGGCGAAGTTCGCGGCACGCTCATCTCGGCCCAGGGAGGCGTGCTCATTCTCCGCGATCAGAGTGGCTCGATCGTGACGCTGAACGGCTACCAGAGTCTCGAACTGCCGGCATTGCCAGAAGGACTCATCACGCGCCCGACCTTGGTCTGGAACACTGCGAGCACCATCGGCGGCGACCAAACCGCGCGCATCACCTACCAGACGGAGGGGGTAACGTGGTGGGCTGACTACAACCTTGTCTTCAGCGAAGGCGCCAATGCGAATAAGGGGACGCTGGATATCGGGGCCTGGGTCAGCATCCTGAACCAATCCGGTGCGTCCTACGGCGATGCCCGCCTCAAGTTGGTCGCGGGAGACGTGCAGCGTTCGCCCCGCGACAACAACCTGGCCATGAGGCAAATGGCCCGCTCCGAAGTGACGGAATCCGCAGGGGCACCATCGTTCCAGGAAAAGAGCTTCTTTGAGTACCATCTCTACACCCTCAGCGAACCCACCACCATCCCCGACAGCTCTACCAAGCAACTCGAACTCTTCGCCCCGCCTCGCGGCGTCCCTTGCGACAAGATTCTCGTGTTTGCGGGTCAGGATGAGAACCTGTGGTGGGGCGGCGAACCCCTGAGCGAGCAGACCTATGGCGTGCAGTCCAAGTCGACTGTGGATGTCTACCTGCGGTTCAAGAACGACGAGAAGAGCGGCATGGGCATGCCACTGCCAGCGGGACGCATCCGCGTGAGCAAACTTGACCAGGACGATGGCGGGCTGGAATTCATCGGCGAGGATGTCATCAAACACACGCCCCGAAACGAGCAGGTGCTGATCCGCCTCGGGCAGGCGTTTGATATCGTGGGCGAGCGCAAGCAGACCGACTACCGCTTTGACAGTGGCCGCAATCGCATTGACGAGACCATCGAGATCGAAGTGCGCAACCGCAAGGCTGAGCCGGTGCAGGTGGTGATCAAGGAACGGATGTATCGCTGGACGAACTGGGAGTTTTTGGGCCAGACTCCTCCCCACGAGAAGCTGGATGCCCGCACGGTTCACTTCCCCGTGACCATCGAGGCCAATGGCAAAGCGACGGTAAAGTTCACTGTGCGCTACTCGTGGTGATTGTTCAGCGTGACGTGATGAGCGTGATGAGCGTTCTCAGCATGGTCGTCGGGCTTGGGGCGTTTGCGCTCAAGCCCGGCGATCATGGACGTGGACAATGACTTGCCAGATCACTTGCCAGATCACTTGCTGGGCAAGGGCCTGGGCTCGGGTGAGGGGCGAAGCGTGATGTCAATCCGGCGCGATGATGCGGGAGGGACCTTGACGACGCTGGAGGCGACCAGAGATGTATCGCCCCAAGGGGTGACATTCCAGCGCAGGGTTTCGCTGCCAGCCTTCTCGGCCTCGGTCTTGGTGCTTTCAAACTTCAGGTTCAGTTGCTGCCCCGGCGGCACATCGACCTTAAGCAGTTCTTCGCCCGTGGTGGTGTCCTTCAGCGTGACCGTCTTGGGGCTGTATACGTCGGACTGATAGGAGTATTGCTCGGGCCCGCCATCGCACCCGGAGAGGGCGACCATGGGCAGCAGCGCGACCAGCGCGACCACTGCGGAAGGCAAGGAACGAACGATCATGTGCTGAGAATCTTGGCGACGGAGCATGGGGGATTATATCGGTCGATGGACGGGTGGTCCCTGAGTTGTCCCAAGGACGTTGCCCATGCCTGTCCATGCCCACCCATGCCTCCCTGAACGTTTCAGACGCGCCGGACAGGCGCGCCTGACAGACCCCGCACGGCATGATCTATTCCATGCCTGCTGGCCGCCGTCGATCTAGTGCTCGTTGAATCGAGGCTCTAAAGTCAGGGATGTCTACGAGTTCAGGCCAATCTCCGATCCGTGCAGGGGTTGTTGAAGCGGTACTGCCCAATCGACCTGCGGTGCGTGTCGGGCACGGGTATGACCTGCATCGGTTGGAGCCGCTGCCGGTTGGGGGGGCTCTGGCAACGCAAGGAGATGGCCAGCCGCTCCGGCCAGCCCAGCCGGTCCGGCAACTGATCCTGGGCGGCATCCGCATCGAGCATGATCGCGGGCCGGTCGCGCACTCGGATGGCGATGCGCTTTTGCACGCCATCACTGATGCGCTGCTTGGTGCGTTGGGCGAGCCTGATATCGGGCAACTTTTCCCGGATACTGATCCAAGGCATGAGGCGCAGGATTCGAGTATTTTCGTTGAAGCGGCGGCCGCCATGGTTAGTCGGGCGGGGTATGAAGTCGGCAATGTGGATGCCACGGTTATTTTGGAGCGTCCCAAACTGAGCCCGCACAAGGATGCGATTCGAGCGAACATTGCCCGGATGTTGGGGGTGGATGTTTCGCGGGTGAATGTCAAGGGCAAGACGCACGAGCGCGTCGACGCTGTGGGCGAGGGACGAGCATTGGAAGTCCACGTTGTGGTGTGTCTCGTGAGCAGCCGATAGTGCAGCACTGTTCAGTTCAGGTGCCACCATGACCGCGCAAGCGCACAAACCTGCCGCCGCCGCCGCCCCCGGCCCCGGCCCCAGTTCGTATCGCCAGGCTCGATCCTGGCTGGCTCGCCATGCGCGCGAGTGGCGCTTGGTCTGGGAGGGGCATCGGCAAGACAAGCAACTGGGCAAGGGCGTGCCCCGCGTGGTCTTCCTGCCCAGCAACAACTGGACGACTGGGGCCTCGGCGAACTTCCGGGCGTTTGCGCTCGCTCGGGAAATGGTCAAGATTCCTTTGTCGGCGGGGAAGGAGAGCGAGGGGACGGGGCCTTGGCGCAGCCTGTGTTTGGCGCCACACCTCTCGCTGGAGCAGCGCAGGCGCGTGCTGCGCAGGCTCCGACCGGACATCATCGTTCTGCAATCCGCCCGCCATCCGTGCAACCAGCCGCATCTGTACAGCGACATCGCGCCGTGTGTGATGGATCTGGACGATGCGGAGTATGAGGTGCCTGCGCTGCACGACAAGTTTGATCGGGCGGTACGCGACAGCGCGATGGTGTTGGTGGGCAGCCATGTGCTCAAGAACTGGTGCCTTGCCCGCAACCCCAACACTCATGTTGTGTGGACGAGCAATCCGCATGTGCCCCCGCCCCAAGCAGCGCACACTCAACGCGGGCCGGTGGTCTGCTGGGCACAGAACGGCTGGGACAAGTATGTGGAAGAAGGGGAAGCAGTGCGAGCGATCGTGCTGGCGATGCATGGACGGTTGGGGTCGGCAACGCCCTTTGACTTTCGCATCATCGGCGTGCCTGATGCTGGGCCTTGGGAGCGGTTTGTGCAGCCCTTGCGCGATGCGGGCATCACATGCTCGTACCGGGGGTACCTGCCTTATGAGCAGTTTCTGGTTGAACTGTCACTGGTGAGCGTGGGGCTGCATGTGCTGATCGACAGCCATATTTACAGCCGGGCGAAGAGTTTTGGCAAGTTGCTCAGTTACTCCAGCTCGGGGCTGGCGATTGTTGCGACCAACAACCTGGAAACGCCCCGTGCTTTTACGGATGGTGTCAACGCGCGCCTGTGCGACACGCATGAGGAGGTTGCGCGGGTGGCTTGCGAGTTGCTGCTTGATCCTGCTCAACGCCAACGGCTGGCTGAGGGTGCCCAGCGACTGATGGACGAACGATTCGCTTCGCGCGTGATTGCACGACAAGTATCTGGGTTGCTGAGGACTGTGCTGCGGCAATCTGGTGGGCCTGCGAGCATGCGGCCCGCACCATGAACTGATAGAATTACTCACATGTTGATTCACAAACCTGTCGATTTATTTTGCACACACCATGGCCCACTCTTCTCCTATCTTGCTGCTCGGCTCCACGGGCATGCTCGGGCGCGCGTTTGTGTCGCTGCTGCGGGATCAGAATGCCACGATATTGACGCCGGGACGCGATGCGATTGACCTTGCCGATCCGTCGAGCGTGGGAAAGTTCATCGGCGCAGTGAGCAGTCCGCCCAGGCTTGTGATCAACTGTGCGGCCTGGACCGATGTTGATGGCGCGGAGGCCAACGAAGCCAGTGCGACGCGAGTGAATGCGCAGGCGGTTGGTGAACTTGCGCGAGTTGCTGCGGACTGGCGTGCTCTGTTTGTCACGTTCGGGACTGACTATGTCTTCGCGGGCAATGCGTTGGTTCCGTACCGCGTCGATGAGTCTCGCGCACCGCTCAATGCATATGGGCGGAGCAAGGCCAAGGGGGAAGAAGCGCTCGAAGCTCTGGCTCGCGAACGCGCGGAGGCACGCTGGCTGCATATCCGGACCAGTTGGTTGTATGCTCCGTGGGGCAAGAACTTCGTCCGGACTATGTCGGGGCTGCTTCGCAGCAAGCCCGCCATCAGCGTCGTCAACGATCAGCGAGGGCGACCGACATCTGCGGAGCAACTGGCGAGCGCCACGCTCGCGCTGGTTGATCAGGGCGCGACCGGGCACTGGCACGCGACCGACGGGGGCGAGTGTACCTGGTTTGAGTTTGCGCGCGAGATCGGACGATTGACCAATGCTGCGGGGGTTGTCAATCCATGTGGCAGCGAGCAGTTTCCGCGACCGGCCAAGCGCCCGGCGTACAGCGTGCTGGATATCGCACGCACGGAGCGGGCGATCGGGGCGATGACGACCTGGCAGGAGAGCCTGGCCAAGGTGGTGTCGTGCATTGAGCCTTGACGGAATCCACCCTGCAATCGGACTGTGCTGCAATCAAGTCCTGCTGCAATCTGGTCCCAAGGCCCCGTATCCTGATGGAAAGGACTTTTGCATGCACATTCTCCTGACCGGCGGCGCGGGCTTCATCGGTTCCAACTTCGTCCACTTCATTCTGCGAACTCGCCCGCAAGTCAAGATCACCAATCTTGATTCGCTCACATACTCGGGCAATCTCGAGAACCTGACGGCGGCGGAAAAACATCCCAACTACCGCTTTGTGAAGGGAGATATCTGCGATGACACGCTGGTGGCTGGGCTAATCGAGGACTGCGACGCGATTGTCCATATGGCCGCGGAGAGCCATGTCGACCGCTCGATCCTGGACAGCAAGCCGTTCATCATCAGCAATGTGGTGGGCACGCAGACGCTACTGGACGCGGCACGCAAGGCCAAGGGCGGGGCATGGATGAAGTCGGGGCGGTTTGTGTATGTTTCCACCGACGAGGTGTATGGAAGCCTGCCGCTGGATAAGCCTGAACTCTTATTCACTGAAGAGACACCCTTGCAAACCAATAGTCCTTACAGCGCGAGCAAAGCGGGGGGCGATATGCTGGCGCGTGCCTATCACCACACGTTCCATATGGATGTGGTGACGACGCGCTGCTCCAACAACTTCGGCCCGTTCCAGTTTCCTGAGAAGGTCGTCCCGCTGTTCGTGACCAACCTGATCGAGGGCAAACAAGTGCCCCTGTATGGCGATGGGAAGAATGTCCGCGACTGGCTGCACGTTGACGACCATTGCGAGGCGGTGCTGAGCGTGCTGGAGAAGGGCAGGGCGGGGGAGGTGTACAACGTTGGGGGGAACAATGAGCGCAGCAACCTTGAACTGACGCACAGCATCCTCAAGGCGATGGGATTTGGGAGCGAGATGATCAAGCCCGTCGCTGACCGACCGGGCCACGACAGGCGATACGCCATCGATGCCAGCAAGATCAAAGCAGAACTGGGCTGGCAGCCCACACGCAGTGCGTGGCCCAAGGCCCTTGAGGAGACGATCAATTGGTATAAGGGCAACCGGGAATGGTGGAATCGGGTCAAGAGCGGGGCGTATCGCGCGTATTACGAGCAGCAATATGGGAGGCGATGAGCATTCCTCATGCTGCACTACTTGCTGGTCTACTGCTTCTGCACGCCTGTAGCCTCCACCACCCACCACCACCCCCCCACCACCACGATACCGATCATTCGTCTTCGCATGAAACCACTGGCGAGCGAATTCCTAACAATCATGCGAGGGGACGCGGTTGCATGCTCCGCGACCTCGTGGGAGTATTTTTATGACACAAGCCCCGCAACCATTCAACACTGTCTTTACCACGCCTGACAACAGTGCTTCGATTTTTGGAGCACCACAGCGGAGTGGCCAAGGCGCTGGCCAGCGTACTGGGAAGCGCTCCAACACGCTGGGCCTGATCGGCTTCTTGCTCTCGACGCTTGGGCTGCTTACTTGCTGTCTGCCTTACGTGAGTCTCGTGAGTGTGGTTGGCCTGATTCTCAGTTTCATCGCGCTGTTCAAGGCTCCCCGGGGCTTCGCGATCGCGGGCACTCTTGTGGGCCTGCTTGCCAGCATCATTGCCATTGTGTGGGTGATTGCGATTTCTCTGGTGGGTGCCGCGGCTCAGGGTGTCGGCGGACTCAGGCAATTTGTTGGTGCCGCTATTGTGGCGGGCGCGATTGAAGAGTTCGAGAAGAACAAGGGGACGCTGCCGCCTGACCTTGGTGCGTTGCCTGTGCCGACGGAGTGGCGCAACGATAAGTGGGGCGAGCCATTCCACTATGAAGTGAGCAAGGACGGTTTGACATATTCACTTCGCAGCAAGGGGCCTGACAAGGTTGCGGGCACGCCAGACGACATCGACTTCACGCAGATTTTTGAGGGAAAGCACCAGGGCTTTGTCCTGCCCGGTGTTCCGGGGGTTCCGCCGCAAAATGTGCCGCTGCCGCCTTCGACAGATAAGGGACCAGATACGGGGCCGGTCTGATGACTGATACGCTTGGGTGTGCGCGATGGGACGAGCAATTTTGGGAGTAGCAAATTGATATCGGAGCGTGGGCCCGCACTCGATACGTCGGTTGTCGATCCGGTACTCGATCCGGCTCAAAGGCTGCGACGGGCCGAGCGCTGGCTGTTGCCGGCTTCGATGCTGGTGTTGCTGGCGATGCTGGGCATCGGTTGGCAGTGGGTGCAGTTCTCGACGCCGCCTCTGGTGCGTGATGGCAGGTTGGCTCTGGTCGAGGCACGCTATTGGGTGCGTTCGCGTGAACTTCATGGTCTCACGGTTGCTCAGGCCCAGCACAAAATCGATGCCCCTCTCGAACCGGTTGGCGACGGCATCTTGGCTGCTCGTGCGTTGATCGCGCCCCCTACAGCTCCCCCCGCCTCGCCCAACTTGTCGGGAGACAGGCCTGTTTGGCTGATGCTGACGATCGAGGGCGGTCGCGTGGCTGGTACGAAGATCGAATGATGGCGATCAAGGGCCTGAGTTGATTTCCTACTATCCCGGCACATGAACGCCCGTTTGGAATCAGAAACTATCGAGCCGCATTTGGGCGCGCCCCGCATCGGCCTCGTGCCTCGAATCGTGGCGGTGCGATACCTCAACACGCTGCCCCTGATCGAAGGACTCGAGAAACTCGACGGCTTGGAACTCACAACGGCGATTCCATCGCGGATCGCGGGGATGGTGCTTGCCGATGAGACGGACATCGGCCTGACATCGATCGTCGATGTCGCCAGCGCACGCAGCGCGACTGGTGAGCGACTCGCGTCGTTGCCTGTCGGCCAGATCGGCTGTGATGGCCCGACGATGACCGTGCGGCTTTTCAGCACTGTTCCCTTTGACAAGATCACGGAGTTGCACGCCGACACGGACAGCCACACGTCCGTGATACTCGCTCAGTTGATCCTGCGGACGCGGTATGGGTGCTCGCCCCAACTGCGTGACTTTGACGCGCGAGAGCGCGTCGAACTCACGCTCGCCAACAAGCGCCCGGTGCCGACTAGTCTGCAGGATGCCTGGCCCAACGCACTGCTAATGATCGGCGACAAGGTGGTGACCGATGCGCCGCCGCCCTCACGATACCCCCATCAACTTGACCTTGGTGAAGCGTGGAAGCAGTGGACGGGCATGCCATTTGTCTACGCGGTGTGGGCTTGTCGTGAGTCGCAGGCAAACACGCCGCGTGTTGTGCTGGGGGCCTCGCTCCTGGATCGCCAGCGCCGGCACAACGCGACACGGCTTGAGTGGATCATCTCCCAGCGAGCGCAGAGTCATCGCTGGCCCCAGCCGCTTGCACGCGAGTACCTTGGCGAACTGCTGCGGTATGAGTGCGGCGTGCGCGAGCGCGAGGCAGCGGAGCGATTTGTCGATGAAGCCTCGCGGGCGGGATTGCTGCGGGATGCTCGCCTGCGATGGGCGGTCTGAGTCATGCCCCGCCCCTCGACCATCAGGCATCCACTGCTCGCGAAACTGGTTCGCGAACTGCGGCTAGTTTCACGCGAGGCCATGCTGCGCGACATCGAGCGGGTTGAGGCGCTCGCGCCGGATATCGATCCGGAGACTGAATATCCGCTGGAATGGCTGATCTTTCGCATCACGGGGTTTCGAACGCAATCGACTGAACCCGCGGACCAGGCTGTGCCCGCGACCATCCGGGGCGATCAGGTGCTGGCGAATCTTTGCTCGATCTCCGAGCAGTTGTGCGCCCGTGCCCAGTTGCGAGAGAACGAGTTGGACGCGGGAAAGTTTGCGAGACCGGCAACGCTGTGTCAACGCTGGCACATCAGCAATTCGACGTTCAAGCGACTGCGTAGGCGCGGCTTGGTGTGCAGGCTTGCGCTCAACCAACGCTGCGTGGGCGTGCTGGTTGTGCGTGAGAGCATCAGCAGTTGGTTTGGTGAACGGCATGCCTCGCTCCTGAGCAATCAGCAGGGCAAAGCACGCATCCCTACCTCGCTTCGCAATCGGCTTGTGAGAGAGGCGCTGCGGTATCAGCGGGTCCTGGGGCTGTCGCCCCATGCGATCAGCCAGCGGTTGTGCGTTCGTCACGGTCCCTCGCCAAGCCCCGAGGCGATCCGCCAGTTGCTTGCCCGCCATCCCAAGACCCGCGCGATTTTTGCTCTCAAGACTCATGCGACAATGCGTCGACGGCTGGCG
>CAYRPC010000118.1:0-9470 GCA_964425995.1 uncultured Phycisphaeraceae bacterium
GTTGGAGAGGGGGCGGGGGCGAGGATGGTGGCGGGGGTGCAATGATTCGAATGGATATGCACGAACCGACTTCCATCCGCCGCACCGTCGTCCTGCTCTCGGGCGGCCTTGATAGTGCCACCTGCCTTGCCCTTGCCCGTCAGGCTGCGCGCGAGTGCCACACGCTTGCGTTTGATTATGGACAGCGTCACAAGCACGAGCTGCTGGCGGCGGCGAAAGTAGCCCAAGCCCTTGGCGCGGCCAGCCATCGCACCATGCAACTGGACATGCGCACCATCGGCGGGAGCGCGTTGACGGCGGACATCGATGTGCCCAAGGACCGATCCCATGAGGCGATGTCGGCGGATATCCCCGTGACGTATGTCCCTGCGCGGAACCTGATTTTCCTCAGCATCGCTACGGCGCTCGCGGAGGTGCTGGGTGCGCGTGAGGTATATCTCGGTGTCAATGCTGTCGACTACTCCGGATATCCGGATTGTCGCCCGGAGTTTGTGGCCGCGTTTGAGCGGACCGCCGCGATCGCGACGCGCGCGGGGGTCGAGCATCGTCCCTTGCGCGTGGTTGCGCCGTTGGTCACGATGACAAAGGCGGACATCATCCGCACAGGGGCCGCACTGGGCGTGGACTACAGCCTGACGCATTCTTGTTACGACCCGGTGGAAGTTGGTGCCGAGGTGCGTGCGTGCGGTCGATGTGACTCGTGCCAACTGCGGCGGGAGGGCTTCAAGGCTGCGGGTATTGCTGATCCAACGCGATATGTCGAGCGATGATGACGAGGGCTGGGAGCAGGGTTCGAGTGCGATTCGATGGTCCCGAGCTGGTTGGAGATTTTGCGACGCGTTCAAATAGCGCATTCATAATCGGAAGCGTCGCTCAGCCGACTCGACAACGTTGAGCAGCAGCATCGCAACCGTCACTGGACCCACACCGCCCGGCACGGGGCTGATGTGACCTGCGACCCGGGCCGCCTGCTCGAAGGCGACATCGCCGACGGTCCTGGTCTTGCCGTCCTGGCCTGTCATTCGATTGACGCCCACGTCGATCACGGTTGCGCCGGACTTGATCTTCTCGGCACTGATCAGGCCCGGGACGCCCGCCGCGGCGACCAGCACATCCGCGCTGCGGCAATATTCTTCGAGGTAGGGTGTCCACTTGTTGCAACTGATGACGGTTGCGTCGTGACGCATGAGCAGCACGGCGATGGGCTTGCCCACGACATCGCTGGAACCGACCACGACTGCGACTTTTCCGCGCAGCAGCGGGGCGGTTGCGGCGGTGCCGAAGGACTCGGTATAGCCGAAGTTTGGCCCGTGGACGTGCTCGACCATTTTCACAACGGCGAGTGCGGTGCAGGGTGCGAGGCTGGACTTGCCATACACGATGTTGCCGATGTTCGCGGGGTTGACACCCTCGACATCCTTCTCAACATGGATGAGGCGTTGGAGGTTGTAAGGCTCGATGCCGTCGGGGACGGGGACGTGCATCATGATGGCGTGACAGGCGGCGCTGTCGGAAAGGGTCGTGACCTTGGCCGCGATCTCCGCCTCGGTTGCGCCCAGGGGCAAGCGATGCAGCGTGTAATCGATCCCGACCTTTTCGCAGGTCTTGGCCTGATTCTCGGCGTAGATGCGGGCGCCGTTGTCACCACTCTCGGCAAGGATGGCGTCGAGTTTGACGAATCCGCCTTGAGCACGCACGCCCTGGGCACGCTGCTTGATTTGCTCGCGCAGCGAAGCGGCGAGGGCGTTGCCGTCGATGATGCTGGCCATGGGCCTGGCAGCGTCGGTCATGCGGGCAGCGTAAGCGAGGCAAGCCGCTTCGTCATAACCAGGGGCGTGAAGAAAAAACGCCCGCGCTGGTGCGCGGGCGTGTGAAGTGTGTCGTTTGAGCGAGCTCGAAACTAATCTACAGGCCAAGCTTTCAGAGGAAGTTTGAGGTTAGAGGCAGGGGCCTTCGCCAAAGACGCTGAGGAAGGAATCGATATCGCCCGGGTCAAAGAGGCTGGCGTCGTTGTTGAAGTCGATGTCGTTGCAGGTCGCGGTGGCAGGCACGCAGGGACCTTCGCTGAACCTGCTCAGGAAAGCATCGATGTCGGTGGGATCAAACCGACCACCATCATTATTGAAGTCGATATCGTCGCAAACTGGTCCACTGTTGCAGAGCGTGCCTCGGACGCTGAAGTCGTCGATGGCTGCGACGGCGATGGTGTTGCCCTGCCCAAGATTCGCCGCACTAAAGCGAACGCGGACCTGCGTTGTGGGAGAAAGGCCCAGGCCAGAGAGCGTGAAGGAGCCCGCGCTCCAGGCACCATTGCCGGCATTGGGACCAAGTTGCTCCGCTGTGACCCAAGTGGTGCCATTGTCAACCGAGACTTCGGCGCGGAAGAGGTCTCGCAGCGCTGCGGTCGCGGTGTGGTTGCTGGCCCACCAGCGCTGGTAGGTGAAAGTCACATCATCGACGACAGAGAGATCCATAGCCGGACTGGTGATCACTGTGCCGCCGCCCGACATGCCGCTGGTGTTGTTGTTGATGCCATTAGTGATCCAGCACCTAGTGCCCGGATCGGGCGTGGTGTCGGCGAGGGGGAAACCCTGACCGGAGGTTGGTGCCGCATTGGCCCACCGGCCGAACTGGGTATGGAACTGGCCGTCCAGAGGCCCCTGCGTCCAGCCTTCGCCGCTGGCTTCGAAGGTACTGAGCGAGTCGGTGAAGGAGTCAAACGCGCCGGTGCTGTAGATACTGCCTGAGCAGGTATTGTCGATGGGAGCAACGATCTTGACGTTCTGCTGCGTGTCGACGGCGAAGCGGAACTGGAACGAGTTGCCGCAGGGAATGCCCGGGAGTGTCACGCTATAAAACTCGCCGCTCGTATTGGTGGCGAGTACCGACTGGTAGTCACCGGCGGCGTTGAGGCGATACTCGACGCGGACGGAGGCGGGGTTGATCTGCTGTGAGCCATTGCGAACACGGAGTTGATACGTCAGGGGCGTGTTGCTCAACGTAAAGGCTGGGACACCCGTGAGCACGCTGATGCTTGCGCGGTCTTCGACGCAGGGCAGTGTCGTGATGTTGCGGCCAATCAGGGCCGCACGGATGATGCCATAGTTGGGGCTGCCATTGCCGATCTGCCCGTCGTCGTCATCTGCGGTGATGTACTCGATGGCTGTGCCAGGGTGAGCGGCGTTGCCCTGGGCATCGTTGCCTTGGGTGATCATATAGTAGTTGGAATGCACCTGGCGCAGGAGCGTCAGCCCAGCCTGGGTTCCGTCGCGAGCGACGAAGGCATTGCGCATATCCCAGATAAGTCCTCCCAGAACTTGGCCACAGTCATGGATGCCTCCCGAGCAGGGAAAGTTGCGGCCTGCGGTTGCGGGATTGCGGACCCAACTGGGATTTTGACCAGCAAAGAAGCCCTCGCCGATGATCGGATCGTCGTTGATGAGGATCGAGATGGTGTCAGCAAAGCCTTCGCCGAACGCGCCTTGCTGGAGGGTGTTGACCGGGGGACGGCGGTTGACGTAGTAGTGGCCATACTCGTGGTTGACTACGCCATTGAAAGCGGTGTTTGCGCAGCCACCGCCCGCAGAGAAGAAGTTGATGGACTGTGCGGTGGGATCAAAGAAAGCATTGCAGGTCTGGCCCAGTTGCACATTGGTCAGGATGTTGTTGTCGACGGTGGTCAAGCCCGGCTGGCGGTCACGGATGAAGTTGTGGCTGATGTTGGTGTGAATCAGCGCGTTGATCTGTGCGGTGGCGGGGCTGTTGGCGGTTGGAGTGTCGGTGGGGTTGATGTTGATCAGCGTGGGCGTGCCGGGCACGATGCCAGGCTGCGTCAGGTTGATCTCTGTGCCCGAGACGTTGTCGACTCGGCTCCAGCGTCCGTTCTGGGTGCTGATGCTGAGCGAGACGGGATCTGTGCCCGTCCATGGAATCGTGAAGTTGCCCGAACGATCGGTGTACACGAAGACTTCGGGATTGCTTCCCACCACCGAGACCCTGATCTCGTTGATGGGCGTGATGACGGGTGGCGTGCTGGCGATGGGTGCGACGTTGCCGGGTGTTGCGAGGCCAACAACGCTGCCCGTGATGTCCGCATGCAGGATTTCGCTGCGAGCATGCACGATGTCGTTGGTTGCGCAGTCGACAAAGAACGTGAACACGCTGGGGTTTGATGGATCGGTCCGGTCTGCACCAGTGAACTTCCACGCGCGGACCGCACTGGTGCTTGGGAAAAAGTCGCCTTCGCCGGTGTAGACCACCTGCTCGGCTTCGCTCCAGTTGTTGAGAGTTGCGAACCGAGCCACGCCCTGCACGCGGGTCAGCGCCTGCTCGCTGGTGAAGGCATCCGCTGCAAAGCCGCCTTCGGGGCGAGGTGCCAACCGTGCGTTGGCCAGCACCACATGATGGGTTGTGTCCTGAAGGTGTCCGGCTGGTGCGGGCCGGTTCGAGATGATCATGCGCAGCGTGCCCATCTCCACGGGCAACCCATCCATGAATTGGTTGTAGGCGATCACCGACAGCATTCCATCGCCAACTGGCCCTTGCCATGCCTGCTCAAGGTCTGTGCCCAGTGAGAGTTCGCCAACGTTCAGCGACGTGACAAACTGACGCACCCACGTATCAGCCGCTTCGGAATCGGTCGCGGCATCATTCATCGGCGCGCCGCCGATCGCCAACACCCGTCCCGCATCTTCGTGCGTCGATATACCCGGATACATGACTTGCAGCGTCGTGAGGGCGGCATTCTGGCCACCGGCTTCGCCCGCTGCCATCGCAGACATGGGCAAGCCCGCCGCACATACCAACGCCAAAACGATAGAAGGACGAACCTGCATGCGCTACTCCTGACTCTGTTCGAGGGCCCACCGACACCATGACGCTATTCCGCAGAACAATGTCGCTTTCTATCCTACCAGAAGCGGTTGATTCCGCAAGCCCTAATCCATGATTTCACAAACCTCCCAGAACCCCTTGAACCCCTCGCATTGTCATCTTTTCTTCCCGTTCTGATGCCATATTCTGGCATCAAGTTGGTCACCAAATGAACGCCAACTGAACATTTGCAAGGCCAAAAAAAAGAACACCCCGCGGGTGCAGGGCGTTTGTTCATCGCATAGAGAAACCTGATCTGAAGCGAGCCTGGTGCTTTCCAGATTATATCTTCTTGGCTTGGGCACTTGCAGCAGCCGCTGCGGCTGTCACGCCAGCGGCGGTTGTGGTGGTCACGGTTGCCTGCGGATCGTGCTTCATGCCGCGGCGGCGGTCGCGGAGGCGACGGCTCTTGCCGGTGCGCTCGCGGAGATAGTACAGCTTTGCGCGACGGGCATCGGACCGCCGGACCATCTCATACTTCGCCACCAATGGGCTGTTGACCGGGAAGATTCGCTCCACGCCGACTTCGTCGACGATCTTGCGAATCGTGGCATATTCGTTGATGCCATAGCCCTTCCGTGAGATCACGATACCCTGGAAGACCTGGGTACGTTCCTTGTCACCTTCGACAATCCGGAAGTGAACATTGATGATGTCGCCAGCGCCAAAGGCCGGGATGTCAGACTTCAGGGCGGACTTGTTGATCTCAGCGATGATGGCGTGCATGGCAAACCCTTGAAAACGGAGTCTTCACGCGGGCGCGAGAGCCGCTCCCGGTGGGGTCGAGATGCTAGGCGCGGGCGCGGGGCATTGCTAGTCTGCGGGCCTAAGCACGAAGCCGGATGTATTGACCTATCAAACAACGTACAAACCATGTGTATCCCATAAAGAAGTTTGTGCCAGCCATACTTGACTCGGACATGATGGTGTACCATGTACATCCGCGACCCATTGGGACACGAGACGCAAGGATGTGAAGTATTGTTTGGACGCCAGCCGCATGGCACCAGTCGCATGGCCCCAGGAATCCACGCTACCACCGATGCCCCTTCGCAGCCTCATGGGGCGGCGGAGTCCCCGCGCGTTGCGACTGATGTCATCCTCTCGGGGCTTGAGGGTGTTCCCGTAACTACCGAGGTTGTTGAGATTGGATTGCCCGCTGGCGTGGGCAAGCCCATTGTCTTCCTCCATGGACTGGTCGGACTCAATGACCACTGGGAAGACTTGGTCAAACGCATCGAGCATCGCAGCCGCTGCGTGCTCGTGCAGATGCCATTGTTGAACCTCGAGGGCGAAGACTGCTCGATTCAAGGTGCGACCGTGCTCACCATCCGCTTCCTTGAGCAATACTTGCGCAGCGAGCCTGTCGTGCTTGTCGGCAATAGTTTTGGCGGGCATATCGCGGCGAAGATCGCCATCCAGCGGCCCGACCTCACGCGCGGCCTGGTCCTCGCGGGCGCGAGTGGGTTGATCGAAAAGAGCATGGTCAGCGATATTCAGATCAAGCCGTCACGTGACTGGCTGGCCCGCAAGATCGGCGAGTTGTTCTTTGACCAGTCCAAGATGAACCCCAGCGATGTTGATCGCGCCCACAAGGTTCTCACCGCCCGCGGCAGCGCCCGCGCTATGGTCCGCCTTTCACGCACCGCCCGCAAGAACCACCTGGGCGAGCAACTCTCCAACATCCAGGCCCCGACGCTTCTGGTCTGGGGCAGGCAGGATGTTGTCACCCCCCCCGAAGCCTGCGAACAGTTCGCCGCCAAGATCCCCAACAACCGCGTGCTCTGGCTGGACCAGTGCGGGCACGTCCCGATGGTGGAGAAGGTGGAAGAGTTTGCGAAAGAGATGAACGCGTTCTTGGATGGGTTGGAGGGGCGGTAGGGGCGGGCGACTTGCGGGGTTGGCGTTGCACACGCGAAGTTCCAAAGCAGCAGAGCGAGATGTGTGCGCTTGTGGGCAGCCTGAGCGTGCAGGTAAAGCGTGGCGTTGGGTATTCGGGATTCGGCAATCGTGATTCGGCATTCGGGATTCGCTCAATAATTCGCGTGCATGCGCAGCGTCCGCCGCCTTCAAGCGTTCCCCTGTACAATCACCATCATGCCTTCCGGATCCTTGCAGATCTCGCGTGCAAACGCCATCCAGTTGGGCGCCGTTGCTGCCCTCGGCATCGCGACCATCGCCTCGGGTGGCACGCTCGCGCCGCTGCTGATCGCCGTGCTCGGCACCGAAGGACCAAAGAAAGCGGGCGAAGCGGCGCTCGGCTTTGCCATCAATGTGCTCTCGGGAATTTTCAGCGACGAAGTCCAAGGCCGCCTCTCCGCCGCCGACAAAGCCCGCCGCAGCAAGCAAAACCACGACGTGCAGCGCGCGATCAACACCGCGATCGCCAGCTGCCTGCAAGATGCCGCCGAGACATATTCAAAGTCAGTGGACGGCAAGAACTATCTCAAGGCCACCGCCGCCGCGATGCTGGCCAAGCCCCTCACGCTCCAACTCACCCCTGGCACAGATGCCATCGACGAAGCCCGCGTGACGACGATCCTCTCCGGCGACGCCAACACCATCCGCAATGCCAAGCCGCTTACCGCCAGGCAGTGGGAAGTCCTCGTCGGGCAGTACGCGCACGCGCTGGGCAAGGAGACAATGCAGGTCGCGCTCGAACACGCGGCGGGCCACCTCCAGGATTACTTTTCCGCCAATCTCGTGCAAGTCCTGAAAGAAGCCGGCGCGGAGTCTGACCCGGCGTGGTTCGCCGTGGTGCTCCGCTTCCTGGGCGAGATTCACGCCGACATCAAGGAGATCAAGTCCGGCACCGCCGCCATCAAAGCGGACACCGCGTCGCTGAAGGCCAACGCGCACGCCCAGTCAGTGCACATGCAAGCCCTGACCGGAGCGTTCAATCAGCATCAGGAAAGTGTCCGCCAAGCCTTCGAGAAGTTGCACACTACCTGCACCGCGCGGGTGGGCGCGGTTCCGGCGGAGCAACTGGCCGCCGACCGCGAACAACTCTCGTTCATCCACACAGCCGTCTCCACACTCGCCGCCGACCTCCCCGCGATGAAGGAGGCGCTCGGGCGGATCGAGGGCACACTCGCCACCGTGCTCTCGCTCCTCAAAGACATGGCGGGTGCGGTCTCTCAGGTGCGCGATCTGATGGCGGCCTACGGCATGGTCGGGCTGGTTCAGCCCAACATCCCCGGGCCGCCGATGCACCTGATTCCCCGTCCGCAACTCCTGCAAGACCTTCGCGATGTCCTGCTGGGCACGGGCCGCACAGCGCTCACCGGCCAGGCCGTCACGCGCGGCTCGGGCGGACAGGGCAAGACCGTTCTTTCGCAGTGGTACCGGCAGAAGTATGGCAAGGAATACAGCGAACACTGTTTCCAGATCAACATGGAGAGCCAGCCGTTGGTCCGGTCGCTGGCGGCCCTGCTCACCGAGTCCGAGGCTACCCGCAACCTGACCGACCATCAGAAGGCGCGGATGGTGCTGAACCGGCTCTCGCAGCCGCCCGCCTGCCTGCTCATTCTCGACAACCTCCCCGATGAGGAGGTGTGGAGTTCGCTGGCCGTGCAGGGGGGCACGGTCGAGATCAACGGGCAGCAAGTGGCCATCCCGCCGCTCCTGCCCGTGCCGCCGTGCCATGTGATCATAACCACGCGGGCCGAGCACCTGCCGGGCGTGCGCGGGGTCGATGTCGGCAGCCTGACCGAGCACGAGGGCGCTGACATGCTCGCGCTGTTCGCCGCGGAGTTTGGGTTGGCCTTCGATGCGGCCGCCGCGAAACGGATCACCGCCGAACTCGGCGGCCTCGCGCTCGCGGTGGCGGCGGTGGGGGCCGACCTCGCCCTCGACCGCCGGAGCGATTGGGCGGTGTACGCCGACAATCTTGTCAAGGTGCCGCTCGATGCCCTGCCGGAATCGCGCGCGGATATCCAGAAGGAAATCCGCTACACCGGCCGCATCACCGCAGTGCTCGATGCGTTGTACCACAAACTCCCGGCGGCCGAGCAGCGCGTGATGGATTACACCGCGGTCCTCCCGCCCGATGGCATGCCCGGCCTCTGGCTCGAACTGCTGTTGCGGGCGGATGCCGATCCCGCCCGCGGCGAATCCCGCCTTGACCTCGGGCAGAAGCCCTCGGGGGCTCCCCGCGCGGCCGCCGATGTTCTGGACCACCTCCGGCGGCTGGATGTGCTGACGGCCATCGGTGAAGAGGGGCGCTTCCGCCGCTTGCACCGCCTGCACGCCAAGCGGTGCCGGGAGCGAATGGCCGCGAAGGAGGGGCAAGCCACCGCGCTCCTGCTCGAAATCGCCGCCTGCGCCGCCGCGCGGCGGGCGACCATCATCGGCACCAACCCCGACGGCACTGACCGGGGCGTGGACAACCCCGCCGCCGTCACCGACCAGAGCCTGCGCTGGGAACTGACGCCGCTGGCCGAGACCTGCAAGGCCCTGTGGTTGGCCGACCACCCCGGCCCCGCCGCGCGTGTAGGCGTGTGGCTGGCGGGGGTGCTGCGATTGCTGGGCCGGTACGCCGAGGCCGCGGCGTGTTTGCAACTGACCACGCAGAACGAGCCCGCCGTCGAGGCCGAGAT